>JALVEB010000022.1 GCA_027008705.1 Sedimenticola sp. | reverse complement strand
TCCGTTCATGTGGATGAGGCCGAGGTCGTCGAGTTGTTCGTGGCCGGTGTCGCCTCGGGGTTCGCTGCGGGTTATGGGGGCAGCCAACCTGATCGAACGGGAAGAGGCTCTGGGCCTGATCCGCGAGCTGATGACCCGCTTGCGTGAGTCGCTGATGGACGCGCTCCCTGATTTTGGCCGCCATCTGGGCTATGACGGCAAGGCCATCACCAGCCATAGTGCCAGGCGGCGCCAGCGGGCCACGGGAAAAACCAGCGACCCCACCGCGGATTGGGGCGTCCACTTTAGCCACCCCGGCCGAAACTTGGATAACGGGGTCCTGGTAGACGCTCGGACTCAAAACCATAACTATCATCTATCATTTCTCGCTATTTGATTCTTAATTTTCATGGATACTTTATGCATAAGATGTTACTAATATACTGAATTACTGAACAAGGAGACAGAGAAATGTACTTCGATTCCATGACCCTTGGCTTTCTCGCCGCAACTGCGGTAATCGCCGGATTCTTCGCCTATAAATGGTCCGATCTCGTTCCCTGCGATCGCCTGAGGTTGTTCAAGCACACCTCTCGCTATCCCCACGGACGCGACGAGAAATGAGCATCGCCGCAAGACCGGCTGGCGGTCGATGCGCGGCCAGCCGGAGGTAGTATCCCACACGCAATACGATCCGCATCCTGATACAAGCATGGCGTGTGATGACCGGGGATGATAGGGTAAGCGGGACGACGGCTCATCCAGTACAATACGGCAGCTTCCCCACAATGCCATGAAACGCCCCCGCTCCCCGCTTTTTCCCTTCGGTCTGCTGTTATTCACCAAGCTCGCGCACGCGCAACCCGCCGCCTTGGCGATGTTGTCGGAAGAGGATTATTTCACCGCCACGCCGATGGTGCTCAGCGCCTCGCGGATGACCCAACCGCTGAACGAAGCACCGGCTCCGATCACGGTGATCGATCACGATACGATCGAAGCCGCCGGCGCGATCGAGCTGACCGATGCGCTACACCTGGTTCCCGGCTTCCAGATCGCCCACGAAAACGGCGGCGAGCAGACCGCCACGCTACACGGCTTCAGCGATCAACACGCCCGCCGCATGCAGGTCATGATCGACGGTCGTTCGATCTACACCGCCGATTTTGGCGGGGTGGTCTGGAGCACCATCCCGCTGACGGTCGACGAGATCGACCGCATTGAGGTGATCCGCGGCCCGAACGGGGCGGCTTTCGGTTCCAATGCCTTTGTCGGTACGATCAATATCGTCACCCGCCACGCAATCGAGAACCATGGCGTATCGCTGAAGGTGCTCACCGGCGCCCATCACCGGCGCCGCTTCACCGGAAGCATCGGCGCTCGGCTCGGGGATGGCGATATCCGCGTGGTGATCGCCAGCGATCAGCACGATGGCTTCGATGAGCGCAACGACGACTTTCGCACCGGTTTCATCGACCTGCGGGCCGACTTCTCCCCCACCCTGAACGACAGTCTGACGTTCGAGGCCGGCTACAAAAGTACCGATCTCCTCACCGGTTTTCCCGATGACACCGTCCAACCCTTGCGCTTGAAGAACAGCCGCTATCAGTACCAGCAGCTCAACTGGACACGCCATCTGGGCAAGGACAGCGAGTTCCGTCTGATCGCCTACCACAATTTTCTCGACGCGCCGGATCGTTACCAGACCCCGCCGCTGTCCCGTTTGTTCGGCGTCACGCCGGAGACCATCCCACTCCTTTTCGGGGTGGAAGACCAGCCGATCGAGGTCCCCAGGAGTGTCTCCGAGCACCAATACGATATCGACATGCAGCATCAGTTCCAGCCCATGCCCGGCTTACGTCTGGTCTGGGGGGGTGGCGCGCGCCGCGACGATGGCCGCTTGTCCCTCGAGCGCAACACCCGCAACGCACTGCGCCTGTTCGCGCAAGCGGAATGGCGCGCCACACCCAGGCTCCTGGTCCACGCCGGGATGATGCACGAGTGGTTCGAGCATATCGGCAACTTCGTTTCGACCCGGCTCGCGCTGAATTACCAACTCGATACCAAGCACAGCCTCCGCCTCAGCGGATCACGCGCCTGGCGCATGCCATCGTTCTTCGAGCGCAACAGCAATTTTCAAAGCCGCCTGGCCCATAGCGGAGCCCCCTTCGATGCGATCTACCTGACGAGCAACGAGGTCAGGCCGGAGCACATCGACGCGCTGGAGTTCGGCTACATCGGCCGTTTCCCGACACATCACCTTTCCGTGGATGCCAACCTCTTCCACCAGCGACTCAACGACTTGATCGTCGATGTCTACGACACGAGCATTGCGGACACCCTGGGCGATGGCGCCTTCCGCTATATCAATGACGGCCAGCTGAGGCTGACCGGCCTGGACGCCCACCTGGACTACCGCCCGTCACCGGCCAGCCGCCTGTTGCTGTCGCTCAGCCTGGCCAAGGCCAGCGGCGATGAACCCCGTTTTCCAGACCGCATCGAACGCGTCGATCTTGCCGACGACGTACCGCGAACCACACTCAGCGCGATGGTCAGTCACCGCTTCGGGAATGACACCGACGCCAGCGCGACCTACTACTACAGCAGTGCCTTCCAGTGGCGGGGGGAAGGCGACCCGGTGGACGGCTACGGCCGCCTGGACCTGAATGTCAGTCATTTTTTTCCTGTCGCGAACGGGCGCGGACAGATCCGCCTGGTGGTATTGAACGCGCTGAATCAGCCCTATGCCGACTTCCGTCCCGAAAACCGCTTCGAACGACGTATCTATGCGGAAATCGGATTCAGATATCACTGAATATCCATGATTCCTCAGGATTAAGGAGAATCCAGTGAAGCGCCGAAACCCGATGCATCGCCATGCGAGCTGGCTGTTGGCCTGCCTGCTCGCGATCCTGTATGCGCCATCGGACTCGGCCCGCATCGGTGACACCGGGTCAGCCATCGATTCCATCTTGTTCGTGCTCAGCGCCGACAAGCCGATCTACCACCAGCTCGTAAACAGCGCCCGCCGTCACCTGGAAGCACGCCGGGGCAAACCCTTCGATACGAAAACCCTGCTGCTCGATGAGATTCAGCCGACGCACTTCCCCCCCGGCGGAGTTCAGTTGATCGTTGCCGTCGGCACCCGCGCGGCGAACGCCCTGATCGATCGCCCCTTGCGGGTTCCGGTAGTCGAAGTCCTGATACCCGAACCGACCGCGCGCAAGCTCCATGCGCGCGGGCGTGGCAACGGCCCGCGCATCGCGCTGGCGTTGGAACAGCCATTGCCACGCCAGCTCGAACTGATCCACCAACTGCTGCCCTCGGCCCGCGATATCGGCGTCCTGCTCGGACCCTCGTCGCAAGGAGACCGGCCCGCCATCGAGACCGCCATCCGCGCCGCCGGATTCCGACCAACCGTGGCGGAGATTCGCGATACCGATGACCTCGGCCCAGCCCTGGACCGCCTGCTCCACCGCTCGGACGTTATTCTTGCGGTCCCCGACAAGCTGATCTTCAACCGCGCCACGGTCTACCGCCTGCTGCTGGCCAGCTATCGCCAAGGCGTTCCAGTGATCGGATTCTCGCGCGCCCTGGTTCGTTCCGGCGCGCTGGCCGCGGTCCATTCGACCGCCGAGGACCTCGGCGCCGCGCTCGCGGACCTCATCGCGGAGAACCTTCCGAACGAGGAGGCCGGCGAACGAACTATCGTCCATTCGCGTCATTACCATGTCAGTATCAACCGGGCGGTCGCCAGATCCCTCGGCCTGCAACCACCGGACATCGGTGTCCTGACAAAAGCACTGCGAGACCGGGATCCATGAAAAAACGAACCCAAAGCATCAGCGCCCGCCTGCTGCTGCTCGGCGTTCTGCCGGCGCTGATCATCGGCATCCTGCTGACTGCCTATGTCATCGCCGCGCGCCTGGACGACCTGAAAAACGCTTTGAACGAACGCGGCCAATCCCTTGCGAACGAAGCCGGCGCGGCCAGTTTCTATGGCCTGTTCGCCAACAACCGCGCCGCGTTGCGACAGGCCCTGGAGCCGATACTGAAGCGCGAGGATGTCCTGTCGATCCGCGTACATGACACCCATGGCCGCCTCTTGCTACGCCTGCTGCGACCCAACGGACCCGAGCAACGCTGGCCGCGCAAATACCGCGCGGTGGTTCGCGCCCCCTCGACGAGCGGCCGGATCAGCGATTTCCCCGAGGACGAGGAATCCTCCCACGAGCAGAATGACGAGCGGATCGGGACCGTCGAGATCACGCTCGACCGGGGGAGCGCCGCCCGACACGAAAGGGAAATCATCATCAACAGCGCCCTGCTGCTCGGGCTGGGCCTCATCGTCACCGCCGCGCTGGCGTTCTTTCTCAGCCGTGATATCACCCGCCCCCTCGGTGCACTGACCAGCGCCGTGCACCGCTTGCGCGGCGGCGAACGCCATGTGCGCGTCGCCGAAACCGCGAACAATGAGCTACGCCAATTGGAGGAGGGCTTCAATGCCATGGCGCGGGAGATCGCCGAATCCGAGGCGACGCTAAAACAAAAGGTGGATCTCGCCACCAACGAGCTGACCGAAACCTTGCACGAGATCGAGATCAAGAACGTCGAAATCGACCTCGCCCGTCGCCGCGAACGACAGGCCAACCGCGCGAAATCCGCATTCCTCGCCAACGTCAGCCACGAGATCCGCACCCCGATGAACGGGATCATCGGTTTCGCCGATCTGCTGTTGAAGACCCCGCTGGACAAGGACCAGCGCGAATTCGCCCGCATCATCCGAAGCTCCTCGGGCAGCCTGCTCGGCATCATCAACGATATCCTCGATTTCTCGAAGATGGAATCCGGCAAGCTGGCGATCGATATCCAACCGTTCGACGTCCGCCGCTGCTTCGAGGAGGCCATACCCCCGCTGTTGTCGGAGGCCTACCGCAAGAAGCTGGAACTCGTCTTGATGGTCTACCACGACGTGCCGGACAGACTGGTGGGCGATGCCAAGCGCATCGAACAGATCCTCATCAACCTGGTCGGCAATGCCCTGAAATTCACCGAACAGGGAGAGATCGTCATCCGCGTGATGACCGAAGCGGAAGACGAAGAACAGGTCCAACTGCAATTCAGCGTTTCCGATACCGGGATCGGCATCCCCAAGGAATTGCAGAAAGACCTGTTCAATGCCTTCACCCAGGCCGAAAAAGGCATCACGCGCCGCTTCGGTGGCACCGGCCTCGGACTTTCGATCTGCAAATCGCTGGCCAACTCGATGGGCGGTCGCATTCGCCTCGAATCCACACCGGGGAAAGGAACCACCTTCCGTGTCGCATTGCGCCTGAAGAAGGCCGCGAGCCTGGTCCATGCGCCCTCCCCGTTACGCGGAAAGCAGATCGCCATCATCGAGGAACACACCCTCTCGCGCCTGGCGCTGCAACACCGCCTGAATTACCTGGGCGCCGAGGTGAGCGCCTTCGCCGACCTGGAAACCAGCCAGCGCGCCGAGTTGCGCCGGGCCGATCTGGTGATGCTCGGCATCAGCGCGCACAAATTGATCGAACAACTCGCCCTACCGCAGGTAAAGGCTCTGCGGCGTTCCATCGAACGCCCCTTCGTCTGCCTGCTGGGCTCCCATGACCAGGAGCTGAAAGAGCATTTCACCCGCCTCGGCTGCCTCGCCTGCCTGCCCCGCCCGGTCTCTTCGCGCCAGTTGCTGGAGCTGTTCGAGAAGCTCGCGCGCGGCCATTTCACGGAGCAAAGCGCACTCCAGGCCGATGATTCCGCGAAACACGGTGCATTCGAGCAACGCCATTTCCTCGTCGCCGACGACAACGCCACCAACCTGAAGCTCTTGACGACCCTGCTCGAACGCCAGGGCGCAAGGGTCACCCCGGCGAAAGACGGCAACGAGGCCTTGCGGGCGCTGCAACAGGAACGCTTCGACCTGGCGCTGCTCGATCTCCACATGCCCGGAATCGGCGGCATCGAGATTGCGCAACGCTTACAACGCCGCACCACGCCCGATCACCGTACACCACTGATCGCCTCCACCGCCGACCTGCTTCCGGAGACCCGGGCCGCCGCCACCGCCGCCGGCATGGCCGGCTTCCTCGAGAAGCCCTTCACCGAACCGGCCCTGCGTGAATTGATCCGCTCACTGCTCGAACCAGAGGCGCTTCCGGCCGCACCATCCCAGGAAAGGATCGAAGCGGCGCACACCGACAAGAGCGAATCCAGAGATGAAAACGCCGATACCCCGGCCTATGACCGGGCACAAGCGCTGCGCGCCACCGGTGGGGACAGCGCGTTGGCGGATGAGTTGCTTGCGCACTTCCTGCGCGATCTGAAGGCGGACATCGAAACGCTGGAGCGCCTGCTGAGGGAGGAGAGCTGGTCGGAGATACGCGAACTGCTGCACCGCCTCAGCGGCGCCGCCGTGATCTGCGGGCTGCGTGGGATGAACGAAACGCTGCGCCGGGCGCGGGAGGCCGTTGACAAACCGGATCCGGAACGACTGAGAAGCGAGCTGAAGCAGCTGAGGACCCAATACCAAGCCATGCCGAGCGATATCGAGCTCATGACGTCGACCCCGCCGGACCATGCCGGGGACGCATAAAGCGCCGCCTCAGGGTGAACGGGCGACTACCACGCTTACCGAAACCATCGCCGGGCGCGCCCACAAGGAGGCGCCGGCGATGGCGGCATCCGCTGGCTCAGACGCTCAGTTCGACGATATCGTGTCCGCAGTCGATCAGCACCGCGAACTCATCGCGCGCTTCTTCCGGAAAGCGTTGCGCCACGACCCAGATCTGGGTGATCTCGTCGCTGAGCTTCGGCAAGACCTTCAGCGCCGAAAGCGTGCGCGCGGCATCGAAGAAGGCGAACGGCTCATCGAGGAACAGGAACTGACGATCCTTGACCAGGCTGCTGACCAGCTGCTGGGAAACCGCGAGGCGCATCGCCAGCATGATCTGGCGCTGGGTTCCGCTGGAGATCTCCTCGATATTCAGGAAATCCTTCTTCTCGGTCGAGAACACGCGCACATTCAGATTGTCATCGATCTGCAGGTGCTGATAGCGGCCCTCGGTGAACAGCGGCAGCAGACGACCGACCAGATCACGCACCTCGCTGTTGAAGCGACGTGAAACATCGCGGCCGCTCAGGGTCAACAGCTCACCGGCGAGTTCACGCAGTTCGGCGCGTTCGGCATGTTCCTTGATCTTCTCACGCGCCAGCTCGATATCCTGCTTCAGCTTCGCCGCGGTCTCCAGGCGTTCGCGCTCGGCGCCGATGTCCTTGGACAGATCGCCGACCTCGATCTTCGAGCGCACCAACACCGGCTCGATCTCATCATCCTTGTCCTTCATGTAACCACGCACATCGTCCGGCGTGGCCTCGTTGCGACGCACCCGCGAGACCAAGCGCTCGACCGCCGCATCGTCGAGCGCCGGGCGGAGCGTTTCGATCGCCTGATCCGTCTCGGCGGAGGCATCCGTCGTTTCGTCGCCCGACGCCGCGTCTTCGTCGGTGGCCTCGCCAGTGTCTTCGGTCTCGGGCTCCGGGAACAGGTTCAGGTCCAGTTTCCGCAGGGCGTCGAGGCGGTTCGCCAACTCCGGCCCGTTCTGGCCCAGCTTGCGGATGCGCGCGCGCGTGCCGATGCCAAGCAGCCAGGTGAGCAGGAACAGAGCAGCCGCGCCGATGGCACCATAGAGCAGGTAGGGGACATAATCCGCCTGCCATTGAGGAATGCGCGCCAACAGCGCGCCGACCTGCTGCGCCTGTTCGGAGCCGGCCATCTGGGTCAGCACATACCAAGCCGCGCCCGCCACCACGGCCACGAGCAGGAACAGAAACTTGAAGAAATTCTGCACCCGCCTGCCGCCCTCGGCGGATTTCAGCGCCGGCCAGTCCTCGGCATAGCGCGTCGCCGCCTGTTCGGTTTCCTCCAACTGGGTCTTGATCAGGCGCGCGCCGTTGGCGAGACGCTCACGCTGCTGTTCGAGCTGCGGCAACACGCGTTCGTCGATCGCCAGCTCGTTCAGCTGACCCTCCAGGTGCAGGATCTCCTTGTTCAGGCCCGCACTCGCCTGATTTTCTTCCCGCACCTCGCGCGCGATCTCGTCACCCACCTGCTCCAACGCGGCAAGGCCGGCCATCTTCTTGACCGCCTTGCTGCCGGCGTCCGGCGCGTGAATCTCGCGCTGCGCGAGATAGAAGGCATCAATGTATTCGTCGAAATCGAAGCCCACCAGGTCGGTCAATGCCTGATCGACCCGGTCGATACCGGTGGCGATGGGTTTGTCGCCGTCGACGCGGGACAACTTGGCGCTGTGATTGCCATCGCTGTCGAGAAAACGCGCAATCTCATAGGGTTCGTCGCGAACCAGGAAACGCAACCGCACCGAAGCGCTGGCCGCGCCCCAGCGCAGCATCTGCTTGCCCTCGTCCGGTCCGAGCGAGAAGCTGCGTCCGAAGAGGGCGAAACAGATGGTTTCCCCGACGCTGCTTTTTCCGGATTCGTTCTCGCCGGAGATACCGATCAAACCGCTGTCGGGCAGGCCGTGGAGATCGAGCTTTTCATACTTCAACAGGTTGCGCGCGGTGATATCGGTAATGATCATTGCAGATCCTCCCCTTCCAGCACCTTGAGTTTCTTCAACGCAAGATTCATCGCGGCTTCGAATTTCTCCTCGTCGAAGGATTCGTCACCCGAGTTGGCCCTGCGCTCCCGTTCTTCTTTGCAAAACGACTCGAAAGCCGCCGCCGGACTTTGCATGCCCTTCGCGTTCAGGGGTTTGGTTTCCGCCTCACTCATCCGTTTCTCTCCACATCGGTTCACTGTTTCAATCTTACGCGACCCCAGCGCGGCGGACGGTTCGCATCGCACCGCCGCATGGCGTTCCCGCCGCCAGTATACCCCAGTCGGATCGAGGAGATGATCGCGAAACCACAATTTGCGCGTGCCGCGCGCTTGACCGACACCTACAGCCGGCGTTGCGCGACCATGTCGGCAATCAGCTCCCCCGCCTGCGCCGGACATCGCCGATAGATCTCCAACGCATCCTCGGCCACCGCGCGCCAATGTCGGGCGCCGCGCTCGGCCTCCCGCGCGAAAACCCTGGCATCGCCGTCCACGCGCCAGGTTTCATAGGCTTCGAGCAAGGCGGGGAACAGCTGCTTGCGCAGACTGGAAAGCCCGCCGATGACGAAATGCACGCTGACTTCGTCGGCGTCCTCCGCCAGGGCCGGCAGCGGCCCGTGGCAATCGGCGATGAAGTCCCGCACCGCGCGGAGTTGCAACTCCGCCTTGCCGCGTCCGAGAAACAACAGCAACGCTTCCCACTCCGGCCCCAGTTGCCGGCCGGCATGGTGCTCACCGATCTCGTGCAACAACACGAAACGTGCCTGCCGCGCGGCCATGCGCCGCAATGCGGCGTCGAGATCAGTCTCGAAATCGTCGCTGGCAAAGGCGCGCCCGAGGGCGTTGTCAGGCCGGCTCCAGCGCCAGGTCGAGAGCTTCTCCCAGATCATGCGCTCCAGCGATTCGCGACGCAACAGGACCACGCCCTGCCGGCTCATCGCCGGGTAGGCGGTGAGACCGCGCGCCAGCTCGCGTCCGGCGATGTAGACATCGACACCGTCGAGACGCTCGTAGTCCTCCAGGCGGGCGAGGAAGAACTGCGGCCGCGCGGCGCTGACCAGGCCGCCGCCGTAGACCAGGCCGAACTCGCGCAGACGGGTATTGATCGCGGCCTCGTCGAACGGATCGAAGCGTCGACCGTCGATCTCGAGCGGATGATAGTCGTCCCCGGCCAGACCTTCCCACAGCGCCTCCCGCTCGTCGAGCCAATCGCCGATTTCTTCGCTGTCGAGCGCATCGGCATAGCCGAGGCCACGCTCCCAACGGAAGTATTCACGCATGCGCAACAGGTAGACACACATGCCGTAGTCCGCCGCGTGACGGGCATCGGCGATATGGCAGTTGGTCTGCACGGTCCGGGTCAGACGGGCGCTTGAGTCGGGCATCGTGACCTCGCTTTCTATCGGCTGCTTTACCGAGTAAAATACTCGGACATTCTTTCCGATGCAAAATCCAGATACCCGGAGCCCCCCATGGCATTGCGAATCAAGAGCAGCTGGCACGATGACGACCAGGAGCGCTCGCTCGACGAAATCACCGGCGCCGCCGCGTTCATCGCCTGGCGCATCGCCAAGGAGAAAGCCATCGCGCTGCATGGCGAGGATTTCGTCTATGAATCGGACGAGCAGCGTTTCGCGGTGATCGAGGAATACCTGCTGTTCCAGCTGGCGGTGATGGACCGCGTGGTCAACGAGCGCATCGGTCTGGACGAGACGCAACGCAAGCGCTTCGTGATCGGCACCGCCAAGGGCATGGCCGCGCACGTCAACGACAACGCCTTGGATCTGTTCGGAGCAGGCGACCATGTGGGCGCTTTCATCAAGAAACTGAACGAACGCGGCGCCGATTACGCCGATTTCGGCTTTACCGACGAGGGACCTACCTACCCGTTCTACCGCCACCTTGGCTGGTTGGTTCAGCAGGTCATGGGGGATTCCCAGCAGAACCGCTGGGTCATCGATCAGGTGATGGACAAGGATGGCCCGGAAGTGGCGCGTGAGATCGAAAAAGCGGTGATCAATCTGTTCGATTGAACCGCGGGGAAGACAGCAAAAAGCGGGCCGCAGCCCGCTTTTTGCTGGTGTTGGCGCAGAAACTCAGCTCTTGACCCACTTGGCGAAATGATCGGTGTTCTTGGCTTCGCCATCGGCGTAGCCGGCTTCGTAGGCTTCCGTGATACGCTGTTCCTCGCGCTTCGGGTTCTGCAGAAAGCCCGATTGCCAACCGAGGATGTATTCCTCGTCCACACCCATCTCTTCCATCTTGGTCACTGCGTCGTAGTAAGTCTGGTTCATATCGGTCTCCGAGTCTTTTCAACACGCGCCGAAACCACTGTATCCCCGGGCGAAATCCCAGACTGCGGTTTCAGATTTATAGAAATTTTTCAGTCCCCGGTCATCAGGCAACTGCAACGGCGCGTTAGAATACTGACTTTTTCTAATGAATGCCACAAAAAATTACACAGGGATTCACCGGGAAATAGGATTCGGCGCTTGCGCGCCCCGGCCAGAGCAAGAAAAACCGGCGCCGGGCGATTTCCATGCAATCTGTCGGACAAGCATCGCTTCGGTCGCCCGGCCAGGTGGTAGAATACGCGCCATTCTCACTATTCCAGGAAAGCCGTTACGACATGCGTCCAGCCCAGATCCAGAGCGTCCTCGAACGCGAGTTCACCAGCACCGCCGAAGGCCACCACACGCCCGTGATGCTGTGGGGGCCGCCCGGAGTCGGGAAATCCCAGATGGTGGCCCAGATCGGACAGCGCCACGAAGCGCCGGTGATCGATATCCGCCTGTCGCAGATGGAGCCGAGCGATCTGCGCGGCATCCCGTTCCGCAACGGCGGACAGGTGGAATGGGCGATCCCGGCCATTCTGCCGGACGCCGAACGCCACGGCTCGCACGGCATCCTGTTCCTCGACGAGATCACCTCGGCGCCGCCGAGCGTCTCGGCCGCCGCCTACCAGTTGATCCTGGACCGCCGCCTGGGCGAATACTTCGTGCCGGAGGGTTGGGCGATCTTCGCCGCCGGCAACCGCCAGGGCGACAAGGGGGTCACCTACACCATGCCGGCGCCGCTGGCGAACCGTTTCTCGCACTTCGAGGTCGAAACCCATCTCGACGACTGGGTCGCCTGGGCCTACCAGGCCGGCATCGATGAACGTGTGATCGCCTTCCTGCGCTTCCGTCCCGAGCTGCTGTTCGATTTCGACCCAGCGCACAATCCGGCGGCCTTTCCCTCGCCGCGCTCCTGGGAGTTCGCGCATCGCGCCTTGCAGAAGTTCGGCGATGACCCGAGCCTGTTGCAAGGCGCTCTGCAAGCCTGCGTCGGACCGGCCGCCGGGATCGAACTGGCCGCCTTCGTCACCAGCCTCGACAAGATGCCGGACCTCGACGACATCATCGCCGGCAACGAGGTGCCGGTGCCGGACGAGATCGATCTGCAATACGCGGTCGCCGCGGCGCTGGTCGGTCGCGCGATCCGCGCCCGCGACCCCGGAGGAGAGCTCGGCCTCGAACGCGTGCTCGGCAACATCCTGAACTACGCCAACCGCTTTCCACAGCGCGAGATGGGGGTGATGCTGGTCTCGGACATGCACCGGGCGATCGGCGAGTCCTTGTTCCAGGTGCCGGAGTTTGCCGACTGGGCGAAGGCCGTATCGGACGTAATGCTTTATGAATGAGCGGTAAACCGGGAAGATGAAAGCAGACAGCGCGGAAACCAAGCTGGCCGCGGCGCGCACCAAGCTGATCCTCGACAAGCCCTTTCTTGGCGCCCTGGTGCTGCGCCTGCCGATGGTCGCGGCGAAGGACGACTGGTGCCAGACCACCGCCACCGATGCGCGCAAGTTCTATTTCAACCGCGAATTCATCGACTCGCTGAGCCTCAGCCAGACCCAGTTCATGCTCGCCCACGAGGCGCTGCATTGCGCGCTGTCGCACTTCGCGCGGCGCCAGCATCGCATCAAGCAGCGCTGGGACCTGGCCTGCGACTACGCGATCAATCCGCTGCTGATCGAAGACGGCCTGACCCCACCGCCGAACTCCCATATCATGCCAGAATACCTGGGCATGACCGCCGAGGAGATCTACCCGCTGATCGACGAGAACGATCAGACCGACACCCTCGACGAACACGTCTACGACAAGGAGAACCAAAACGACGGCGGGCGCGCGCCCCCGCCTCCCGGACAGCCGGAGAACAACCCGAAACAAGGACGCCAGCCCGAGCCGGACGACAACGCCGGAGAAGACGCCCCGGCCGGGCGCGAAGACGGCGGCGAGCGCGATCAGCGTGACGACCGCGGCAGCGCGCCGAACGAGGCCGACAGCCCGGATGGCGAAGGCGAGGACGGCGTCGAGCAGCCCTCCCCGCTCGATGCCCAGGAGCGTGAGGATCTGGACGTGCAATGGCAGCAACGCCTCGCCGGCGCCGCCCAGCAAGCAATGCAGAGCGGCAAGCTCGGCGGCAGCATGGCGCGCCTGGTCGAGCACCTGCTGCAACCGCGACTGCCGTGGCGCATGCTGCTGGCGCGCTACATGAGCAATCTGGCGCGCGACGATTTCAGTTACATGCGCCCGTCACGGCGCGAGGGCGACGCCATCCTGCCGTCATTGCGCAGCGCCCAGATCGACCTCGCCATCGGCATCGACACCAGCGGCTCGATCAAACCGGCCGAATTCCATGAGTTCCTCGCCGAGATCGATGCCATCAAGGGCCAGCTGCGCGCGCGCGTGACCGTGCTACCATGCGATGCCTCGCTGGTCGACGGCGCGCCGTGGATCTTCGAGCCATGGGAGGAGATCAAACTGCCCGAGCGCATCGGCGGAGGCGGCGGCACCCGCTTCGTGCCGGTGTTCGAATGGCTGGAACAGCGAAACATCCCGCCCGAACTGCTGGTCTACTTCACCGATGCCGAGGGAGAGTTTCCCGAGCGCGAGCCGGCCTACCCGGTGATCTGGCTGGTCAAGGGCCGCCAGAAGGTACCCTGGGGCACGCGCATCCAACTGAACTGACACCGGCGGGCGGCCGCCAAGGCCCGGAACCGTCGCCCCTTTCCACTGTCCGAGCATGGCATGCGCCGACTGATCGCCCTCTTCACCGCCCTGAGCCTGTTCGCCAGCAGCATCGCCGCCCTCGCCGACGGCTACCGGCTGCCCAATCTCGGCAGCAGCGCCGACGCGGTCATGACCCCGGCCGAGGAAACCCGTCTCGGCGAGGCCTTCATGCGCCGCATCCGCGCCACCGGTCGGGTCATCGACGAGCCTTGGGCACAGGCCTACCTGCATCACCTGGGCCAGCGACTGGCCGCCCACGACGAGGCCGTCGGCCAGCATTTTCACTTCTTCCTGCTCGACGAACCAACAATCAACGCCTTCGCCGGCCCGGCCGGTCACATCGGAGTTCACAGCGGACTGGTGCTCGCCACTCGCGACGAGAGCGAACTCGCGGCCGTCCTCAGCCACGAGATCGCTCATGTCACCCAGCATCATCTCGCCCAGTTCTATGCCGACGCCAAGCGGCTCAGCATCCCCGGCGCGGCACTGCTGATCGCCTCGGTATTGCTCGGCGCGGTCGGCGGAGCCCAGGCCGGCATCGCCGCGGCGGTCGGCGGACAGGCGGCGATCCTGCAACACCAGATCGACTTCACCCGCGCCAACGAGAAGGAGGCCGATGCGATCGGCATCGAGATTCTCGCCGATGCCGGTTTCGACCCCAGCGCGATGGCCAGCTTCTTCAGCCGTCTCGGCAAGGCCACCCGCCTCTACAACACCAAACTGCCGAAGTTCCTGCTCACCCATCCGGTCTCATCCGAACGCATCGCCGAAGCCCAGGGGCGCGCGCGACGCTTTCGCTACCACCAGGCCAGCGAAGACCCGCGCTTCCACCTGCTGCGCGCCTGGCTGCGCGTGCGCGCGGACGACGATCCCGAGGCCCTGGTCCCGGTCCTGCGCCGCCAGCTCGCCGATGGCAGCTACCGCAGCCAGACCGCCAAGCGCTTCGAACTGGCGCTGGCGTTGGAGCAGGCCGGAAAAACCGGCCAGGCCATCGATGTCCTGCGCAAGATCACCGCCGAGCGCCGCGCGCAACCCGCGATCGCGGTCACGCTGGCGCGCTTTCTCGCCCACCGGAAGCAGCTCGACGAAGCCGCGCGCGTGCTGCAAAAAGCGCTGCGATCGACCCCGGACAACCGTCCGCTGCTGATCGCCCAGGCGCGGCTCGATCTGCGCCGCGGTCACGCCCGGGCGGCGCTGGCGGCATTGCGCCGCCTGCTTGAACGAACCCCGGACGACGCCACCCTGCTGAAGCTTCAGGCGCGCGCCCTGGATGCCCGCGGCGAGCGGATCGAAGCCGAGCTGTCGCTCGCCGAAGCCTACTTCCAGCAAGGCGATACCGAAGCCGCGATCCAACAACTGCGTATCGCCAAACGGGAATTCCCACACCTCGACTACTACCTCGCGGCACGCATCGAGGCGCGCCAGGACGCCTATCAACAGGAACAGGACGAGCTCGATACACATTGAAAAACCCCGCCTTCGCCCCCATTTTTCAGAGAAATCTGAACAGAGCGGAACAAGGCCATGCAATCGAACATCCATCCCACCAAGTACTGGCACCCACTCGAAGACGGACGCGTGCAATGCGACCTGTGCCCAAGAGAATGCAAGATGAAGGAAGGCCAGCGCGGCCTGTGCTTCGTGCGCGAGAATCGCGACGGCGCGGTCGTCCTGAACACCTATGGTCGCTCCAGCGGCTTCTGCATCGACCCGATCGAGAAAAAGCCGCTGAACCACTTCCTGCCCGGCACCCCGGTGTTGTCGTTCGGCACCGCCGGCTGCAATCTGTCGTGCAAATACTGCCAGAACTGGGACATCAGCAAATCGCGCGAGACCGACACCCTCGCCTCGCAAGCCTCGCCCGAGACCATCGCGCGCGTGGCGCAGGAAACCGGCTGCCGCTCGGTGGCCTTCACCTACAACGATCCCGTCATCTTCCATGAATACGCAATCGATACCGCCAAGGCCTGCCGGGAACGCGGCATCAAGAGCGTCGCGGTAACCGCCGGCTACATCAGCGATGAACCGCGCAAGGAATTCTTCGCCCACATGGACGCCGCCAACATCGACCTCAAATCCTTCGATGAAAACTTCTACTGGAAGCTCACCGGAGGCCACCTGCAACCGGTGCTCGACACCCTGCAATACGTCCACCACGAAACCGATACCTGGCTCGAGATCACCAACCTCGTGATCCCCGGCCACAATGACTCGGACGAAGAGATCGGCGCGATGAGCCGCTGGATCGCCGAAACCCTGAGTCCCGACGTACCACTGCATTTCAGCGCCTTCCATCCCGACTACAAGATGCGCGATGTGCCGCCGACGCCACCCTCAACGCTCACCCGCGCGCGCCGGATCGCCATCGAGGCCGGATTGAGGTTTGTCTACACCGGGAATGTCCACGACCCCAAGGGCGGCAGCACCTGGTGCCCCGAATGCGGCGCGCTGCTGATCGAGCGCGACTGGTACCAGATCGGCGCCTGGCGCCTGCGCAACGGCCATTGCGAACAATGCGGCGCATCCATCCCCGGAGTGTTCGAGGAACGACCCGGCGACTGGGGCGCGCGTCGCCAACCGCTGGTCATGCCAGCGGCCTGAACGGGCTTGCGACCATAACGCTTGGCCCGCTTGCGGCGACTGCGCTTGATCGAGCCAACGCCCATAGGGCAAGAAATCGCTGTAGGCCGGTTCAAGCGTAGCGGAACCGGCCGCGGCGGGGCCGCGCCATCGCGCCGCCGCCCGATCCGCTGCGCTTGATCGGGCCTACGCCCGCATTGCGAAAAACCGCTGTAGGCCGGTTCAAGCGTAGCGGAACCGGCGGCGGCGGGGCCGCGCAACCGCGCCGCCGCCCGATCCGCTGTGCTCGATCGAGCCC
>JALVEB010000021.1 GCA_027008705.1 Sedimenticola sp. | reverse complement strand
ACACCTCAACGCTCCTTAATCTGGCCTCTTCAGGCCTGGTTGGAGCCCCATCGAGGCTCAAAACCTCAAATCCATCCAGGGCAAGCCACTGATCAGCCGGCGGGCAGAGCTTATCCGGGGATCAAGGGTCACAGGGGACGAGCGTTGGCGGTAACTGCTTGCGGGCTGCTATCATGGCGGGATTGATTTGATTCAACGGGGTTCATCGAATGACAGCTTACCTGTTTCCGGCAGCCGTCGTGCTGCATCTGCTTTCCGTCGTCGTTTGGGTCGGCGGCATGTTTTTCGCCCACCAGGTGTTGCGTCCGGTGGCGGTCGCCCAATTCGAGCCGCCACAACGCCTGCCGCTGTGGAACGGGGTGTTCGGTCGCTTCTTTCCGTGGGTGTGGACGGCGATCCTGCTGATTCTGGCCACCGGCTTTTGGATGATCTTCGGCTATTACGGCGGTTTCGCCAAGGTGCCGCCTTATGTGCACATCATGCTGGCGCTCGGCATCGTCATGATGCTGATCTATGGGCATGTTTTCTTCGGGCTCTATCTGAAGCTCAAGCGGGCCGTCGCGGATCAGGATTGGCCTGCCGCCGGGGCCAGGCTGAACAGCATCCGCAGGCTGGTCGGCATCAATACCATCCTTGGTCTGATCACGATAGCGATCGGCAGTGGCGGGCGCTTCATGGCGTTCTGACCCGGGTTCCCACAGGGTGGCGGGTCAGGCGCGCGCCAGCCATGTGGTCAGTGGGCGCAGGTCCGGCGCGACCAGATCGGCCCGGCTGTCATCGGGAAGGGGGCGGTCGCGCAGGATCAGCATGGTCTTCATGCCCAGGGCGCGGGCGGGCTCGATGTCGCGCTCGGGGTCATCGCCGATCATCAGGGTTTCTTCCGGCGCGGCTCCGGCGCGCTCGCAGGCAGCGAGAAACATCGCCGGGTGCGGCTTGGCGTGGCCGACCTCGATCGAGCGGATGGCGTGGTCGAACAGTTCGCCGAGGGGCGTCTGGCGGACATCGGCGTTGCCGTTGGTCAGGGATGCCAGGGTGAATTCCTTGCGCAACGCGCGCAGCACCGGGATGACTTCGGGATAGGGCGTCACCTGGTTGCGTTCCCGGCAGAAGAGGGCGCTGCCGTGTTCCGCGATCCGTGGATCGGCGCGGTGCTCGCGGCACAGTGCCAGCAGGGATTCTCGGCGCACCCGGGTCAGGTCGTGGACCCATTCGGGGTGCGCTTGCATCAGGCGTTTGCGTTGCTCGCGCAGGCTGTCGATATCGTGCCGCTCGCGCAACCCGGGCAGGCGCTCGCACAACCAATCATAGAGGATGCGCTCGGCGCGCGCGATGGTCGGCTTGCACGGCCACAAGGTATCATCGAGGTCGAACAGCAGCAGGCGGGGTGGCATCTCAGTCGCGCCACAACCAGGCGGCGCCACGCACGCCGCTGGAGTCGCCATGCAGCGGGCGCAGCAGCCGGGTGGAGACGACGTCGGAGAAGATCCATTGCCCCCAGCGTTGGGGTACCTCTCGGTAGAGCGCATCGATGTTGCCGATGCCGCCGCCGAGCACGATGACATCGGGGTCGAGCAGATTGATCACCTGCGCCAGCGCGCGCGCCATGCGGTCGATGTAACGTGACAAGGTGGCGGCGCTGGCGGCCTTGTCTGGCGCGCGTGCGGCGATTTGGGCCGGGTCGAGCCGTTCGCCGCTGCTTGCAAGATGGTCGCGGCGCAGGCCGGGGCCGGACAGCCAGGTTTCGATACAGCCGTGTCGGCCGCAGTAGCAGGCCGGCCCCGGCAGCTCTTCGGCACGTGGCCAGGGTAGCGGGTTGTGGCCCCATTCGCCGGCGATCGCGTTCGGCCCGTTCAATACCCGTCCGTCGACGACGATGCCGCCGCCGGTGCCGGTGCCGACGATGACGCCGAATACCACGCTGGCTCCGGCTGCGGCGCCGTCGGTGGCTTCGGAGAGGGCGAAGCAGTTGGCGTCGTTGGCGAGGCGCACGGGGCGTTCGAGGTGGGTTTCCAGATCCTGTTTCAGTGTCTTGCCGTTCAGGCATTGGGTGTTCGAGTTGCGCAGCAGGCCGCTGGCCGGCGATAGCGCGCCCGGGGTGCCGATGCCGACGCTGGCGCGCGCGCCGAGGCGGCGTTCGGCGTTTTCGATCAGCGCGGCGATGGTATCGAGTATCGCTCCGTAGTCGTGCGCCGGTGTGGGGCGGCGTTCGCGCAGCAGGGTTTTGCCGTGTGGGTCCAGCGCGATGATCTCGGTTTTGGTGCCGCCGAGGTCGATGCCGATGTGGGGTGGCGGTGCGTTCATGTCAGATCCTTTGGTCGGATCAGGTCGACGAGGTGGCCGCGCGCGCCGTCGAGATCAATGATCGCGACGTTCGCGGTGGTCATCAGCTTGCCGTTGCGGGTGTAGGGGAGGTCGTCGCCACACAGGTGGGCGAGCAGATCGTCCAGCCCGGGGTTGTGCGCCACCAGCATCGGCTTAGGTTCGCCTGCCGCGAGCAGGTGATGGCGCAGGGTTTTGGCGTCGGCAAGATAGAGTGAGTCGATGATTTCGATTGGTGGCGGGGTGGTAAAGGCGGCAGCGATGGCCTCGGCGGTTGCGCGTGCGCGGTTCGCCGGCGAGCCGAGGATTACGCCGGGACGGGCGTTTCGGGCCGCCAGCTCGGCGCCGATACGTGGCGCGTCCGCGCGCCCGCGTGCGTTCAGCGGGCGTTTGATGTCGCTCAGATGGTTGTGCCAGTCCGATTTTGCATGACGCATCAGGTAGAGGATTGCCATCGGCCTTTGCGGGGTTGCCGCGATTCATTTGGAGGAAAATCGCCCTCCAGCATAATTTATTGGAATATTCATTGCCAATCGCGGATTTATCTGCCACTATGCGCTGCATGACTCGCCGCGACGGTGGGTCGCCCGTGGGTCGCGATGGCGCCACGGGTGCAAAGAAGTGGCGCATGCCACTAGGTAAGTAACGTCAGCTTCGTGCTGGCACACGTTTGAAAGAGAGATACAATGTCAGATCAAGTTACAGGTACCGTTAAGTGGTTCGATGAAGAAAAAGGCTACGGTTTCATCGAACGCGAAGGCGGCAAGGATGTATTCGTACATCACAGTGCAATCAACGGTACCGGTCGCAAGAACCTGTACGAGGGTCAGCAGGTCGAGATGACCGTGACTCAGGGCCAGAAGGGCCCGCAGGCTGAGAACGTCACCCCGATCTAAAGGGTTGTGTCGCACGCTAGCGAAAAGGAGGCTTCGGCCTCCTTTTTTTATGGTGCGCCCAGCATGGGCGCCCCCCCTGCGGGTGAAAGTCCCGCCACGAGCTGGTCACGGCGAGTGAAGCGAAGCGCCACTGCGGAAGGGTGGCCGACCGTGGGGAGGAAGCGTGTAGCGTAAACCGCGGGCCGACGAACAGGAACTGGATAGAAGGCACAGCCGAGCAGGGCGGGCGGGCCATGAACCGCGAAGCTCCAGTGGCCAAGGCGAAGTGGTGTAAATCCGGCGGTTGTACGGTGAAGGGGAGCGTACCTTACCTGGGGAGATCTCGCCTTACGCCTGACGAGCCGCGCCTGGAGCGCGGCCGAAGGGCGGTGGGCAGGATGCCCATCGTAAAGGGCGACGCCGCGAGGCGGAGCGAGAAGTCAGCAGAGGCCGTAGTAGCGAAGAAGCCCGGGAAACCGGGTGGAGCGAAGGGCCGAACGGGAAGGAGGGTTTGACGCCTGTGGCATTCGAGACGGCAAGGCATCAGAAGCCCGCGCGAGCGGGTCATGGCCAGCCTGCGCCCTTAAATGCCATTGACTCGACAGGGCGTAGGCTCGATCAAGCGCAGCGGATCGGGCAGCGACGCCATTGCGCGGCACCACCGCAGCCGGTTCCGCGGTACTTGAACCGGCCTACAGCGGTTTTTTGCAATGTGGGCGTAGGTTCGATCAAGCGAGTGGATCGGGCGACAGCGCCAAGCCTTTGAAATCAGGAAACGTCAAACGAAATTCAGCGCGATTGCCCTGGTGCGCGCCCACTGGATTGACAAATCCGGGAGCGGCCGGTACTCTTGGCGCCCTTTTTTCTGGTATCAGGTTAAGCATCCGGGAACGGTCATGAAAAGAACATTCCAACCCAGCAGACTGAAACGCGCGCGTACCCATGGTTTCCGCGCTCGCATGGCGACGCGTGGCGGCCGCAAGGTCATCAACGCCCGTCGAGCCAAGGGGCGCGCGCGCCTGGCGCCCTGAAGCCTTCCACCGGCGTGGAAGGTCCGCAGGCCTTTCCGCGCGCTGCCCGGCTCACAGACGCGGCGGATTACCGCTACGTTTTTTCCGACGCGATCAAGCTGTCCGACCGCTATTTTGTCGTGCTGTATCGTCCGGGGCGTGGCCGGGGCGCGCGTCTTGGTCTGGCGATCGCCAAGAAGCGCCTGCGCCGCGCGGTCGATCGCAATCGCGTCAAGCGTCTGGTGCGGGAGCGTTTCCGTCATTGGCGCGCGCGCCTGGGGTCGCGGGATCTGGTGGTGCTTGCGCGTGATGGACTGGCGGCGCGCGACAAGGCCACCTTGAGCGCCTCGCTGGATCGCTTGTTCGGACAGGTGGCGCAAGACAGCGCCTGAGTCTTGCCGGCGCGGTGTTTCCCTTCCGGCCTTCCTCTTTTATCTTCTGGCTATCGAGTCTTCATGGACAATATTCGCATCCTGCTGCTGATCGCGGCCGCTTTCCTGTCTCTTACGCTGTACCAGGCTTGGCAGCGCGACTATGCTCCACGGTCGGCTCCCGCGAGCAAGGCCACGCAGTCCATGGCGGAAGCCGGGCGCCTGGCGCGGACCGGCAACGGTGCGGCCATGCCGTCCACGGGCGGCGGTGAACTGCCCGATGCCAAGGTTCCCGCGGTGTCTGGCGGGCAGGCGGCGGATGCGGCCGCGTCACGCAAGATTCAGGTGGAAACCGATCTCTATCGCATCTTGATCGATACGCGTGGCGGTACCCTGAGCGATGCCTGGCTGTTGAAGTACCCGGTGTCGGTCGATCGGCCGGATGTACCGTTGAAGCTGCTGACCCCGGTTCCGCCGGAGCTGTTCATCGCCCAGTCGGGGCTGATCAGCGGCAAGGGTTCGAAGGCGCCGACGCACAAGGCGCTTTATCAGGCCGGCGCCGATGCCTACCAGCTTGCCGATGGCAAGAACGAGTTGGTGGTGGATTTGGTATGGCATGGCGAAAACGGTGTCAAGGTGACCAAGCGCTACCATTTCAAGCGGGATAGTTACGAGATTGCCGTCGAGCATGTGGTCGAGAACGAAGGCCGGAGGCCGTGGGCCGCGCGCGCCTATACTCAGTTGCAACGCATGCACGATGGCGATAGTGGCAATATGTTCGCGGCGCGCGCCTATGTCGGCGCGGCGATCTACTCGCCGGAAGAGAAATACGAGAAGATCGCCTTCCCCTCGATGGCGAAGGAGCCGCTGGAACGGGATGTCAAAGGCGGCTGGATCGCGGTGATGCAACACTATTTCCTCGCCGCATGGATTCCGCCGGCGGACGAGACCGAGCATTTCTATTCCAAGGTGTTGCCGGGGCAGCGCTATGTGGTGGGCGCCTATTCGCCGGTGACCACGGTCGCGCCGGGGCAGCGCCATGTGTTTACCGGCCGTCTGGTGGTTGGCCCCAAGTTGCAGGATCAGCTTGCGAAGATGGCGCCGGGGCTGGAGCTGACCGCCGATTACGGTTGGCTGACGATACTGGCCAAGCCGATGTTCTGGCTGCTGAAGTGGTACCACGGTGTGCTTGGCAACTGGGGCTGGGCGATCATCTTTCTGACCATTACGATCAAATTGCTGTTCTACAAGCTGTCCGAGGCCAGCTATCGCTCAATGGCGAACATGCGCAAGCTGGCGCCGCGCTTGCAGGCGCTGAAGGATCGCTATGGCGACGATCGCGCTCGCCTGAATCAGGCGATGATGGAGATGTACAAGAAGGAGAAGATCAACCCCCTTGGCGGCTGTCTGCCGATGTTGGTGCAGATTCCGTTCTTCATCGCCCTGTACTGGGTATTGATGGAAGCGGTCGAGCTGCGTCAGGCGCCGTTCATGCTATGGATCAAGGATTTGTCGATTCAGGATCCTTATTACGTGTTGCCGGTGTTGATGGGGATCACGATGTTGGCGCAGCAGAAGCTGAACCCGGCGCCGATGGATCCGATGCAACAGAAGGTGATGATGGCGCTGCCGATCGTGTTCACGGTGTTCTTCGCCTTTTTTCCGGCGGGTTTGGTGTTGTACTGGTTCGTCAACAATCTGTTGTCGATCGCGCAGCAGTATGTCATCACCAAGCGTATCGAGGCGGGTAGCGGCTGATCCTCGATGGAGCGCGATACCATCGCCGCGGTTGCGACGCCGCCGGGTCATGGCGGCATCGGTGTCGTCCGCCTGTCCGGCGCGCGTGCTCCGGCGATCGCGCAAGCGATCTGCAAGACCCTGCCGAAGCCGCGTGAAGCGGCTTTTCGCGTTTTCCGGGGTGGCGATGGCGAGGCCATCGATGAGGGCTTGGTGCTGTATTTCGCGGCGCCGCGCTCGTTCACCGGAGAGCCGGTGGTGGAGTTGCAGGGGCATGGCGGGCCGGTGGTCATGGACCTGTTGCTGCGCCGTTGTCTCGAACTGGGCGCGCGCCTCGCGCGCCCCGGGGAGTTCAGCGAACGGGCCTTTCTGAACGACAAACTGGATCTGGCGCGGGCCGAGGCGATCGCCGATCTGATCGAGAGCGGCAGCGCGCAGGCCGCGCGCATGGCGATGCGTTCCTTGCAAGGCGAGTTCTCACGGCGCGTGCGCGAACTGGTCGACGAGCTGGTGGCCTTGCGCGTCTACGTCGAGGCGGCGCTGGACTTTCCCGACGAAGAGATCGATTTCCTTTCCGACGGGCGCGTGGAGCAGCGCTTGACGCGGCTTGCGGAGCGGATCGAGCTTTTGCGTCGGGAAGCCGACCAGGGACGGGTGATGCGAGAAGGGTTGACGCTGGTGCTGGCGGGTCGCCCGAATGCCGGAAAATCCAGCCTGTTGAACCTGCTCGCGCGCGCCGACGCGGCGATCGTCACCGAGATCCCCGGCACCACGCGCGACCTGCTGCGTGAGCACATCCAGATCGATGGCCTGCCGGTGCACCTGGTCGATACCGCCGGTCTGCGCGACAGCGACAACCCGATCGAGCAGGAGGGCATTCGCCGCGCGCGCGAGGCGTTGGATGAGGCCGACTTGGTGCTATGGGTCTACGATTGCCGCGAGGGCGAGCCCAAGGTCGATGCCGAGGTGGCGGGGCTTGCGATCCCCCGCCTGTTGGTGCGCAACCAGATCGACCGCTGTGGCGAGCCGCCGGCGGAACGGGAACGCAATGGCGTGCCGGAGGTGGCGCTGTCAGCGAAGGTTGGCAGCGGCCTTTCCCTGTTGCACGCTTTTCTGAAGCGGCATGCCGGCTTCCATGAAGCGCAGGAAGGGGGCTTCAGCGCGCGGCGGCGGCATCTGGACGCGATTGAGGAAGCGGATCGCGCGCTACGGCGTGCCACCCATACCCTGCTCGATCACCATGCTGGCGAACTGGTGGCGGCGGATCTGCACGAAGCGCAGCGGGCGCTTGCCAAGATTACCGGTGAATTCAGCGCGGATGATCTGCTCGGCGAGATCTTTTCCTCTTTCTGTATCGGCAAGTAGCGTTGCTCAGGCGCCAAAAAAAAGCCGGACCACCTCCGTGTGGCCCGGCGATGTCGCCGGTTTGGCTGGCAATCTGTGTCTCCGTCGCGCTTCCTTGCGCCGGTGTCCCAGGGTTTCCGTGGATGGCGACAAGAAATGCTTCCCTTCACCTGGTCCGACGGGCCGTCCATTGGCCCGGCCGGAGGATCCTGTCCTGTGATCCCGCCTTCCTGGCAAACCTCCTTGTGTCCTGGCATTCCATGCATTGTGGCGCTTCCCTCGCCGTGTGGGCCGTCCCGCCCGCCGGACGGCGCCGTTGTGTGGCGTCATCCGCTGTTCCGGGCCACCTCCCATGGCCGCGTTGTCTGTGTGTCGTTCCCTGACGAGGCATCGATCCGCGTCCGGCGGAATCTTCAGCGGTGCATCGTTCCTTGTCTCCATCGCGTGCGTGACGCCGTTTCCTGGCGTTCACCGGCATCCATGGCCGTTGTTTCCGTTGCCGTCGGCTTCCATGATTCGCTGTCCATGCTGGGGTGATTTCCGCCCCGTGGCTTGTGATGCCCTGGTTCCTTTTCCCTGGCCCCGTCCCTGTGCCGATGGAGAAAGTATCCTTCAGGACGGAGGACGGGAACATAGGTGAAGGCTGGCGCTGTTGTAGGAAATTTCTGATCGCGACGTCCGCCGGATGTTGGTTCGGGGCGCGCGGATCGGTTTCGACAATCGAAAACCCATGGGCGACGAGTATAATGCGTTGCGATTTCCCTATTGAGCCTTTCCCGATGATTCGAATTCTGATTTCATTCCTTCTGCTGGGCCTCGTTTCGCTTGCCATCGCCGATGAAGCGGAGCGGGAGATCACGCTGAAATTGCCGCCGGCCTCGCTTGGGCGTTGGTACAAGCCGGCCAATGAGCGCCAAGTCTGGCTGCACACCATGTTCGGTCTGCGGCGCGCCTATCAGGCGGTCAGTGAGTACCTCTTGTTGGAGAAGCCGAAGCTGGCGGGAAAGTGGGCGCGGCGTCTCGACGAGGGCTATCGGAGCATCGGTAAGATGGTGCCGGAATGGCGCGAGGAGTTGGATATCCAACAGCTCGATGCGTTGCATGCCGCATTGCGCGCCGGAGATGCCAAGGCGGCCGGCAAGGCCTTGCGCAAGCTCGGTTCGAGCTGTCGTTCCTGTCATCGCGAGTACCGCGCGATCGCCGCGGTGCTGTATCGCGCGCCGGATTTCTCGAGGATCACCGTGGAGGATTCCGAATCGCTGGAGGAAGAGGCGTTTGATAAGGTCATGGAACGCCTGAGCACGCTGTTGAACCGGGTCAAGATCGCCGCCGGCGACGGGCGCAAGCGGGTCGCTGGCGAGTCGCTCGCCGCGCTTGGGCGTCGTCTCGAAGACCTTGGCGAAAGTTGCGGCCAATGCCACCAGGATGCCGCGCCACGCGGGCGTATTCTCGGCACCGGCTATCGGCAGGCGGCCGACCGGCTCGGCGCGGCGATCGCCGCCGGAGATGTGAAGGCTGGCGGGCGCGCGCTCGGCGAACTGGCGGTTCGGGTCTGCGCGCGTTGTCACGGCGTCCATCGCCTGGCTTCCGATCTGCGTGAAACCCTCATTGAGGAAGCCGAGTAATTGCCCGAGGGTCCGGAGATCTGGCGTGTCGCGCAGCGGCTGCACGCCGCGTTGGGCGGGCGGCGGCTGACCGCCATCTTTTTCGGGCTACCGTCTCTGGCGGGATGCGAGGCGCGTTTCACCGATGCCCGCGTCGAGTGGGTGGCGAGCCGCGGCAAGGCCCTGCTGACCGCCTTCGACAATGGCCTGACGATCTATAGCCACAATCAGTTGTACGGGCGCTGGGAGTTGCTCGAGGCGGGTCAGCCTCCACCCGAGACCCGCCGCCAGCTTCGTCTCGCGCTGCATACCGATTGCGCCAGCGCGTTGCTTTACAGCGCTTCGGAGATCGAGGTGCTGGATGCGGGGGCGCTGGAGCGGCATCCCTTCCTGTCCCGTCTTGGCCCCGATCTGCTTGCGCCCGACACCAGCTTGGCGCGGCTGCGTGAACGGCTGCGCTCACCCACTTTCGCGCGTCGCCGTTTGGGGGGGCTGCTGAGCGACCAATCCTTTGTCGCCGGCATCGGCAACTATCTGCGTTGCGAGATCCTGTTCAGCGCCGGCCTGCATCCGGCGCGCGCGCCGCGCACGCTGGACGATGAGGCGCTCGAACGGCTCGTCGCGGCGATGCTCGAGCTGCCGCGTCAATCGGCCGCGAGCGGCGGCGTGACCAACCCATTGGCGCGCTACGAGGCGCTGCGTCACGCCGGAGCCGATTTCGAGACCGCGCGCTTTCAGGTGTTCCGGCGCGCCGGCTTGCCCTGTTATCGCTGCGGCGCGACGGTGCTTCGCCTTCCCAGCGGCGGTCAGCCTTGTTATCTGTGTCCAGCCTGCCAACCCGCGCCATGAATCTTGCGTCCAGTCCGGAACGGCTTCATCTGGGGTCGCGCGGTTCCGCTGCGCTTGAATTGGCCTACCGCTTTCCCGATATATTCAATAATAGGGAGACGCCAGGCTCGGCGTGTCTTGCGTGCTTTCCATCCAGCTTGTACAATCGCGCGCTTTCCTTGCTCCACCGGAAAGGGTTTCGGGGGGCTGATAACCGTAAGGAGTTCCCATGCGTCATTATGAAATCGTGTTCATGGTGCATCCCGATCAGAGCGATCAGGTGCCGTCCATGATCGACCGCTACCGCGCCGTGATCGAGCGCGACGGCGGTCGTATCCACCGTCTGGAAGATTGGGGCCGTCGCCAACTGGCTTACCCGATCCAGAAGCTGCACAAAGCCCATTATATCCTGTTGAATGTGGAATGCGGTCAGGACGAGATCGCCGAGCTGGAGAAGGCGTTCCGTTTTAATGACGCGGTGCTGCGCAATCTGATCATCCGACGTGACAACGCGGTCACCGAGCCTTCGCTGTTGGCGAAGACCGATGAACGCGAGGCGCCCGCCGCCGAGTCCAAGCCCGCAACGGCGGCCAAGTAAATTCTGGAGGAATACCATGTCACGTTATTTTCGTCGCAAGAAATACTGCCGTTTCACCGCCGAAGGCATCACCGAGATCGATTACAAGGATCTTGCGCTGCTGAAGCAGTACGTTACCGAGACGGGCAAGATCGTGCCGAGCCGCATCACCGGCACCAGCGCGAAGTACCAGCGTCAGCTGGCCACCGCGGTCAAGCGCGCGCGTTTTCTCGCGCTGCTGCCGTTCTGCGACCAGCACTGATCCGGGGAGAGAACGATGGATGTCATTCTGCTTGAAAAGGTCGACAATCTGGGCAACCTCGGAGACAAGGTCACCGTGCGCAATGGGTATGGCCGCAACTACCTGATCCCGACCGGCAAGGCCGTGCCGGCGACCAAGGAGAACCTGGAGGCGTTCAACAAGCGGCGCGCCGAGCTCGAAAAGCAGGCCGCCGAGAAGCTTGCCGCCGCCGAGGCGCGCAAGGCCCGTCTCGAAAGCATGGAGATCACGATCGCGCACAAGACCGGGGAGGAGGGTCGTCTGTTCGGTTCGATCGGCACGCACGATATCGCCGATGCGGTCACCGCCGCCGGTGTCGAGCTCTCGAAGCAGGAGGTGCGCCTGCCGGAAGGGCCGTTCCGCGCGACCGGCGAGTACGAGGTTCAACTGCATCTGCACACCGATGTGAATGCGCTGCTGAAGCTGATCATCGTACCCGAGTAGATCGTTCGGGAGCGCATTGCTCCGCAACGACCCGCCGATCGAGAGGCCGCGAAAGCGGCCTCGCGTGTTTCTGGCGGGCGCGGATTCCGCTATGCTTGCGGGCCTCGCTCACCGCCAGCCGTGGACGCCGACACCGTGGATCCCCCCTTCGACGAAGCCTACAATCCGGCCGATCTGGCCACCGAGCAACTGCGCGTGCCGCCGCATTCGATCAGCGCCGAGCAGGCGGTGCTCGGTGGTCTGATGCTCGACAACTCGACTTGGGATCAGATCGCCGATCGCGTCGTCGAGGTCGATTTCTACCGTCGTGAACATCAGCTGATGTTCCGTGCGATCGAACGGCTGGCCGATCAGAACAAACCGTTCGACGCGGTCACCTTGGGTGAGGAGCTGAAGCGCCTCGACGCCCTCGAGGACTGCGGCGGCATGGCTTACCTGGCCGATCTCGCGGCCGAGACGCCGAGCGCCGCGAACATCCGCGCCTATGCCGACATCGTGCGCGAGCACGCGGTCAAGCGCCAACTGATCAAGGTCGGCACCCAGATCGCCGACAGCGCCTACCGTCCGGAAGGGCGTGACAGCCGTGAACTGGTCGACAACGCCGAGCGCCTGGTGTTCGAGATTGCCGAGGCGCGCAGCAAGGGGCAGGGCGGTTTCGAGCCGCTCAAGCACCTGCTGACGAAGGCCGTCGACCGCATCGAGACCCTGTTCCATCAGGAAGAGGCGATCACCGGCCTGCCGACCGGCTTCAATGACTTCGACGAAATGACCTCCGGCCTGCAACCCTCCGACCTGATTATCATCGCCGGGCGGCCCTCGATGGGGAAGACCACCTTCGCGATGAACATGACCGAGAACGTCGCCTTGAAAACCGGCCGCCCGGTCGCGGTCTTCAGCATGGAGATGCCCGGCGACTCGCTGGCGATGCGCATGATCTCGTCGCTTGGCCGCATCGACCAGCATCGCGTGCGCACAGGCCGGCTCGATGACGACGAATGGCCGCGCCTGACCTCCGCGGTGAGCCTGCTCGCCGAGGCGCCGGTGTTCATCGACGACACCCCCGCCCTGACCCCGACCGAGCTGCGCGCGCGCGCGCGGCGCCTGAAGCGCGAGCACGGCGACCTCGCGCTGATCATGATCGACTACCTTCAGCTGATGCAGGCGCCCGAGGCCGGCGAGAACCGCGCCACTGAAATATCCATGATCTCGCGCTCATTGAAGGCGCTGGCGAAAGAGCTGGATGTGCCGGTGCTGGCCTTGTCGCAGCTCAACCGTGGTCTCGAACAGCGGCCCGACAAGCGGCCGAAGATGGCCGACTTGCGGGAATCGGGCGCGATCGAGCAAGACGCCGACCTGATCGTGTTCATCTACCGCGACGAGGTCTACCACGAAGACAGCCCGGACAAGGGCACCGCCGAGATCATCATCGGCAAACAGCGTAACGGCCCGATCGGCACCACCCGGCTGACCTTTCTCGGTCAGTACACCAAGTTCGAGAACTTCATCGACAACGTCTACGGCGACGAGGGCTACACATGAGCAACGCGCCACGCATGTGCATCGATCTGGGCGCGCTGCGCCACAACCTCGGCGTGGTGCGCGCCGCCGCGCCGCGCGCCCGGGTGATGGCGGTCATCAAGGCCAACGGCTATGGCCACGGCATGGCGCGCGTCGCGCGCGCGCTCGAGCAGGCCGATTCGCTCGCCGTCGCGCGCGTCGGCGAGGCGGCGGCATTGCGTTCCGGCGGGGAGATGCGCGAGATCGTGGTGCTCGAGGGCGGCTTGTCGCTCGATGAGATTCTACTCGCCGCCGAGCTCGACCTGTCGCTGGTGGTGCATCACCCGAGCCAGCTCGATCTGCTGTGCGACACGACCCTGGCGCACCCCTTGCGTTGCTGGCTGAAGCTGGATACCGGGATGCACCGCCTGGGCTTCCCGTGCGAGGCCTTCGGCGCCGCCTGGCGGCGCCTCGCCGAGGCCGACGCGGTGCGCGACACGCCCGGCCTGATGACCCATTTCTGCTGCGCCGATGTGCCCGATTCGATGGCCACCCACCATCAGATCCGCCAGTTCCAGCGCGCCGTCGAGGGCCTGCCCGGCGCGCGCAGCCTGGCCAACTCGGCGGGTCTGTTCGGCTGGCCGGAGGCCCAGGCCGACGTAGTGCGGCCGGGCATCGCCCTGTACGGCGTATCGCCGTTCGACGGGGAGTCCGGCGCGGAGCGCGGGCTGCGTCCGGTGATGACCCTGAAAGCCCCGCTGATCGCGATCAACCCGCGCCGCGCCGGTGACGCCATCGGTTATGGCGGCAGCTGGCGCTGTCCCGAGGATATGGCGGTGGGTGTGATCGGCATCGGCTATGGCGACGGTTACCCGCGCCACCTGCCGAGCGGCACGCCGGTGCGGATCAACGGGGTCGAAGTGCCGCTGATCGGGCGCGTCTCGATGGATATGATCTGCGTCGACCTGCGCGACCTGCCGTGGGCTCGGGTCGGCGACGAGGCGGTGCTGTGGGGCGAGGGCCTGGCGGTGGAACGCATCGCCCGGCAGGCCGGCACCATTGCTTACGAGTTGCTGTGCGGCGTCGCCAGCCGGGTGGCGACCGAGGTCGTCGATCCCGATGAGGAGGGCTGATGGCCGGCAAGCGCGTCTTTGTGTGCAGCGCCTGTGGCGCCCAGGCCGCGAAATGGGCCGGTCAGTGTGGCGAATGCCTGGCCTGGAACACCCTCGAGGAGAGCCTGGTCGCGGTGGCGCCGGCGCGCGGCGGCAAGCGGCGCGCGGTCGGCTATGCCGGCGAGACCGCCGTCGGCGCGCGTCGCCTCTCCGAAGTCTCGGCCGAGCCGGTGCAACGTCAGCCGACCGGTCTCGGCGAGCTCGACCGGGTGCTCGGCGGTGGCCTGGTCAGCGGTTCGGTGGTATTGATCGGCGGCGACCCCGGGATCGGCAAATCCACCCTCTTGATCCAGATGCTCGCGCGCCTCGCCGGCGAACACAAATCGCTCTATGTCACCGGCGAGGAATCGGCCGAACAGATCAGCCTGCGCGCGCGCCGGCTCGAGCTGCAACTCGACAGCCTGCATGTGCTGACCGAGACCAGCGTCGAGCGCATCCTGCAACAGGCCGGCGTCGAGCGACCGCGCATCATGGTCGTCGACTCGATCCAGACGATCCATTCCGAGGCCCTGCAATCAGCCCCTGGCGCGGTCGCGCAGATCCGTGAATCCGCCGCCCAGCTGGTGCGCTTCGCCAAGCAGAGCGGCACCAGCATCTTCCTCGTCGGCCATGTCACCAAGGAGGGCAGCCTGGCCGGCCCGCGGGTGCTCGAACACATGGTCGACACCGTGCTCTACTTCGAGGGGGATCGCGGCAACCAGTATCGCCTGATTCGCGCGATCAAGAACCGCTTCGGCGCGGTCAACGAGCTCGGCATCTTTGCGATGACCGACAAGGGCCTGCGCGCGGTCGCCAACCCCTCGGCGATCTTCCTCAGCGGTCACCGCGAGGCCGCGCCGGGCAGCGTCATCCTGGTGACCCGCGAGGGCAGCCGCCCCTTGCTGGTCGAGGTGCAGGCGCTGGTCGACGACTCCCCGCTCGGCAACCCGCGTCGCGTCGCCCTGGGGTTGGAACAGAACCGTCTGGCGATGCTGCTGGCGGTGCTGCATCGTCACGGCGGCGTGCCGATGTACGACCAGGACGTCTATGTCAACGTCGTCGGCGGCGTGCGCATCGCCGAGACCGCGTCGGACCTGGCGATGATCGCCGCGATCCTCTCCAGCCACCGCGACCGCCCGCTGTCGCGCAAGCTGGTGGTGTTCGGCGAGATCGGCCTGGCCGGCGAGATCCGCCCGGTGCAGAACGGTCAGGAACGCCTGCGCGAGGCCGCCAAGCACGGCTTCGAAACCGCCGTCGTACCTCTTCAGAACGCGCCGAAGAAAGGCGTCCGCGGGCTGCGTATCGTTCCGGTCGCGCGCCTCGGCGATGCCATCGAGGCCTTCTTCAGCGAGGCCTGAGGGAAGGCGCCGGATGGTCGCGCTTGCTTGGCGCCGCGCATGTGGTTTCAGTGGCCCATGTCGGCATTTTGCGACACTTGATCGCGGTTTCCGGCGGAGTCCCTCGATCCGCCGGGCTACGCCGAAGCTTTCCTTGCCGAAAGCCTTGGGCATTGCTAGATTAGCTGTTTCGAATCCCTCCGGAAGGTTGCCTTGCGGCGCTGTCCGGGATCCTACCGAAGCCACTACCGGAACGAACTACAGCCGATGTTTTTTAGAGGCCTGCGCGGAATCTTCTCGAACGATCTGTCCATCGACCTGGGTACCGCCAACACCCTGATCTATGCGCGCGGCGAGGGCATCGTGCTGAACGAGCCGTCGGTGGTCGCGATCCGCAACGAGGCGCATACCGGCAACAAGATGGTCGCCGCGGTCGGCGAGGAGGCCAAGCAGATGCTTGGTCGCACGCCGCGCAACATCACAGCGATCCGGCCGATGAAGGACGGCGTGATCGCCGATTTCACCGTCACCGAGAAGATGTTGCAGTTCTTCATCCACAAGGTGCACGAGTCGCGTCTGCTGCGCCCCAGTCCGCGCGTGCTGATCTGCGTGCCTTGCGGCTCGACCCAGGTCGAGCGCCGCGCCATCAAGGAGTCGGCGGCCGGCGCCGGGGCGCGCGACGTCTACCTGATCGAGGAACCGATGTCGGCGGCGATCGGCGCCGGCCTGCCGGTCGACGAGCCTTGCGGCTCGATGGTGCTGGACATCGGCGGCGGCACCTCCGAGGTCGCGATCATCTCGCTCAACGGGATCGTCTATTCGAACTCGGTGCGGGTGGGCGGGGATCGCTTCGACGAGGCGATTATCAGCTATGTGCGGCGCAACTACGGCACGCTGATCGGCGAGGCCACCGCCGAGCGCATCAAGCATGAACTCGGCTCGGCCTATCCCGGCGACACCGTGCGCGAGATCGAGGTCAAGGGCCGTAACCTCGCCGAGGGCGTCCCGCGTAGTTTCTCGTTGAACAGCAACGAGATCCTCGAGGCCCTGCAAGAGCCACTGTCCGGCATCGTCGGCGCGGTCAAGACGGCGCTCGAGCAGACCCCGCCGGAGCTTGGCGCCGATGTCGCCGAGCGTGGCATCGTGCTGACCGGCGGCGGCGCGATGTTGCGCGACCTCGATCGCCTGATCGAGGAGGAGACCGGCCTGCCGGTGGTGATCGCCGACGATCCGCTGACCTGTGTCGCGCGCGGCGGAGGGCGCGCGCTGGAGATGCTCGATGAGCGCGGCGTGGATCTCTTTACCGCCGACTCCTGATCCCGCTCCCCTGGCGCGGAGGTTGTCGCCATAAAACCGATATTCACCCAAGGCGGATCGGCGAGCGCGCGGCTGGCGATTGCGATACTGCTGTCGACCGGGCTGATGATCGCCGACCACAACGGCAGCCGCCTGCAACGCATGCGCGAGGCGCTGAGCCTGGTCGTGCTGCCGATCCAGGCCCTGGCGGATCTGCCGACACGGCTCGGAGGCTGGGTTTCCGAAACCTTCGCCTCGCGGAATGCCCTGTTGGAAGAAAACGACAGACTGCGTCGCGGCAACCTCAAGTTGAAGGCGCGGTTGCAACAGTTCGACGCGTTGCAGGCGGAAAACATGCGCTTGCGCGACCTGCTCGATTCCTCGTACAAGATCGGCGACCGGGTGCTGATCGCCGAGCTCGTCGGTGTTGATCTCGATCCGTTCAAGCAGCAGATCCTGATCGACAAGGGGCGGCGCTCCAAGCTGTTTCGCGGCCAGCCGGTGCTCGATGCCGATGCGGTGATGGGCCAGGTCACCCAGGTCAACGCGGTCAACTCCATCGTGGTGTTGATCACCGACAGCAGCCATGCGCTGCCGGTGCAGGTACTGCGCAACGGGCTGCGCGGCATCGCGGTCGGCACCGGCATCATCGACCGGCTGAAGATCCCGCACCTGCCGAACAATGCCGATATCCGGGTCGGCGACCGCCTCGTCACTTCCGGTCTCGGCGGTCGTTTCCCGCCCGGCTATCCGGTGGCCGAGGTGGTTTCGGTCACCCACCAGCCCGGCGAGCCGTTCGCCGAGGTGGTCGCGCGCCCGTTGGCGCACCTCGACCGGGTGCACGAGGTGCTGTTGGTGTGGTCGCACGATCAAAACCTCACCGGCGTCACGTCGAAAGAGGAAGCCTCGCCTCCCTTGGGAGCCGGCTCATGAAACAGGGCGGGTTGGTCATCCTCGCAAGTTTCGCGGTGGCGCTGCTGCTGGCGGTGATGCCGTTGCCGGAGTGGGCGCGTCCGTTCCGGCCGCAATGGTACACGCTGGTGCTGATCTACTGGTGCATCGCGCTGCCGGAGCGGGTCGGCGTGCTCGGCGGCTGGCTGCTCGGACTGTTCGTCGATGTGCTCACCGGCGCGCTGCTCGGTCAGCACGCGCTGGCGCTGGCCTTGGTGGCCTTCGTCACCGTGACCCTGCATCGTCGCATCCGGGTGATGCCGCGTTACCAACAGATGGCCGCGGTGGCGGTGTTGTTGCTGATCGAGAAACTGCTTTCGTTGTGGATCGTCGCGATCACCTCGAACAACCCGGCGCCGTGGATGTACTGGTCGGGCACATTGGTCGGTGCGTTGCTGTGGCCGTGGGTGTATATCATCCTGCGCGATCTGCGCCGCCGCTTCCGCGTGGGTTGAGGGGATGCACCAGACGCTGAAGGACGTCCGTCGCGAGCAGCGGATCTTCACCAACCGCGCGCTGGCGGCGGCGGGATTGGTGATCGCCTCGTTGGCGGTGGTGGTGGTGCGGCTGACGTGGCTGCAGGTGTTGCATCACGACGAATTCATCACCGAGTCGCGCGAGAACCGCCTGAAGTTGCTCCCGATCGCGCCGACGCGCGGCCTGATTCGTGACCGCAATGGCGTGATCCTGGCGCACAATCTGCCGTCCTTCAGTCTCGAGATCGTGCCCGAGCGGGTGCCGGATCTCGATGATACGCTGGCCCGGCTGGCGCGCATCCTGCCGATCGGCAAGGAAGACCTGGCGCGTTTCCAGCGTCAGCGAAAACACAAGCGCCGTTTCGACAGCATTCCGATCCGCACCCGCCTGAGCGAGGAGGAGGTGGCCGCCTTCGCGGTCAACCGACACCGCTTCCCCGGGGTCGAGATCGAGGCCAAACTGCTGCGCGAATATCCCTACCCGGAGGAGACCGCGCATGTGCTCGGTTATGTCGGCCGCATCAATGAGGCCGAACTGAAGGCGATCGATCCGGTGAACTACGCCGGTACCTCGCACATCGGCAAGACCGGCATCGAGAAATCCTGGGAGGAGGTATTGCACGGCAAGGTCGGGTTCGAGCAGGTCGAGGTCAACGCGCGAGGGCGCGTCGTGCGCGTGTTGAACCGCCAGCCGCCGGTGCCGGGAAAGGATCTGACCCTGTTTCTCGACATCGAGTTGCAGCGGATCGCGATGCAGGCCTTCGGCGACCACAACGGCGCGGCGGTGGCGATCGATCCGAATACCGGCGGCGTGTTGGCGATGGTCAGCAAGCCCGGCTTCGACGCCAACCTGTTCGTCGAGGGCATCAGCTTCAAGGACTACAAGGCCTTGCGATCGTCGCCGGACAAGCCGCTGTTCGATCGCGCGATGCGCGGCCAGTACCCGCCCGGCTCGACGGTGAAGCCGTTCATCGGACTGGGCGGTCTCGAGACCGGCGTGATCCGTTTCGATGACACCAAATTCTGCCCGGGCTACTACCAGTTGCCGAAGCAGTCGCACAAATACCGCGACTGGAAGCGCTGGGGGCACGGCAAGGTCGACATGGACAAGGCGATCACCGAATCCTGCGATGTCTATTACTATGATCTTGCTCATACCCTCGGCATCGACCGCCTGCACGACTGGCTCGCCCGCTTCGGTTTCGGCCAGCGCACCGGCATCGACCTGCCCGGCGAGCGGCGTGGCATCCTGCCGTCGCGCGAATGGAAGCGCAAGGCGCGCAAGCAGGTGTGGTTTCCCGGCGAGACCTTGATCATGGGGATCGGCCAGGGCTATTTTCTGGCGACCCCGCTACAGCTGGCCAGCGCGGTCGGCGTGATCGCCACCAACGGGCTGCGCATCGAGCCGCGTATCGTCGCCTCGGTGTCCGCCGGCGAAGGCGCCGCCGCGCGCGAGACGCCGATCGTCGCGCATGCGGTGCCGGTCGGCGACCCGCAACACTGGAGTGACATTCGCATGGCGATGAACCATGTCATCGAGGGTCGTCACGGCACCGCGCGAAGGCTGCGCAACCCCGATTACCGGCTCGCCGGAAAAACCGGCACCGCGCAGGTGTTCACGGTCAAGCAGGATGAATCCTACGATGCCAGGAAGGTCTCGAAGAAGAACCGGGATCACGCCCTGTTCATCGCCTTCGCGCCGCTGGAGGCGCCGCGCATCGCGGTCGCGGTGTTGGTGGAGAACGGCGGGCATGGCGGCTCGGTGGCGGCGCCGATCGCGAAAGCGATCATGGACTACTACCTGCTCGGAAAGCGGCCGGCGGCCGCCGGCAAGAAACCATGAGCGCGGTGCGAACCGGGCGCAGCGCGTTGCCGCCCAGCGATCCGAACAAGCGTCAGGGCCTGCTCGCCGGCCTGCATATCGACCTGCCATTGCTGATCGGCCTGTTGTTGCTGTATGCCGTCGGACTCGCGGTGTTGTACAGCGCCTCCGATGGCAGCTGGGTGCGCGTCGAGGCCCAGATGGCGCGCATCGGCGCGGCCCTGACGGCGCTTTTCGTTTTCGCGCAGATCCCGCCGCAACGGCTGCGGCGCTGGACCCCTTGGCTGTACCTGGCGGTGATCGCGATGCTGGTCGCGGTGCTGGTGTTCGGGCATGTCGGCAAGGGCGCGCAACGCTGGCTGGATCTGGGCATCGGCCGCTTTCAGCCGGCCGAGTTCGCCAAGACCACGGTGCCGATGATGATGGCCTGGTACTTTTCCAGACACCCGCTGCCGCCGGGATGGAAAGATCTGGCCATCGCGACCTTGCTGGTGCTGGTTCCGGTGCTGCTGATCGCCAAGGAACCGGATCTGGGCACCGCGCTGCTGGTCGCCAGCGCCGGGGTCTTCGTGCTGTTTCTCGCCGGCGTCAGTTGGAAGCTGATCCTCGGACTCGGGGCCGCGCTGGCCGCGATCGCGCCGCTGGCCTGGCTGTTCCTGATGCGTGATTACCAGAAGCAGCGCGTGCTGACCTTCCTCGATCCAGAACAGGATCCGCTCGGCGCCGGTTACCATATCATCCAGTCGAAGATCGCGATCGGCTCGGGTGGCTTGTGGGGCAAGGGCTTCCTGAACGGTACCCAGTCGCACCTGGAGTTCCTGCCGGAGCGCACCACCGATTTCATCTTCGCGGTGATCGGCGAGGAGCTCGGGCTGGCCGGCATCCTCGCCCTGATGGCGCTGTTCCTGTTCGTGATCCTGCGCGGCCTGTATATCGCCACCGAGGCGCAGGACAGCTACAGTCGGCTGCTCGCCGGGTCCTTGTCGCTGGTGCTGTTCGTCTATCTGTTCGTCAATACCGGCATGGTCACCGGCCTGTTGCCGGTGGTCGGGGTGCCGTTGCCCTTCATCAGTTTCGGCGGCACCTCGCTGCTGACGCTGAGCGCCGGACTCGGCATCCTGATGTCGATCCATACCCATCGCAAACTGCTCCCACAATAGAGGTTGGCATGTTCCGTCGTACCTTCATCCCATTGTTCGCTCTCGTTTCCCTTACCGTCGCGGCGCTTGCGCGGGAAGCGCCGCCGCCGGCGCCGGCGAAGCCGCCCGCGAACTGGTCGCAAGCGATCGAACGCTTCGCCACGCGCGTCGCCGCGCGGCATGGCTGGGACGCGCGCGAGCTCAAAAGCCTGCTGAAGCAGGCGCGTTACCAGAAATCCATCATCGATGCGATGAACCGGCCCGCCGAAGGCATGCCCTGGTATCGTTACCGCAAGATCTTTCTCCAGCCCGCGCGCATCGACGCCGGGGTGCGTTTCTGGCGCGAGCACCGGCGCTTGCTGGAGCAGGCCGAGCGCAAGTGGGGCGTGCCCCCGCACATCGTCACCGCGATCCTCGGCGTCGAAACCTATTATGGCCGCCGCGCCGGCGGCTACCGGGTGATCGATGCCCTCGCCACGCTCGCCTTCGCCTACCCGAAACGCGCCGCCTTCTTCGCCCGCGAGCTGGACGAGTTCCTGCAACTGCTACACGACGAGGGCCTGGATCCACGGGCCACGCTCGGTTCCTATGCCGGGGCGATGGGGATGCCGCAGTTCATCCCGAGCAGCTACCGCGCCTACGCGGTGGACTTCGACGGTGACGGCAGGCGCGATCTGCTGCATTCCAGCGCCGATGTCATCGGCAGTGTCGCGAACTACTTCGCGCGCCATGGCTGGCGTCCCGGCGGGCCGGTGGCATTGAAGCTGAAGCCCGGACAGGTTCCGGCAGCGGCGTCCGACGAGCTGAAGCCGAGTATCCCGTTGGCGCGCTTCAGTGCGCGCGGGGTCGGGCTGCCGCCCGGCGTCGGGCCGCGCGCGCGCGGCGCCGTGGTCGCGCTGGAACAGCCGGACGGGGTCGAGCACTGGCTGGGTTTCGACAATTTCTATGTGATAACGCGCTACAATCACAGCAAGCTCTATGCGATGGCGGTCCACCAGTTGAGCGAGCGCATACGGGAGCGGATGCATGAACGACAGGATACGGCAAGCGACTGAGCGGCGCGCGGCGATGAGTCTGGCCTGCGCCGCCGTGGCGCTGGGGCTTGCGCTCGGCGGCTGCGGTTCCCCGAAGCCGGACGGGGTGGCCGATGGCGCGCCACCCGGGCCGGTCGACCTCTCCGGGGTGCATGACGCGGTGCCCCGGGTCGAGCCGCGCAGCCGCTATGGCAATCCACCGAGTTACCAGGTGTTCGGCAAGACCTACCAAGTCATGGATTCCGCGAAGGGCTATCGCGAGCGGGGCATCGCCTCGTGGTACGGAACCAAGTTTCACGGTCGCCGCACCAGCAGCGGCGAGCCCTATGACTTGTTGAAGATGACCGCCGCGCACAAGCGCCTGCCGTTGCCGACCTATGTCGAGGTGCGCAATCTCGAGAACGGCCGCCGGGTGATCGTCAAGGTCAACGATCGGGGGCCGTTTCACGAGGGTCGCATCATCGATCTCTCCTATGCCGCCGCGCACAAGCTCGGCATGGCCGCGAAGGGCACCGCGCCGGTCGAGGTGATCGCGATCGATCCGCGGGAATGGGCGCGCGCGCAAGGCCGCGCGGAAGACGCCGGCACGCCGGCAGCGGCGATGGGCGCCTGGATTCAGGTCGGAGCCTTCCGCGAGCGGAGCAACGCCGAACGACTGCGGCGCGAGCTCGACCGCCGGCTGGCGCGCGACGCGTGGGTACGCATCAGCGATGATGCGGTCGGCGGCCTGCATCGGGTTCGCATCGGCCCGGTGCGTGACGCGCGCGAGGCCGGGCGTATCGCCCTGAGGCTGCGCGCCCAGGGCTACGTCGGTGCTCATGTCGTGACGAAACCGGCGCGCCCGGCGCCGACCCCTTGAATTTCGTCGTCCAGCCCCCAGATTAGTCGCCGCATGCCGGGCCGTCGCGGCAAGCGACGTCAACCGATGTTCAGACAGGTGGAAACCGAATGGAATACAAAGACTATTACAAGATTCTCGGTGTCGATGAAAAGGCGACCCAGGATGAGATCAAGCGGGCCTATCGCAAGCTGGCGCGCAAGTATCATCCCGATGTCAGCAAGGAGCCGGATGCCGAAGCGCGTTTCAAGGAGGTCGGCGAGGCCTATGAGGTGCTGAAAGATCCGGAGAAGCGCGAGGCTTACGATCAGCTCGGCGCCAACTGGCAGGCGGGCCAGGATTTCCGTCCGCCGCCGGACTGGGGCGCCGGCGGTTTCGATTTCGGTGGCGGCGGTTTCACCAGCGACGACGCCGCGGCCTACAGCGATTTCTTCGAATCGTTGTTCGGTCAGCGCGGTCGTCGCGCCGGCGGCGCGGCGGGTGGCGCCGGGGGGTTCCGCATGCGCGGCTCGGATCAGCGCGCGCGGATCCATATCGATCTTGATGACGCCTATCGGGGCGCGACCAAGGTCATTACCCTGGGCGTCGAAGAGCTGGGGCCCGACGGTCGAGTGCGCATGAAGCAGCGCAGCCTGAACGTGCGTATCCCGAAGGGTGTCAAGGAGGGCCAGCAGATCCGGCTCGCGGGTCAGGGCAACCCGGGCATGGGCGGCGGCGAGCCCGGCGACCTGTACCTGGAGATCGCCTTCAACCCGCATCCGTTCTATCGCGTGCAGGGCAAGGATGTTTACCTGACCCTGCCGGTGGCGCCGTGGGAGGCGGCGCTCGGCGCGACGGTCAAGGTGCCGACCCCGGATGGGCCGGTGGACCTGCGTATCCCGCCGAACTCGAAGAACGGGCGCAAGCTGCGTCTGAAGGGGCGCGGGATTCCGGCCAAACAGCCGGGGGATTTCTACGTCGAGCTGGAGATCGCCCTGCCTCCGGCGGACGATGAGAAGGCGAAGGAAGTCTATCGTTACATGCGCGACCATCTGCCGTTCAATCCGCGCGCTCACCTGGGAGTATGAATCATGGCGAACGATCTGATGAAGGCCCTGAGTGGCGCGCTGGTCGACGAGGCGGACGAGCTGAGCCTGGGCGAGCTGTGTCGAAGCTGTGGGGTGCATGCCGAGTACATCATCGAGTTGGTCGAGGAGGGCGCGCTGGCGCCGCGCGGACGCACGCTGCGTGAATGGCGGTTCAGCCACGAACAACTCGCGCGCGCGCGCCGCGCGCTGCGCCTGCAACGCGATCTGCGCGTGAACCTCGCGGGTGCCTCGCTGGCGTTGGAGCTGCTCGATGAGATCGAGCGGCTGCGCGCGCGGCTGCGACGTTACGACCCCTGGTGCTGAGCGCCCGCGGAGTCCTGTCGGAACAGGGGGTCAGCGCTTCTTCGCGTGCGCGCACTTCCGCCAGCCGCGGCCGTCGGCGTGCACCAGTCGCTCGGCCTCTTGCGGACCCCAGCCGCCGGCCGGGTAGTTCGGGAAGTTGCGCGGCGGCAGCGCGCGCCAGACATCCAGGACCGGTTCGACCAGTGACCAGCCGGCCTCGATCACATCGGCGCGCTTGAACAGCGTCGGATCGCCGCACAGGCAGTCGTAGATCAGGGTTTCGTAGCCGGTGGTCGGCGCCTGGCCGAAGTAATCGGCGTAGTTGAAATCCATCTCGACCTGGCTGAGTTGCGGCATCGGGTTGGGCACCTTGGCGTTGAAGCACATGCCGATGCCTTCGTCGGGCTGGATGCGCAGGATCAGCACGTTCGGCGGGATGTTGGCGCGTCGCACCAGGGAGTCTTTGAACATCATGTTCGGGGCGTGCTTGAACTGCACCGCGATCTCGGTATAGCGTCCGCGCATGCGCTTGCCGGTGCGCAGATAGAACGGCACGCAGGCCCAGCGCCAGCTGTCGATCATCAGCTTCATCGCGACATAGGTTTCGGTGTTGGAGTCGGGCGCCACGCCGGGTTCCTCGCGATAGCCGGGCACCGGGGTGCCGTCGGCGAGGTGGCCGGGGCCGTATTGGCCGCGCACCGCCTGGGTCAGCACCTCTTCCGGTTCCAGCGGACGCACGCTGTTGAGCACCTTGGCCTGTTCATCGCGGATGGCCTCGCCGTCGAGCGCGTTGGCCGGTTCCATCGCGACGATCGAAAGCAGCGCGAGCAGGTGGTTCGGCACCATGTCGCGCAGCGCGCCGGCGTGCTCGTAGTAACCGGCGCGATTCTCGACGCCGACGGTCTCGGCGACGGTGATTTGCACATGGTCGATGTAACGGTGGTTCCAGATCGGCTCGACGGTGCTGTTGGCGAGGCGGTACATCAGGATGTTCTGCACCGTTTCCTTGCCGAGGTAGTGATCGATGCGGTAGATCTGGCTTTCGTCGAAGGCTTCATGCAGCGTGGCATTGAGCGCGCGCGCCGATTGCAGATCGCTGCCGAACGGTTTTTCGACCACCAGCCGGCGCCAGCGCCCGTCCGCCTCGCGCGCCAGCCCGGCCTGGCCGAGACGCAGCGCGATCTCGCCGAAGAAACGCGGTGGCGTGGCCATGTAGAACAGATAGTCGTCCGGAATCTCCTCGACATCGGTGATCTCCGCGAGTCGCTGTGCGAGCTCGCGGAAGGATTCGTCTTGCAGGAAATCGCCGCGCAGGTAGTGGACGCGCTCGCGCAGCGCGGCCCAGCGATCGGCCGACAGCGCGTCGCCGAGGAACTCGGCCATGGTCTCGTCGAGGTAGGCGCGGTAGGCGTCGGTGTCGCTGTCGACGTGGTCGACGCCGAGCAGGGTGAAGCGCGGATCGAGCAGGCCGTCGCGCGCCAGGTAGTAGAGCGCCGGAAACAGCTTGCGCTTGGTGAGGTCGCCGTGGGCGCCGAAGATCACCATCACGCCGGGAGGCGCCGGTTCCGCCCTTGGGGTGGCTGCGGGGTCGCTCATGAGGTTGCGTCCTTTTTTTCGTGATGGCCGCCGAACTCATAGCGCAGCGCCGAGAGGATGCGGTTGCCGAACTCGGCCTCGCCGCGTGATGCGAAGCGGTCGTAGAGCGCCGCGCTGAGTACATGCACCGGCACGCCGGCCTCGATCGCGGCGATGTTGGTCCAGCGCCCCTCGCCGGAGTCGGAGACCCTTCCGGAGAAAGAATCGAGTCCGGGGCTTTTGTGCAGCGCGCTGGCGGTGAGGTCGAGCAGCCAGGAGCCGATCACGCTGCCCCGCCGCCACAGCTCGGCGACCTCGGGCAGGTCGATGTCGTACTGAAAGGCCTCGGGCTCGCGCAGCGGCGTGGTCTCGGCGTCGTCGGCTCGCTTGGCCTGGCCGATGTTGGCGTGGCGCAGCAGGTTCAGGCCCTCGGCGTAGGCCGCCATCAGGGCGTATTCGATGCCGTTGTGCACCATCTTGACGAAGTGCCCGGCACCCGCCGGACCACAGTGCAGATAGCCCTGTTCGGCGGGGGCCGGCGGGCCTTCGCGTCCGGGCGTGCGCGGGATATCGCCAAGCCCCGGGGCGAGCGCGGCGAACACCGGATCCAGACGCTCGACCACGGCGCTCTCGCCGCCGATCATCAGGCAATAGCCGCGTTCCAGCCCCCAGACCCCGCCACTGGTGCCGCAGTCGACATAATGCAGGCCGCGTTCGGAAAGACGCCGGGCGCGGCGGATGTCGTCCTTGTAGTAGGAGTTGCCGCCGTCGATCAGGGTGTCGCCCGCTTCCAGCAGTGGCAGCAGCTCGTCGATCAGCCCGTCGACATAGGCGGCCGGGATCATCATCCACAGATGGCGGGGCGCCTCCAGCGCGGCGACCAGCGCGGCGAGATCGTCCGCGCCGCGCGCGCCTTCGGCGGCGAGTTCCGCGATCGCTTGCGGGTTGTGGTCGTGCACCACGCAGTCGATGCGGGCTTTCATCAGGCGGCGCGTCATGTTCGCGCCCATGCGGCCGAGGCCGATCATTCCGAGTTGCATGGGGTCTCCAGTGAGTCGTTTGGATAAATATACTCGTCGCTCATGAATTTCCGGATTTTCGAGGCCGTTCCTCGTGCCCGTGGGCCAGGCCGGCCGAGCTTTAGCCCATTCCATGGCGGGTTTCCGCAACGACGCCCACGGGTGCGGTCGCAGCGGCCGAACATTCATGAGCGACGAGTATAAAACAGCGATCCGCAAAGAGACCGGCGCCGGCGCGGGCTTATTGCCGGGCGAGCGCGGCGAACACCGCCGGGCCGTACAGCGCGGTGCGGTCGTTCAGGATCACGCGCACCGGGATGCGTTCCAGCAGCGGGCGCATGCGACCCTTGGCGAAAAAGGCCTGTAGAAAGGTTTCGCGCTTCAGCCAGCCGAGGATCTTCGGCGCGATGCCGCCGCCGATGTAGAGTCCGCCACGGGCCATGTGCTTCAGCGCCAGGTTGCCGGCCTCGGCGCCGTAGAGGCGCGTGAACAGCTCCAGCGTCTCCTCGCAGATCGGGTCGCGCCCCTCGCCGGCGGCGCGCGAGATGGCCGCCGCCGGATCCCCCTGGCGCATCGCCTCGGCGAGCCAGGCGGGTGTTTCGGCATGGCGGTGTTGGCGCAGAAAGGCATGGATATTGACCAGCCCCGGGCCGGCCAGCACACGCTCCCAGCTGACATGCCCGAAGCGTTCGGCGAGATGGCGCCACAGCGCGATCTCGAGTTCGCAGCAGGGGCTGAAATCGCTGTGTCCGCCCTCGCTGGCGAACGGGCGGTGGCGCTGCCCGTCGAAGTACATGCCGGCCTCGCCGAGCCCGGTACCGGCGGCGATGATCGCGGCGTTGCCGACCGCTTCCGCGCCGGCGCCCGGGTGCAATTCATGGAGATCGTCGGGACTCAGCGCCTGGATGCCCCAGGCGTTGGCCTCGAGGTCGTTGAGCAAGCTCACCGGGCCGATGGCAAAGCGTTTCTCGAGCTCATCGGCGTCGATATGCCAGGGCAGATTGGTGGCGTCGGCGATCCGTCCGCGCACCGGCCCGGCAATGCCGAAGGCCGCGGCCGAGACCGGGATCTGGACCTGCTCGAGGAAGGCTTGCACGATCGCGCGCAACGAAGCGTGCTCGCGGCTGCGCCAGGTGCGCTCGCGCAGGGTTTTCAGGCGCGTGCCTTCGACCTCGATGATGGCGAGGCGGGTCTTGGTGCCGCCGATGTCGCCGGCGAGCACGCGGATGGGATGAGACGGCTTCATGAGAAGATTATGGACCGCTTTTCCCCCGCCGAAAAGGAGGGATTACCCGCGGTCGATGCGCCTGTCGCGGCTGCGGATGTCGAAGACTCATGGGCGACGAGCATTCGATAACTGCCCACCCAGCCGCTGAAATGGTATTGGCCTGGCGTAGGTCCGATCAAGTACCGCGGATCGGGCGGCGGCGCCGTTTTGCGGCGCCGCCGCAGCCGGTTCCGCTACGCGTGAAGCGGTCTGTGAAGGTAGAAATGTGCATGCATGCCAAGTGGTTGATTTTTCCATGATCTGGAGTGATGTCGCCGGCGTCATGAGCGTTAGCCGCGACCGTGGGTCTCGAAGCGGAATGGCGCATCAAAGCGCCGTCCACCGACTTCGACATAGACATGCAAGTCCCAGACCATGCGCGAACGGATGCAGATCGGCAGCAGGACCTGGGCGCGGTAGACCGATTCGCCGACCTCCTCGATGAGGAACTCATTATAGCCCATCTCCATGTTGACGCCGCGCGCCACCAGTTTGCGGACCCGCCCGCCAGGCGCGCGCATGTCGACCAGGAATTCGTCCATCGCGCGCACCGGGCGGTCGTTGAAACGCACGCGCAGCGAGCCGCCGCCGGGCAATGACAGATCACAGTCTTGCCGTTGCAGGTCGCAGTCGGTCACCGTCGCCAGGCGCGTCACGGGCGGGCCGGCTTGCCCGCTGTCGTCGCAAGCCGTTAGCATCAGCCACGGAATCAGCCACAGGAACTCTCGTCTCATCATGAATCCACTGTATCGGAACGCGCGTTTCCTGACCAGCGCGGCCAGGCTTTCGCAGGCGCCGCCGGATCACGGCATCGAGATCGCCTTCGCCGGGCGTTCGAACGCGGGCAAGTCCAGCGCCATCAATGCGCTGTGCGATCAGAAGGCGTTGGCCCGCACCAGCAAGACGCCGGGCCGGACCCAGTTGCTGAATTTTTTCGAGATCGATCCGGAGCGACGCCTTGTCGATCTGCCGGGCTATGGCTTCGCCAAGGTCTCGCTGACGATCAAGCAGCAGTGGCAGGGTGAGCTCGGCCGTTATCTGGAGCAGCGTGCCTGCCTGCGCGGGCTGTTTCTGGTGATGGACATCCGTCATCCGCTAAAGGAGCATGACCGGCAGATGCTCGACTGGGCCGCCGGCATCGGCCTGCCGACGCATGTATTGATGACCAAGGCCGACAAGTTGAAGAAAGGACCGGCGGCGGCCCGGGTGTTGCAACTGCGCAAGGTGCTTGCGGAGCACGATGGGCGGTTCAGCGTGCAGGCGTTCTCGGCGCTCAGGCGTCAGGGGATCGACGAGGCGCATGCGGTACTCGATCAGTGGTTTGGTATGTGAGTGCTTACTTTGAATGAAGGCTTCGTTGATCTTTTGATTTTGCGGGCCGGGACGCTTCCGGTCCCGCACTGAGCGATGGCGGTTCGGTCAGCAGCAGCCGCGCGTGGCTGGCATACCACAGCGGTTGCCCGACGACCTCGGCGGAGCCGATACGGCGCATCTTGCGCGCCTTGGCCATGAGTTCGGCGTCACCGCTGGCCAGCGCGGTGGCGATCAGAACCCCGGAGGCCGACGGCAAGGCGCCGTCGTCGTATGCCGGGGTGACGGTGACCGCCGGCAACAGGCGCGCGCTGGCGTTGCGCCAGCCTTTGTCGCTGGCGAAGTAACGGAAGCCGGCGCGCAGGATGGCTGGCAGCATGGGCTCGGCGCGTCCGCTGGCGCGCGCCCAGTCGGCGAGACCGGCGGCGATGTAGGCGTAATCGGCGAGCGAGGCGACGCCGACGGCGCGCTCGCCGAGGCGCATCCGCGCCAGTCGCCGGCCATCCCACAGCCGTTGGGCCAGGTAGTCGCGCAGGCGCCGGGCGGCGGTGCGGTAGGCGGCGTCGTCGAAGGCGAGCGTGGCATCGGCCAGCGCCGACAGCACGAGTCCGTTCCAGGCGCCGAGCGGCTTGCTGTCTCGGGGTAGCGAGCGCTTGCTTCGCAGGCTCAGCAGCTTGCCGCGCAGGGCCTTCAGGCGCTGCTGTATGGTGGCTTCATCGAGCTTCAGGGCGCGGGCCAGTTCGCTTGGCGTGGCGCGTTGGCGCGGCAGCCAGCCGCCTTCGTCGTCCGGCTCGCCGATGCCGAGCCCCCAGGCCAAGCCGGCGAGACGGCGTTCGTCGGGTTCCAGGTTTTGCGTCAGCTCGGCGCGTGACCAGCGGTAGTAGCCCCCTTCGATCCCTTGGTCGTCGACTGCGGAGAGACTGGCGATGAAGGCGCCATCGCCCGCCTTGAGGGTGGCGAGCAGGAAGTTCAGGGTGTCGCGCGCGACCTCGCGATAGTCTGGGCGTTTCAGTACCCGCGCGGCCTTCAGGTAGAGACGCGCGAGCAGGGCCTGGGTGTAGAGCATCTTCTCGAAATGTGGGGTCCGCCAGGCCGGGTCGACGCAGTAGCGGAAGAAGCCGCCGCCGAGCGGGTCGCGCAGTCCGCGCCGGGCCATGTGATCCAGGGTCAAGGTGAGGAATTCGCGCGTCCAGCCGTCGTCATGCCCGGCGAGCAGATCCAGCAGCAGATCGAGCTGGCCGGGCATCGGGAATTTGCTTTGGTTGCCGAAGCCGCCTTGCAGCTCGTCGCCGGCGGCGCGAGCCTGCTTCAGGATGCGCGCGCGCAGCACGTCGGGCCTGATGTCGCGCGGCTTGCGGTCGTCTACCGAGGTTTGCAGCAGCTCGGACGAGGCGCGTCGCGCCATGCGTTCGAGCGTGCCGCGTTGGTTTTTCCAGGCGCCGGCCAGGCGCTTCAGCAGGCGGAGAAAGGGATCGCGCCGCTGGTAGGTGAAGCCGACGATGGGGTAGCCGTCCGGAGTCAGAAAGACGTTCAACGGCCAGCCGGCATGGCCGCGCGTGGCGGTGACGAATTCGATCAGGTAAGCGTCCAGCCCGGGTTGCAGCTCGCGGTCGATCTTGACCGGGATAAAGTAGCGATTGAGCCATTTCGCGACCTCGGGGTCGGCATAGCTCTCGTGTTGCATCACATGGCACCAATAGCAGGCGAAGTAGCCGCTGGAGAGGTACAGCGGCTTGCCGCTTTCGCGCGCGCGCCGCAATGCGGTTTCCCCCCAGGCCTGCCAGGCGACCGGGTCGTGGCCATGCATCGCCAGGTAGGGAGAGGGATGGCCGGCAAGCTGGTTTTTCAGCGGCGTGTCGTCGGCTACGGCGCGCCCGAGCGCGCACGCCCAAAGCAGCAGGGCGAGCAGCCCGCGCAGGTTCATCCGCTGTAATCGTCGAGCTGTTTCAGGATGTTGCGCGCGACCTTCTTCTGCTGTTCGTTGCCATCGGCGAGCACCTCGTGCAGCAACCCGCGGGCGATGTCGTCGTCGCCGTCGAGGCGGTGTTCATAGGCCTGTTGCAGCATGCGTTCGACCGGGTCGTCGGGGTCGGGGCGATAGCGGTCGTCTGGCGCTTCGTCCTCGACCTCTTCCTCGGCGTCGTAGTCGTCTTCTTCCTCTTCGATGCGGTCGAGTTCGGCCTCCATCTCGGCGTCGCTGAGCGGCTGGAAGCCGCCGTCTGGCGCGCTCGATGGGGCGCCCGAGGCGACCGCCGCGGAGGAGGCCGTCTCGGGCGCGGCCTGCTTTCCACGCGCCCGCACGAAGCGCGAGAAGAACACGCCGGCCTCGAACAGCAGCCACATCGGGATCGCCAGCAGGGTCTGCGAGATCACGTCCGGCGGGGTCATTAACATGCCGACGACGAAGGTGCCCAGGATCACATAGGGGCGCTTCTGGGCCAGTTTCTCGGGTGTCGTGACGCCGGCCATCACCAGCAGGATGGTTGCGATCGGGATCTCGAAGGCGACGCCGAAGGCGAAGAACAGCGTCAATACGAAATCGAGATAGCGGCTGATGTCGGTGGCGACCTGCACGCCCTCGGGCACGGTGCCGGTGAGAAAGCGGAACACCAGCGGGAAGACGACGAAATAGGCGAAGGCCATGCCCAGGTAGAACAGAGTGACGCTGGAGACCAACAACGGCGCGGCGAGGCGCTTCTCATGCTGGTACAGGCCGGGTGCGACGAAGGCCCAGATCTGGTGCAGGATGACCGGAATGGCAAGGAAGATGGAGGCCACCAGGGTCAGTTTGAACGGGGTCAGAAACGGTGACGCGACCTCGGTGGCGATCATGCTGGTGCCTTTCGGCAACACCGCCATCAGCGGTTCGGCGATGAAGGCGTAGATGTCGTTGGCGAACGGAAACAGCACGAGGAAGATCAGCCCGACCGCGATCACCGCGCGCAACAGGCGGTCGCGCAGTTCGATCAGATGCGCGAGGAAGGGTTGCTCGCTATCCTGGATATTGGGTGCGCCGTTCATGATCGGGGCGGCTCCGGCTTGGCCGGAGGCGGGGCGTCGTTGGATTCGGAAGCGGGTCGGTCATCCGCCTGGGGTGGTGGCGTGGAAGCGGGTTGGCCGAAACCCTGGCCGATGTCCTTCAGGGTATCGCGCGTGGTTTCCAGGATCTCTTCAGTGGCGATGCTGTTCTTTTGCTGTTCGAGCAGGCGCTTGAGTTCCTCGGCCTTCATCTCCTGGGCGACGTCGGCCTTGACCTGGTGGAGCAGGCGCCGGCCACGCCCGATCCACACGCCGAGGGTGCGCGCGACCGCGGGCAGGCGCTCCGGTCCGATCACCAGCAGCGCGACCACGCCGATCAGCACCAACTCCCAGAAGCCGATATCGAACACGCGAGCGGACCTCCGTCAGGCGTCCCGGGTTTTGTCTTTGTCTTCGCGCCGGGCGTCGGCGTCGATATCGCGCTTGGCGTCGTGGTCGAGCTTTTCCGGCTCTTTGGCTTCTTCCTCGGCCATCGCCTTCTTGAAGCCCTTCAGCGCGCCGCCGAGATCGGAACCGAGATTCTTCAAGCGCTTGGTGCCGAACAGCAGCAGCACGATCACGAGGATGATCAGCAGTTGCCAGATACTAATTCCACCCAATCCCATAATTCACCTCGTTGCAGAGCAATTGCGTTGTCATTTTCGGCTGGCTTTCTCTTCCAGCCCGGAGAGGCCGAAGCGGCGCTCCAGCTCGTCGAGAACCTGTTGTGGATGCAGCCCTTGCTGGGCGAGCATCACGAGCGAATGAAACCACAGGTCGGCGGTTTCATGGATGATCTGGTCGGGCTCGCCATCCTTGGCCGCGATCACCGTTTCGGTGGCCTCTTCGCCGACCTTTTTCAGGATGGCGTCGAGCCCCTTGGCATAGAGACTGGCGACGTAGGAAGAGGCGGGGTCCGCCCCCTTGCGCGCTTCCAGTACCTCGGCCAGCCGGTTCAGTGTATCACTCACAAGCGTACCTCCACACCTTGTTTGCGCAGATAACGCTTGGCCTCGCCGATGCTGTACTCGGCGAAATGGAAGATGCTCGCCGCGAGCACGGCGTCGGCCTCGCCCTGTTTGACGCCGTCGACCAGGTGTTGCAGCTTGCCGACGCCGCCGGAGGCGATCACCGGGATCTCGACCGCGCGCGACACCGCGCGCGTCAGCTCGAGGTCGAAGCCGATCTTGGTGCCGTCGCGGTCCATGCTGGTGAGCAGGATCTCGCCAGCGCCGTATTCGGCCATGCGTCGCGCCCATGCGATGGCGTCGATGCCGGTGGGCTTGCGCCCGCCGTGGGTGAAGATCTCCCAGCGGGGCGGCTCATCCTTGCCGCTGACGCGCTTGGCGTCGATCGCGACGACGATGCATTGCGAGCCGAAGCGGTCGGTGGCCTCGCGCACGAATTCCGGGTTGAACACCGCGGCGGTGTTGATCGCGACCTTGTCGGCGCCGGCGTTGAGCATGCGCAGCACGTCTTCAGTGGCGCGGATGCCGCCACCGACGGTGAGCGGGATGAAGACCTCGCTGGCGACCGCCTCGACGACGTGGACGATGGTGTCGCGCTGATCCGAGCTGGCGGTGATGTCGAGAAAGGTGATCTCGTCGGCGCCCTCGCGGTCGTAACGGCGCGCGACCTCGACCGGATCGCCGGCGTCGCGGATATCGACAAAACGCACGCCCTTGACGACGCGTCCGGCGTCCACATCCAGGCAGGGGATGATGCGCTTGGCCAGGCCCATCAGGCGTCTCCTCCGCTCAGGCGGTCGGCGAGCGCCTGGCCGGCGGCGAAGTCCAGGGTGCCTTCATAGATCGCGCGACCGGTGATCGCGCCGATGATGTTGTGTTTGCGGGCAGCCTGGCACAGCGCTTCGATGTCATCGATGTCGGTGATCCCGCCGGAGGCGATCACCGGGATGGCGTTGGCGTCGGCCAGCGCCGCGGTGGCCTCCACGTTCGGCCCCGAGAGCATGCCGTCGCGGCCGATGTCGGTGTAGACGATGGCGCTGACGCCATCCTGCTCGAAGCGTTTGGCCAGCTCGTCGACGCGTTGCGTGGTGATCTCGGCCCAGCCGTTGATCGCGACGTATCCATCCCTGGCGTCGAGGCCGACGATGACATGGCCGGGAAAGGCCCGGCAGGCGCGCGCGACGAAGGCCGGGTCCTTCACCGCCTGGGTGCCGATGATGGCGTAATCGACGCCGGCATCGAGATAGGCTTCGATCGTGGCCTCGTCGCGGATGCCGCCGCCAACCTGGATCGGAAGCTCCGGGTGGCGCGTGGCGATCGCCTCGATCACCGCGCGGTTGACCGGTTCACCGGCGAAGGCGCCGTTCAGATCGACCAGGTGGAGGCGGCGCGCGCCGGCATCCACCCAGCGCGTCGCCATCTCCACCGGGTTGTCCGAGAATACCGTGTCGTCCTCCATGCGCCCCTGGCGCAGGCGCACGCATTGGCCGTCTTTCAGGTCGATCGCCGGGATCAGCAGCATCTCAGGGATTCCATTGAACGAAGTTGCGTAACAGGGTCAGGCCGGCATCCGCGCTCTTCTCCGGGTGGAATTGCACCGCGAACAGGTTGTCGCGCGCGATTGCGCTGGTGAAGCGGATGCCGTAATCGGTGGTGGCCGCGCTCAGCGCCGGGTCTTCCGGATCGACATGGTAGCTGTGCACGAAGTAGAAGCGCTCGCCGTCGGCGATGTCGCGCCACAAGGGGTGTTCGCCGCGGCGCTCGACCCGGCTCCAGCCCATGTGCGGGATCTTCAGCCGTTGGCCGTTCGCTTGCATGCCGCTGGGGAAACGTCGCACCTCGCCGGGAAACAGCCCGAGGAGCGGGGTGCCGCCGTTCTCCTCGCTGTGGCGCAGCAGCACCTGAAGGCCCATGCAGATCCCCAAAAACGGCTTGTTGCGCGCGGCATCGAGAACGACCTCGCGCAAGCCGTGGCGCTCGATCGCGGCCATGCAATCGCGCGCCGCGCCCTGGCCGGGAAACACCACGCGCTCGGCGTTGGCAATGGTATCGGCGTCATCGGTGACCACCACGCGCACCGCATCGGCGACGTGCTCGATCGCCTTGGATACCGAGCGCAGGTTGCCCATGCTGTAATCGACCACGGCTATCGTGCGCATCAAGACCTCACAAGCTGCCTTTGGACGACGGAATGGTGTCGCCGAGTCGCGGGTCGGGCTCGATCGCCATGCGCAGCGCGCGACCGAAAGCCTTGAACACCGTCTCGGCCTGGTGGTGCGCGTTGCGCCCGCGCAGGCCGTCGATGTGCAGGGTCGCGCGGGCGTGATTGACAAAGCCCTGGAAGAACTCGTGAAACAGATCGACGTCGAAGGCGCCGATCATGCCGCGCCGGAAATCCACGTGAAACTCCAGCCCGGGGCGTCCGGAGAAATCGATCACGACGCGCGACAAGGCCTCGTCGAGCGGCACATAGGCGTGACCGTAGCGCCGGATCCCGCGCTTCTCGCCAAGCGCCTCGGCAAAGGCCTGGCCGAGGGTGATGCCGATATCCTCGACGGTGTGATGGTCGTCGATGTGGAGATCGCCATCGGCCTGGATGCGGAGATCGACCAGCCCGTGGGTGCTGACCTGGTCGAGCATGTGGTCGAGGAAAGGCACCCCGGTCTGGTAATCGCCACGACCGTTGCCATCGAGATTCAACTCGACCGCAATGCGGGTCTCGCGGGTATCGCGCTGGATGCGGGCGGTGCGCGCCATGGCTTGTTCCCAAGCTGTGAAAAGAGCGGATTCTAGCCGAAAACGCGGCGTGTCGCAGAAGAAAAATGTCGCCTCAGCTTTCCAGCCAGAAGGTCACCGGTCCATCGTTGACCAGCGAGACGCGCATATCGGCGCCGAATACCCCGGACGCGACCGGCTGGTGAACGGCGTGGGCGCGCGCCAGCAGGGCGTTGAACAACCGCCGCCCCTGCTCCGGCGGCGCCGCGCTCGAAAAGCTGGGCCGCCGGCCCTTGCGGGTGTCGGCGGCCAGCGTGAACTGCGGTATCAGCAGCAGACCGCCGCCGCAATCGCGCAGCGAACGGTTCATGCGGCCGTCGGCATCGGCGAAGACACGGTATTCGAGCAGGCGTTCGAGAAGGCGTTCGGCGCGTGTCTCGTCGTCGTGCCTCTGTACTCCGACCAGTACCAGCAGGCCGCGCCCGATCGCGCCGACGCACTCGCCAGCGACAGTGACCGCGGCCTCATCGACCCGTTGCAGCAGCCCGATCACGCGCGTCGGCCGGCAAAGGCGTCGGTGGCGCGCACCAGGGCATCAATGATGCCCGGTTCGCCGGCGGAATGACCGGCGTCGGCGACGATCTCGAGCTCGCTGTCCGGCCACGCGCGGTGCAGCTCCCAGGCCGAGATCATCGGGCAGATCATGTCATAGCGTCCTTGCACGATGATGCCGGGGATGCCGGCCAGGCGATGCGCCTGATCGAGCAGCTGGTTCGGTTCGAGAAAGGCATGGTGGACAAAGTAATGCGCCTCGATGCGCGCCATCGCCAGGGCGATATGCGGGCGCGCGAAGTGCTCGACCACGCCGTCGTTCGGCAGCAAGGTCGCGGTGCGTCCCTCCCAGGTCGACCAGGCCTTGGCCGCGGCCATGCGCCGGATTTCATCGTTACCGGTCAGCAGCTCGTAATAGGCCGGGAGTGGGTCATCGCGGTGCTCTGGCGGCAGCGGATGCAGAAAATCCTTCCAGTAATCGGGAAAAACGCGGTCGGCCCCACGTTGGTAAAACCAACGGATCTCCTCGTCACGGCACAGGAAGATGCCGCGCAAGATCAGTCCCCGCACCGCCTCGGGATGGGCCTCGGCATAAGCCAGCGCCAGCGTCGAGCCCCAGGAGCCGCCGAACACCAGCCAGCGCTCGATGCCGAGATGACGGCGGATTTTCTCGATGTCCGCGATCAGCTCCTGGGTGGTGTTGTTGCGCAGTTCGGCGTGGGGCGAGCTGCGCCCGCAGCCGCGCTGATCGAAGAGCACGATGCGGTAGCGCCCGGGATCGAAGAAGCGTCGATGCCAGGATTCGGTGCCGCCCCCCGGCCCGCCGTGCAGAAACAGCACCGGCTGGCCATCGTGGCGACCGGATTCCTCGATATAGAGGCGATGGATGTCGTCCACGGCGAGGTGTGTGGCGCGGTAGGGGAACAATTCAGGATAGAGGGTACGCATGGAGGGAGTCTACCAACCCGTAAGCGAGGGAACCAGTGGGCGGGTTGTCCTCCATGATCCCCAGTCTATACTCGCCGCCCACGGGTGAGGGGCGGTCGCAACAGCCGAAAATGGATGAGCGACAAGGATTAAGGCGGTGTTTCGTCAATCAATGGCCGCATCGCCCGCAGCAGGCTGGCGAACAGCTGTGGATTGTGGCGTTCCTCGGCGAGCAGCAGCTGGCGCATGCGTTCGCGCTCGGTCGGCGCCGAGAAACAGGCCGGGCAGCTGTCGGGCACCACCGGCAGCTCGGCGTCCCGGGCGAACGCGGCGGTCTGACTCTCGCGCGCGTAGACCAGCGGGCGGATGATGCGCAGATCGCCGGCGTCGTTGACATAGTGGGCCTTCATCGTGCGCAACTGGCCGCCGCGAAAGGCCGACATCAGGAAGCTCTCGGCGAAGTCGTCCAGGTGTTGCGCGAGCGCCAGCACATTGTAGCCATGAGCGCGACAGCAGTTGTACATGATGCCGCGCTTCATCCGCGAACAGTAGCTGCAGAAGGAGTCGCCGCGCATGTGGCTGCGCGCCTGTTGCATGATCGGCTGGCGTTCGTAGTGCCAGCGCACGCCGAGCCGTTCGAACCAATCGCTCAGGCCGGCCGGCTCAAAGCCTTCCACCTCCGGGTCGACGGTCAAGACGCCGAGCTCGAAGCGCACCGGCGCATGACGTTGCAGATGCAGCAGCACCTGCAACAGCGACAGCGAGTCCTTGCCGCCGGAGACGCCGAGCAAAACGCGGTCGCCGTCGCGGATCATGCGGTAATCGGCGATGGCGCGGCCGACCTTGCGCAACAGGGATTTGGGTGGGGTTCGTGGGGCTGAGTCCATCGCGGAGACCTGGCGGATCGTCGAATTGCGGAATCGCCATCGATTCCCGCCGGGGTAGGTTACTCCCAAGCCGGATCCTCCGCCACCGGGCTTTTTCCGTGCTCTGGGAATTCCATGATTATTTAGGTGGCGGCCTCCACTTCAATATTGCCGTCTGCGTTTTTCGCGTCGACTCGGCTATACTCGGCTCCAAGTTTCGCATTGGAGGTCGTATCGATGCCCCTTTCCTTTATCATCGTTTTCCTGGTGTTGGCGATCGTCGTGCTGGTGCTGGCGATCAAGCCGGTGCCGCAGGGGAAGGAGTTCACCGTCGAGCGCTTCGGACGCTATGTACGGACCTTGCACCCCGGCCTGAATTTCATCGTGCCGCTGATGGACCGCATCGGCGCGCGCCTGAATATGATGGAACAGGTACTCGATGTGCCGTCGCAGGAGGTCATCACGCGCGACAACGCGATGGTGACGGTGGACGGCGTGGTGTTCTTCCAGGTCGTCGAGGCCGCGCGCGCGGCGTACGAGGTCAATAACCTGACCCACGCCATCCTGAATCTGACGATGACCAACATCCGCACCGTGATGGGGTCGATGGATCTCGACGAGCTGTTGTCGAAGCGCGACGCGATCAATCAGCAGTTGCTGACGGTGGTGGACGAGGCGACCACGCCATGGGGCGTCAAGGTCACGCGCATCGAGATCAAGGACATCACGCCGCCGAAGGATCTGGTCGATGCGATGGCGCGTCAGATGAAGGCCGAGCGTGACAAGCGCGCGACCATCCTCGAGGCCGAGGGTCGGCGGCAGGCGGCGATCCTCGAAGCCGAGGGGCTGAAGCAATCCGCGATTCTCGAGGCCGATGGCGAGAAGGAGGCGGCGTTTCGCGAGGCCGAGGCGCGCGAGCGTCTGGCCCAGGCCGAGGCGCGCGCCACCGCGATGGTTTCGCGCGCGATCGCCGAGGGCGATGTCAATGCGGTGAACTACTTCGTCGCCCAGAAATACACCGAGGCGCTGCGCGACATCGCCAGCGCCGAGAACCAGAAGGTCATCTTGATGCCGCTCGAGGCCTCCAGCCTGATCGGCTCGCTCGCCGGCATCGGCGAACTGGCGCGCGACGCAATGAAGAAGGAAAGCTGAATGGAATGGATTCAAGCGATGGACTACTGGCACTGGTGGTCCCTGGCGATCGTCTTCCTGATCATGGAGATGCTGCTTTCCGGTGTCTTTTTCCTTTGGATGGCGGTCGCCGCCGGGCTGGTCGGCCTGTTGGTCTGGTGGCGGCCGGAGCTCTCCTGGTATTACCAGTTTGCCTGGTTCGCGGCGATCTCGTTGCTCAGTGTGGCGGCCTGGCACCTCTATCTGCGCTGGGCGCCGGCCGGAGCGGACGACGGCAATGGCCCGAAACTGAACCGGCGCGCCGAACAGTATGTCGGGCGTTCCTTCGTGCTCGAGGAACCCATCGTCGACGGCTTTGGGCGTCTTCAAGTGGACGACAGCCTGTGGCGCATCGAGGGGCCGGATTGTCCGGCGGGCACGCGCGTCGAGGTGGTGGGCGCCGATGGCGTGGTCTTGCAGGTCGCGCCGGCGAAGGCGGCCGAATAGGCAGGGATCGAACGGGATCCGATGGACCGGTTCTCCCGCGGTGGGGAAGACAGCTGACGAATCACAAGGGGAGCGAGGTGTCAGGCTATCGAATCGTACTCAGCGGGCAGGTATTGCCCGGTGCGGATCATGAAGAAGCCGTGCGGCGGTTGGCCGAGCTGTTTCGGATTCAGATTCACCAGGCCGCCGGCATGCTCGATGGCAAGCCGCGCCCGTTGAAGCGGGAGCTGCCGCTGGAAAAGGCCGAGAGGATTCAGAGAAAACTGCAACATATCGGGGTGGGCGCGCGTGTCGAGGCGATTCCGGCGGTTGCGGCGACGACCCTGCCGGAACTCACCTTGGAGCCGATCGAAGACACCCCGGCGTCGTCGAGTGCGGCGAAGAGTTGTCCGAAATGCGGTCACGAACAGCTGGGCGGCGAGACGTGCGAACGCTGTGGGGTGGTCTTCGACAAGGTCATGCCGCCGCCGGACGATGAGCACAGCGATCAACGGCGCCAGTACACGCCCGAGGATCTGCTGCCGGAGTTCCTTGCCGTGAACGTCGAGCGATATCTTCCGAAGTTTCAGCGTTTTTCCCGTCTTGGCGGCAAATTCGCGCCGACCTGGCACTGGCCGGCGACCTTCGCGCCCTATCTGTGGGCGTTATACCGCAAGCTGTGGGTCTGGGCGCTGTTGATGTGGCTCGCGACCTTTCTGCTGCCATTCGGCTTCGGTTTTGGGCTCGTCGTGATGATGAGCCACGGTTATGCGCCCAGTCCCTGGCTGGTTGGCGCGCTGTCGTTGCTGGATCTCGCCTTGTGGCTGGTTTGGCCGTTGACCGCGAACTACCTGTACTATCGCTATGCCATGCGGCGCCTCGGCCTGATCGCGCAACGCTATCGTGGCGACGACGCGCTCGATCGCGCGGCCGATGCCGGTGGCGTCAGCGGCGCGGCGGTGGTGCTCGGCATCCTCGCCAGCCTCCTCGTGATGACGGGCCTCTCCAGTCTGCTGTCGCCACGGCTCGCCGCGATCGGTCAGCACCTGGCGAGGAGCCGGAGTGGCGCGATCGAATCCGTTTCCGGCCGATCTCACCGCCGCTCCGACCTCCATGAAGACAAGCTCACCCCCGAACAGCGCGAAACCATGACACGGCTCGAAAGCCTGGCGATCGGCACCCGGGTCTGGCTGATTCGGCATAGCGTCACGAGTGCCGGGTTGCTCGACCCGAAACGGCTGTCGAAGGATCTGGAGGTTCCGGATTCCACCTGGCGGGATGCCTGGCGTCGCCCGATCCGTTTCGAGACCCATGGGCAGGCCTATTCCTTCCGCTCCGCCGGCGCGGATGGCCGATACAATACCGCTGACGACTTGGTGTTAACGAACCATATTCCCGGCGTGAAATGAAGCTGTGGTGGGAATCCGCTATAATGCGCCGCTGCCGCAATCAATAAACGATTTTATCCCGTCATAAATCCGCCCGGCGGCGGCGCAAGGAACACCCCATGAGTCTGAACAAGGTAAGCTCCGGCAGCGACCTGCCCAACGAGGTCAACGTCATCATCGAGATCCCGGCGCATTCCGACCCGGTGAAGTACGAGGTCGACAAAGGCAGCGGAGCGATGTTCGTCGACCGCTTCATGTCCACCGCGATGCACTATCCGTGCAACTATGGTTACATCCCGCACACCCTTTCCGATGACGGCGATCCGGCCGATGTGCTGGTGGTCACCCCGATCCCGCTGCTCAGCGGCTCGGTGATCCGCTGCCGTCCGGTCGCGATGCTGAAGATGACCGACGAATCCGGCGATGACGCCAAGATCCTCGCGGTGCCGGCCAGCGACATCTGCAAACAGTGGGCCGACGCCCAGGGGCCGGATGACCTGCCCGCCGGTCTGCTCGCGCAGATCGCCCATTTCTTCGAGCACTACAAAGACCTTGACGAAGGCAAATGGGTGCGGGTCGAGGGCTGGCTGGGAGCCGACGCGGCGCGCGAGGAGATCCTCAACAGCGTGCGCATGTTTCAGGAAGCCCCCGAGAAGCCCGCCTTCTGATGAAGATCTGCATCCTCTCGGACAGCCATGACCACATCCGCCTGATCGACGCGGCGGTTGCCGACGCCAAGGCGCTCGGCGCCGAGGCGGTGATCCACTGTGGCGACGTGGTCGCACCGAGCACGTTGCGCTGCCTGAACCATCACGGCTTGCCGGTGCATGTGATCCATGGCAACAACTCCGGCGATCTGTTCGCCATGACCCAGGTCTCGGCGCGTCGCGACAGCGTGGTCGAGTACCATGGCATGGACGCCGGTATCGTCCTCGGCCGGCGGCGGATCTTCGTCGTCCACTACCCGCACTATGCGCGCGCGATGGCCGCGACCGGCGACTGGGACCTGGTCTGTTGCGGCCACAGCCACAAGGTCGCGATCGACAAGGTCGTCAACGTCGCCGGCGGCGAGACCTGGATCGTCAACCCCGGCACCATCGGTGGCGTCGGCAGCGCGCCGGCGACCTGGGTGCTGGGCGATCTCGACGATATGAACTTCGAGGTTCACGAGGTCTCGAAGGCGGTCGAATACAATGATCGCAAGGCCAGCGCCGGCTCATGAGTGACGAGCTGACCCATTTCGACGCCGCCGGCCAGGCGCACATGGTCGATGTCGGCGCCAAGGCGCACACCCGGCGCGTCGCCATCGCCGAGGGTTGGATCCGGATGCGCGCCGAGACTCTGGCGCTGATCGAGCACGGCGGACACAAGAAGGGCGACGTGCTCGGCATCGCGCGCATCGCCGGCATCATGGCCAGCAAGCGCACCGCCGAGCTGGTGCCGCTGTGCCACCCGCTGGCGCTGACCCATGTCGGCCTCGACTTCACGCTGGATCACGAGGACCCCGGCGTCCATTGCCGCGCGCGCGCCGAGACCAGCGGCCAGACCGGGGTAGAGATGGAAGCGCTGTGCGCCACCCAGGTCGCGCTGCTGACCATCTACGACATGTGCAAGGCGGTCGATCGCGGCATGTCGATCGACCAGGTGCGGTTGGTCGAGAAGCTGGGCGGGAAATCGGGGCACTGGGTGCGTCCCTAGCAGTCTGTCGGACTGGGCCGAAGGGGTCATATTGCGGTCGCTGGCCGATTGACTGATCCGGTTGCCCACCACCAGTTGGCTGCCATCGGTGCTCACCGCCGCCTGGGCGTTGTAGCTCTGGCGGTACTCACTACCCTTGTTCTTGCGCATCAGCGCCGAGTCCGGGTCGGTGAGATGGCTCTGCTTGTCCGGTGGCGGGGTGTCATCCGGTGGCTTGGGTTTCTTGCCCTTGGCCTTCCCCTGGCGCCGGTCACGGGCCTGAAGCTTCCGTTCATAGTCGGCCGGTTCGCGCTTGGCCTTTGCCTTCGCTTCTTTCTCCAG
>JALVEB010000020.1 GCA_027008705.1 Sedimenticola sp. | reverse complement strand
CCTGATCGCCGGTCACCACGCCGGCCTGCCGGACTGGGAAAAGGACGAGGCGCCCGGCGGCAGCCTGCGCGAACGCCTGCAACGGCGCCAGTGCTTGGAGAGGACACTGGCGGCAGATATTCCCCAGACACTGCTCCAGGCCGAGATGCCACTTTTGAACGTTCCGGGGGGGGAACCGAAGCCGGACGAGAAGAAGTCATGACCGAAAACTACCTCGTCGATACCCACGTCTGGCTGTGGTATGCCCTGGGCGACACCCGGCGTCTGTCACCCCGAGCACCTCGAACTGCTCGAAACCGAAGAGCAACGCATCGAAGACCGGCGCGCCGACTTCCTCGCCCGCGTGCGCCAGCGAGCCAGCGGCGAATCCTTCCTGCTGCACATCGAACTCCAGAACGACAACCATCCCCAAATGCCGCTGCGCATGCTGCGCTACTACACCGACATCCAGCTCCAATGGCCCAAGGAACCCGTGCGCCAATACCTGGTCTACACAGGCAAGCGCCCGCTGGCCATGAGCGACCACATCGACCACCCCGACTGGCGCTACTGCTATACTCTGTTCGACATCCGCAGCTGAAGGAACGGACCGGAGAAGACGAAAAGGGCTTCAGGCGCTACTTCGACATGCTCGAAGTGCTGTCCACCAACCGCGATCTGAAAGACGAACTGAAAGAGGCCGAAACCATGCTCAAAGAGATCGACCGCACCCAACTGCCGTCTGGCCGAGCAGATCGGGTCACGCGAGGTTGTGTTAGCGATTGATGTGGCGAAGGAAAACTTCGTTGCCGCACTGATGTGCGCATCGGAAGAGCTGCTGGTTTTGGTCAAATGGAGTCATCCGCAAGAGACGCTCCTGCTTTTGGCGCAGCTCGAACAAACCCTGGCGGGGTGTGAGCCGGCCATGGCCGGTCGTCCCTGACGAGCGGAGGACGCTGCAAGCCCAGATGAATCAACTGGACTGGCTGAAGCAGCGCCAGCGGCAAGACTTGAACCGACTCGAAGCGTTGTTGAGCCGCCATTGGCCCGAGGCGTCGCGACTACTGGCGCTGAGCTCGGTCACCTTGCTGACCCTGATTGCCGACTATGGCGAGCCGGCGGCGATTGCCGCCGATCGCGCCACAGCGCACCGATTGGTACGACGCATTGGTGGCCCTTTCCTGACGGAAAAGAAGATCGAGCAATTGCTTGACAGCGCCGAATACAGCCTGGGCGTGCCCTGCATCGAGTCCGAGCGCGAATTGCTGCAATGGCTGGCGCGGGATCTGCTGGCCATCCACCAACAGCTGCGGCAACAGGAACAGCGTATTCGACAACAGGTGGAACAGGATGCCCCCACCCAGCGAATGGCAGCCGTCGTCAGCACCACCACAGCCGCCGTACTCAGCGCCAGCCTGGGCAGCGCCCACGACTACGCTGACCCGCGGAGCTATCTCAAGGGCGCGGGGCCGAACCTCAAGGAACGCTCCAGCGGCCAGCTGAAGGGACGATTGTCCATCACCAAGCGGGGGCCATCGGTGGCACGGCAGTACCCCTATTTCGCCGCTCTGCGACTGATCCGGGACGATGCCGTGGTCCAGGCTTGGTATCTGCGCAAGGTCGAACGCGATGGCGGCCTCAAGAGCAAGGCGATCATGGGGGTGACGCGCAAACTCTGCAAGGCCCTGTGGCACGTCGCCCGTGGCGATACTTTCGATAGCCGGCGCCTGTTCAACGCCGCCTCATTGGGGCTCTCCTGACCGATGCGGGCGTGACCGGGCAATCGACAAAAAACTTCCTGTCAACTACAGGAGACAGAACATCATGAGATAGTCGTAACAGACGACAACCCGTTTTCCCTCGGGGCGACCTTCCAACCGGCCTCTGACCGCAGACAAGGTCCTTTCGTAGTCCCAAGGCGCCCCGTGGGATGCACCCATGGTGTGAGATGTTCAATGCAACTGATTCAGCGCTGCTTGGCAGACGCTCGATGCGAGAGGTTTGATCGACCCCATGGTTGCGCATCCGGGAAGACGGAAGGTTGCCGCAAGCACAACCCCAAGCCAACGACCGGCGAGTGATAAATAAATTTTATCCGAAAAATCGGTGGCTTCGGGGTGGGCGAGTGATTTAGATAAACGAATATTTTTTACTTGACAATGGTTATGAGAGGCCGGTTCAAGCGCGGCGGAACCGGCTACGGTGGCGCCGCGAAACCGCGCTGCCGCAAGCATGATGAATGCCGCACCGAACCCAAATAACCCAGAGGTCAATCCCATGCGCTTCACCGCACATTGGCTCATCCTGTTATTGTCATTGCCGCTGGCTTCACTGGCAAAACCAGCCAAAGACAGCGCGCGGACGGCGCCCGACGCGCGGCAACTCTATGCCACCCACTGCGCCGCCTGTCACGGCCCGCAACGCCTCGGCCTGAGTGGCCCGGCGCTGCTGCCGGAAAACCTCAAGCGGCTGGGGCGCAAGCGCGCCCCCAAGGTCATTGCCGAGGGCCGTCCGGCGACCCAGATGCAAGGCTTCGCCGACAAGCTGGATGCGCGCCAGATCGCCGCGCTGGTGGATTACATCTTCACCCCGCCGAAGCAGCGCCCGGAATGGGGCCCAGACCGGATCCGCGCCTCCCATGTGGTCTACTTCCCCGAGCTGGTGCATGGCGACGCGAAGAGCGCCAAGCCGGTCTACAGCGCCGATCCGCTGAACCTCTTCCTGGTCGTCGAGGCCGGCGATCACCACGTCAGCGTGCTCGATGGCGACCGCCTGGAGCCGATCTACCGTTTCGCCTCGCGCCGCGCGCTGCATGGCGGGCCGAAATACAGCTCCGACGGCCGCTTCGTCTACTTCGCCTCGCGCGATGGCTGGATCAGCAAGTTCGACATGTACAAGCTCAAGACCGTCGCCGAGACCCGCGCCGGCATCAACACGCGCAACATCGCGGTATCCGCCGACGATCGCTATGTGCTGGTCGGCAACTACCTGCCGCATACCCTGGTGCTGCTGCGCGCCGATGATCTCAGCCTGATCAAGGTGATCCCGGTACATGACGACTTCGGCAACAACTCGCGCGTCAGCGCGGTCTATGTCGCCCCGCCGCGCGAAAGCTTCATCATCGCGTTGAAGGACATCCCGGAGATCTGGGAAATGTTCTACTCCGACCATCCGCCCAAGGTCTTCAACGGCGCGGTGCATGACTACCACATGGCGGAGGGCTTGGCCGAGAAAGGTCCGTTCCCGATCAAACGCATCCATACCGACGACATCCTCGACGATTTCTTCTTCGACCAGGGCTACACCAACCTGATCGGCACCGCCCGCGACGACAAAAAAGGCCAGGTGTTCAACCTGATCGTGCGCCGCAAGATCGCCGATCTGGATCTCACCGGCATGCCGCACCTCGGCTCCGGCATCAGCTGGAAACGCAACGGCCACACCGTGATGGCGACGCCGAACATCGCCGAACCCTATGTCAGCGTGATCGACATGGATAGCTGGAAAACCATCAAGCGGATCAAGACCCTCGGCCCCGGATTCTTTCTGCGCAGCCACGAGAACAGCCCCTATGCCTGGGTCGATGTCTTCTTCGGCCCGCACCGGGATGTGATGCACGTGATCGACAAACAGAGCCTGGAGATCGTCAAAACCCTGCGTCCGGCGCCGGGCAAGACCTCGGCCCACGTCGAATTCACCCGCGACGGCCGCTACGCGCTGGTCAGCATCTGGGACATGGACGGCGCGATCGTGGTCTATGACGCCAAGACGCTGAAAGAGGTCAAACGCATCCCGATGAAGAAACCGGTCGGCAAGTACAACGTCTACAACAAGATCCATCGCTCCGAAGGCACCAGTCATTGAAACGGCGCGCGATATCGCCTGCGGTGCGATGGGCGCGGAATCATTCAGCGATCGTTGCGGATGCGCAGAAAACTGGCGAAACGCGGTAGCCCGTTGCGGGTCAGGCCCCGGTAGCGGTAGGTGATCGTCGAACCGATCGGAGGTGGGTTGCGGCGCGTGGCATCGCGGAAGCCGGTGCCGATGCGGAATACATGGCCTTGCGCGTCACGCACGAGCAGCGCGCCGAGCAGGCCCTGGTATTTTCCTTTTCCCGGCAGGTGGGCAATGACCACCGCCTCGGCATCCCACAGCGGTTTCAGCTTCAACAGATCGCTTCCGCGCCCGGCGTGATAGCCCGATGTGCCACGGTGCAGCATCAGCCCTTCGCCACCGGCGCTCACCACGGCGCGCAGGCGGCGGCGCAGTTCGGCCTCGTCCGCAACCTTGAACTGCTCGATGGCACGCAGCCAGGGCACCCTGGCTTCGGCCACCAGGCGTCGCAAGCGCATCAGCCGATGATTGAAGTCGCCGCGCGCGTCCGGCAGATCGAACACAAGAAAACGAACCCGGCGCCATTCTTCATCGCTGGCGTCGTGGTCGCGCACGATCCCGACGGTCTCCTCGAAACGCTGGCGGCCGACCCACAGCTCGCCGTCCATAGGTTCGGAGGGGAAGCCGGCGGTGAACCATACCGGCGCCGGAAAGGGATGCCCCTGGCGCGAGATCAAGCGCTGACCATCCCACAGCGCGCGCACACCGTCGAACTTCTCGCTGACCCAGTACGCGGCGAGGTCGATACCGCCCTGGTAGCGATTCGCGAGCGACAAGGCCGGGGGCGCGGCGCAGGCCGCGCCGATCCACAGCAGGAAGATCAGACGGATCGGAATGCGCATCCCGTTACTTTACCCTTATTTGGCCTGCTCGCTGAGGAGTTACTTTCGGAATAGTGGCAGCGCAGGGCAATTGCGCTTGACGTTTCCTGGTTTCAAAGGCTTAGCGCTGTCGCCCTACGGTCATATGGCAAAAACCGCCGTAGCAGCTATAAAGAAAGGGGACCCTCAGAGACTCGATTAGGTTATCGCTACACTTAGCGAGAGTCTCAACCCATCGAGAAATTGGAGGTATCCCCTTATGAGTAAGCATAGATATCAAGCGAAAAAAATCAATGACATCGACTGGCACAAGCTAGCTGTCAAGACCCGTGAGATTGTATACGCGTTTTTTAAACACATCCGGGGCTTTCTGATACCAGTTTTTCAACGCCTGGACCGGCGCGATATGTCCCAGCGCTTTCTGCGGAATCTGTTGGTTGTAGCTAGCGTCTCCCCATTTTCTCGAAAGCGGACTTTTAAGAGGTTGAAAACAAAAGGAAAGATGGGCCAAAGATGAAGAATCGGAGTTTTCGATGAGGTAAAATGGAGGTACACACAAACCCTTGAAC
>JALVEB010000019.1 GCA_027008705.1 Sedimenticola sp. | reverse complement strand
GGGCAAAGGGATCGCGCTGTTCGCGGCGCCACATCGGGTATTGCCAAAGAAAGGCAAGGTGGACTACCAGCGGATCGCTGCCTACAGTCTGCCGGACGCGCCGGTCGATCAGGTGGCTTGGGGTGGTGCGCCAGTTCTTGGGCCGTTGCTGATGCAGCGTGACGAGCATCCGGATACCGGCGTGGCGCTGTTCGATCGCACGCGGGTGCGATTCTTCCTGTATACGATGGGTGAGGCGGCCGAGTACAGCTTGAACCTGGTCAATCCCGAGCGCGCCGCGTCGGGCAAGACGCACGCCTGGCATGGCTACGGCGAGCACAATCACCAGAATTGGCAGCAGGAACACTACCGCCGGTATCTGCGCCAAGCCGCGGTGGCGGTAGAGAAGATCGCGCAAAAGGCCGGCTGGAAAGCCTTGGTGGTGGCAAGCCCGGATGCGGGCGAGGCCGGCCATCTGCTCGATTTTCTATCCCGGCCGATGCGGGAGCGGGTGATCGGCACGATGGCGTTGCCGATGGACGCCAATCTGAACCAGGTGCGCGACGCGGTCGCGCCGCTGGTCGCGCGGGCCGAGGCGGAACAGGAGAAGGCGCTGCTCGAAAGCTGGGTCGGCGAGCTGGCGAAACCCGATGGGCGCGCGGTGGCCGGGCTTGCGGATACCGTGCTCGCGGCGCAGGAATACGCTTTGCGCACCCTGATCGTGGACGGCGGTTTTCAGCCCAAGGGATGGCAGTGCGACGATTGCGGTGGTCTGGTGGCCGATCTGCAAGAAACGCCTCCGGCCGAATGCCCATATTGCGCCGGCGGCCGGCTGGCGGAGCGTCCGGATATCGTCGCCGATCTGGCGCTACAGGTGATTCACGCCGGCGGCGACATTGAGGTGGTGTGCGCCGATGAGAACCGAGAGACCGTGAACCAGCACGGACGGATCGGCGGCTTGTTGCGGTATTGAGCGCGCCGGCGCCCGGTCTCAATCGGATTGCTGGCGCGCAAAGTCCAGCATCCGTTGGATCGGGAGGACCGCGCGGCGCCGGATGGCTTCGTCGATGTGGATCTCGTTGTCGCCGCCGAGCAACACCTGTTCGAGGTTCTGCAAGGCGTTCATCGCCATCCACGGACAGTGGGCGCAGCTCTCGCAGGTGGCGCCTTCGCCGGCGGTCGGCGCGGCGATCAGCTTCTTGTCCGGAGCCAGTTGGCGCATCTTCCAGAAGATGCCCTCGTCGGTGGCGACAATGAACTCCGGGTTGTCCATGCTCGCGACCGCGTTGATCAGCGCCGTGGTCGAGCCGACCACATCGGCCTGCTCGACGATCTCGTCGGGGGATTCCGGGTGAACCAGCACCGCGGCATCGGGATGCAGGCGGCGCAGGCGTTCCAGCGCGACCGATTTGAACTCTTCATGCACCACGCAGGCGCCGGGCCATAACAGCATGTCCACGCCGGTGACCTGCTCGATGTAGTGCCCCAAGTGCTTGTCGGGCGCCCACAGCACCTTCTTGCCCTGTTCCTTCAGGTGCTTGACGATCGGCAGCGCAATGCTCGAGGTGACCATCCAGTCGGCGCGCGCCTTGACCTCGGCGCTGGTGTTGGCATAGACCACCACGGTATGATCCGGATGTCGGTCGCAAAAGGCCGAAAAAGCCTCCGCCGGGCAGCCCTCGTCGAGCGAGCAGGTGGCCTTCAGCTCGGGCATCAGCACGCGCTTCTCGGGGTTCAGGATCTTCGCGGTCTCGCCCATGAAGCGCACGCCGCAAACCACCAGCGTTTTGGCGTCGGTCTCGCTACCGAAGCGCGCCATCTCCAGCGAATCCGCGACGCAGCCGCCGGTTTCCTCGGCCAGTGCCTGAAGATCGCCGTCGGTGTAGTAATGCGCGACGAGCAAGGCGTCGTGTTCCTTCAGCAAGCGTTTGATGCGCGTTTTCAGCGCGGTTTTTTCGGCATCGTCCAGCTCCGGCCATTGCGGATGGGGCGGAACCTGGATGCGGGGTGGATTGAACGCGATGGTGGTTTCACTCATGTTCCGGCTCGCTATGCGGTGTTTTCCACGGTCTGTTCGATCGGCGGTTGTTGACTGGCCGCCGCCTCGACCTGTTTCGCCGGCGCGGCTGCATGCGAGCCGGAGGGGTTGGTGAAACGGTCGTTCAACGTCTGGACATAGCGGTCGGTATCGGTCAGAACCCGGGTCAGCCGCTTGCGCGTAATCGGGCCGGCGCCGGCCGGGCGGGTCGCGAAGATGCTGCGCCACGGACGGATGTTGCGCTGGAATGCGCGCGCGATGCTGCCCTTGATGCCGAGCCGCTTATCGGCGTCGGCCACTTGCCGACGCAGCGAGCGGGCCGCCAACCAGCGCGCCACGAAGTGGATCGCCAGCGCGGCGACGAGCAGCGCCGTCAGAGTGGCGTAGAGGCGCGTCGGCGTGCCGCTCAGGGTCTCCAGCCAGGGTGGGTGGAAACCGCCGTTGCGCCACCAACCCTCGCTGGCGCTGATCAGCGCGAACGCGGCGCCGATCAGGCCGAACAGGACGGCATCGAGGATCAGGGTGCGCTTGCGCCAGCGCGCGAGCAGGTCGGTGAGCGCCGGAATCGCCTTGTCGTGGATGTCTTTCGCGGTTTTCTCCAGTGCGCCGACGACGCGGTACGCGCGTTCCACCTCGACCTGCTGCATGCGATCGTAGATCTCGGAGAGGTCTTCGTCACGCTTGTTCTGGAAGCGGCGGCGCAGGGCTTCGTCCTCGATCGGCACCGCGACCTCTTCGTTATAGATGGTGTAGAAGCGGCCGGTGGCCAGGCCGCGATCGCTGAGCGCGCGCTGCCAGGCGGCGACCACCTCTTCCGGGTTGTCTTCCTGCGCCGAGGTGTCGATCTGGTTCAGGATGTACAAGAACTTGCCGGCATCGGCGCGTTCGATGGTGTCGCTGACCAGGTGTTGCAGGGTGTCGCGCATCGCGCCAGGCTCGGGGTGGCGGGCGTCGAACAGCACCAGCACCAGGTCCGACAGATCGATGATGCGGTCGGTGATGCGCAGCGTCGCGGTGCGCTGTGCGTCGGCGTCGAATCCCGGGGAGTCGATCAGGATCTTGCCGCGCAGACGCTCGCTCGGGCAGGTCTTCAGTTGCAGGTAGGCGTCGAGGCGTTCGCCCTCGCCCTCGGAAGCCGATTCGATCTCCTCGCTCATCTGGTAGAACGGAAAGCGTGGGTCGGAATCCAGGGCGATCCCCGGCAGGGTGCGGGGCGTGCTGTCCGGGCTGTAGCAGATCACCGTGAACTTGTCGTCGACCGCCTGGTTGCCGCTGCGCTGCAGCTTGCACCCGAGGTAACCGTTGATGAAGCTGGATTTCCCGGCCGAGAAGGTGCCGAGAACCGAGATCAGCGGCCACCATGGGATCTGCGTGGCGTAGGATTCGCTGCGTTGGAGCAGGCCGAGGCGCCGCGCCACCTTGTCGAGGACGCGGAAGCTTTTGACGCTTTCGAGCAGGATCGGGTTTTCCTGCTCGAGGTGGTTCTCCAGTTGCTTGAGACGGTGATCTATCTGCGCGGCGCTGTTGGTCATGGCGATGTTATTTTCCGTTTTGGTTGCGTGGAGGTGTCGGATCAAGGCCCCAATCTTACTCTACAGGAAGGGTCGGAGTCACCGCCGGCCGGCTTTCGATCGCCGTCGGCCGCGTGCTGGAGGCTCGTTTGGTGGATAAAAATTTAAGTAATTGGTGTAATACTAAATAACTGATATTTCACTGAATATGGGGGGATTACCTTATTGCGGCGGCAGCATGCTCGATGGTAATGTAAGCGCGTCGCCGCCGGAGGGTCCGGTAGGCTGTTTTCAACAAGAATTTTCAAGGGGATGTCGTTATGGCGGATCTTTTTTCACCGGAATGGATGGCGCGCTTCGTCGAGGAATGGAACGCGGAGCCCGAGCTTTCCGAGGCGTTGGCCGAGATCGGCTTCAACAGTACCATCGGTTACGGCTTTCCGGACGATGAGCAGCCGCGTGGCGTGTTGGTGGTCGAAAACGGCAAGGCCATCTCGGGCGGCGCCTACGAGGGGCAGGAGCTGAACTGGGATATCCGCGCCTCGGAAGACCAGTGGAACAAGTGGATTGCCAAACCGCCGGGCATGATGGGCCTGGGCACGGCCTTCGCTTCCGGCAAGATGAAGTTCAAGGTCGGGGATTACGGCGCCATGCTGAAAGACCCACGCATGGCCAAGCCGTTCATCAAGAGCTTCAGCGTGATGGCGCGCGTCTGACTCTCCTTCGGTAAGGGTTATACCCGTTACCCGTGGATTTTCGGTTTTTCGAGGCCGCCCCTCGCCCCCCGGGGGCAAGGGATGGTCGCAGTTGCCGGAAATTCAGGGGCGGCGGGTCTATCGATTCTTGTCGATGACGGATGTCAGGCGCGTTATGCCGCATTGAACGCGAGGCTCGCCGGTTTCGGGAGCCTCGCGTCGCTGTAACGCGGATGGAATCGAGGCCGGCCTGGCCGGTGGGTTCGAGAAGAGGCGCGTTTCCGTCGCGGATGGGTCGCGTCGGTGGGCGATCGTCGCCGAGCAGTGTGAGCAGACAGGTGTTTGAATGATAGAAAAAATGATACGAGCGCTACTCGTCGCATCCTCGGTGATGCTGACCTTGCCATCGATCGCCGGGGCGGCGTCCAATGTTTATGTCGTCGAGCAGGCCAAGGCGGCACAGACGGTGCGTGTGGGCGGTACCGTCGTTCCGTATAAACAGGTGACCTTCTCGGCGCAGATTCCCGGGCGGGTCAGGGAGATCGCCGGCATCGAGGGTGACCGCTTTCCGAAGGGCGCCTTGCTGGTGGCGATGGATGATTCCGCGCTGATCGCCAAGCGCAACGCGGCGATTGCGCAGTTGCGCAATGCCGAGGCGCAGTTGCGCAACGCCAGCGTGCAGTACACGCGCGAGATCTATGCGCCGCGTTCGAAGAAGGCGCCCGGCGGCATGGGGCTGCCGAATCTGTTCGATCAGATGTTCACGAAGCCGATGGGCGATTTCATGGGCGAGTCCGATCCGGGCGCCGAGCGCTCGGCCGATCTCTACTCTTCGCGCACCGCGATCGATCAGGCGCGCAACGCCATCCTCCAGGCTCAGGCCCAGATCCAGGCGATCGACGCCAAGCTGCGTGACGCCAAGAGCATCGCGCCGTTCGACGGCGTGATCCTGAAGAAATACGTCGAGGTTGGCGATACCGTGCAGCCGGGACAGCCGCTGCTGAATTTCGGCGATGTCGAATACCTCCAGGTCGATGTCGATGT
>JALVEB010000018.1 GCA_027008705.1 Sedimenticola sp. | reverse complement strand
TTGTACTCTTGGCATGGCGCACCTGTGGGGTGAAGGTTTTGTCACCTGGCTATTTTGCCGTAATCCCACAGCGTGCGCCTATTTTCGTTATCCCTTATCGGAAGTTATCCGGGAACCAGGGTTAGGTCCGAATATTCATGGGCGACGGGTATATCGGTTTCCCGCGCGCTGTTCCGGCGGTTCAACCTTTGGGCTTCCCGAAAAAGCGGATGTCTTTCAACAGCACCTGAAGAAACTCCCCCGCCTCGACCCCGATACTTTCGAACTGGAGTCCGGCGGTGAAACCATCGCAGTAGGCGACACGCGCATGGATCAGGCGACGCAGCGTGCATTCGTCGATCTTGGGGGAAAGGCAGACCAGGATCACCTTCCCCGGCACCAATTCGTAGCCGCGCGTCTCGATCGCCATGCCGTGCTGGCTGAGATCCTTGATTCGTGTTTCCAGCACCACCTCCTGTTTCTTCACGGAACCGATGACGTGAACGTCCAGGGTGACTTCCTTGCGGGGATGTCGGCGGCGTTCGGTTTCCGCCGCAAAGGCTGAACGAGGTTCCATGACGGTTCTCCAGTCGTCAGCGCAGCTCCGCCAGCAGGCGCTCCATCATGCGTTGCGCCTGGCCCGCGTAGCCGCCACCGAACAGGTTGGTGTGATTCAGGATGTGGTACAGGTTGTAGAGTACCTTCCTTATCGGGCTGCCGGCGGCAGGCTTGAGGAGCGATCGATAGCCGTCATGGAACGCTTGTCCGAAGCCGCCGAACAGCTCGGTCATCGCCAGATCGGTCTCGGCGTCGCCATAGTAGGTGGCGGGGTCGAAGATCACCGCCTGGCCGTCGTCGGCATAGGCGATGTTCCCGCCCCACAGGTCGCCGTGCAACAGCGATGGGGCTGGGTTGTGGTCGATCAGGGCGGGGAATCGCTCGAGCAGCTCGCCGCCGAGGCGTTGCAGCGAGCCACGGTAGCCGTTTCGCGCGGCCTCCTCCAGTTGGAAGCCGAGACGGTTGTCTCGCCAGAAATCGATCCAATCGTCCCGCCAGGCATTGGGTTGATGGGTCGAGCCGATGGTGTTGTCGCGGTGCCAGCCGAAGCGTCGCGCGCGGCAATCGAGGTGCATCCGCGCCAGCGCGCGACCGGCCTCGAAGGCGCTGCCGGCGCGTCCGGCGCCGAAAGGGATGTATTCCAGCGCCAGCCAGGCGTGCCTGCCGCTGACGCCGTGGGCGATCGGATCCGGCACGCGCATCCGGCCGCAATCGCGCAGCGCCGCAAGGCCCTCGGCCTCGGCGACGAACATTTCGTGCAAATCGGCATGGTTGAGCTTGACGAAATAGCTTTGCGAGGCGATTTCGAGCGCATAGGCATGATTGATCGAGCCACCGCCGAGCGGTCGGGCCTGGATCTCGCCGCGCGGCGCCTCTCCGGTGGCGGCCAGGGCAATGGTTTTGGCGATGGCTTCCCAGTCAGCCATCCAGCATCCGGTCGATCTTGCGGCGCAGGCGGCTCTCGCGCGGGAAATGGGCGCGCAGGAAACTCATCTGGTCGGCGAGTACGTTGTGGCCTTCCAGGTAGACGTATTCGGCGTGGGTCGGGGTGAACGGGATCGCCAGCAGCTGCATGCCGGCCTGTTCCGGGGTGCGTCCGGCCTTGCGGTGGTTGCAGCGCACGCAAGCGGTGACGACGTTGTTCCAGTCGTCTCGACCGCCCTGGCTGAGCGGTTCGATATGGTCGCGCGAAAGCTGTCGCGACAGGAAGGTTTCGCCACAGTACAGGCAAACATGGTCGTCACGCTGAAACAACGCGCGGTTGTTCAGCGGTGGGGTGAAATGATCGTTCATGCGTCGCCAGGCCTTGCCGTGGCTGCGGGTGGCGATGATCGAATGCACCGGGACGATGCTGCGCTCGTGGGTGAGGGCGTTGATGCCGCCATGCACGTCGAACAGGTGATGACCGAGGGTATAGACGACCTGGCCGAGCAGGTGCAGTTTTACCGCGGCGCGGAAATCGACCCACTCCAGCGGCAGGCCGGAGGCGTCGGTACGAAGAATCTGTTGCGAGAAGGCATCCATGTCCCGTTTGTACCCCAAGGCCGGACAATCTTCAAGCGAGCGGCCCGGCGTCAGCGGCGCCGACCGCGCGCCCCTGCCTTTCGCTTCTGGCGCGGCGCGGGACGGATGCGTGCCGGGACGCGTCGTTTCCCGCCGCTGTCGCCGCTGGCAGGTTGCCAGGCCGGTACCAGGTGACGCTTGCCGTTGCCGATCAGGTCGGCGCGGCCCATGCGCTTGAGCGCCTCGCGCAGCAGCGGCCAGTTGTCCGGGTCATGGTAGCGAAGAAAAGCCTTGTGCAGACGGCGTTGCCGGGCATCGCGCACCACGTTTACGCGTTCACTGCTGCGTGAGACTTTCTTCAATGGGTTGCGCCCGCTATGGTACATCGCCGAGGCGATCGCCAGCGGTGTCGGCAGAAAGGCCTGGACCTGATCCGGGCGGAAGCGGTTGCGCTTCAGCCAGAGCGCCAGGTTCAGCATGTCCTCATCGCTGGTGCCGGGATGCGCGGAGATGAAGTACGGAATCAGGTATTGCTCCTTGCCCGCCTCTTTCGAGAAACGGTCGAAGAGCTGTTTGAAACGGTCGTAGCTGCCGATGCCGGGTTTCATCATCTTGCTCAGCGGGCCGGGCTCGGTGTGCTCGGGGGCGATCTTCAGATAGCCGCCGACATGGTGGGTGACCAGCTCGCGGATGTATTCCGGCGAGCGCACGGCCAGGTCGTAGCGTAGTCCGGAGGCGATGAACACGCGCTTGATGCCGGGTAGGGCACGGGCCCGGCGGTAGAGCTGGATCAGCGGCGCATGGTCGGTGTGCAGGTTCTTGCAGATGCCGGGATAGACGCACGACAGCCGCCGGCAGGCGGATTCGATCTTTGGATCCTTGCAATGCAGGCGGTACATGTTCGCGGTCGGACCGCCGAGGTCGGAGATGTTGCCAGTGAAGCCCGGCGCCTCGTCACGGATGGTCTCGATCTCGCGCACGATCGAGTCTTCCGAACGGCTCTGGATGATGCGGCCCTCGTGTTCGGTGATCGAGCAGAAGGTGCAGCCGCCGAAGCAGCCGCGCAGGATATTGACCGAGAAACGGATCATCTCCCAGGCCGGGTTGCTGGCCTCGCCATAGCGCGGATGGGGCCTGCGCGTATAGGGGAGCTCGTAGAGGCGGTCGAGTTCCGCCGTGGTCAGCGGCAACGGCGGCGGGTTCAGCCAGACATGGCGCCGGCCATGGCGTTGCGCCAGGGCGCGTGCGTTGCCCGGGTTGGTTTCCAGATGGAACACGCGCGATGCGTGGGCGTAGAGCACCTCGTCGTCGACGACCTGATCGTACGAGGGCAGCAGAATATAGCTGCGCGCGCGATCGGCTTGCCGGCGCGGCGCGAGTTCGACGAGGGTCTCCCCCGGAGCCTTTTCCGTCGGGCGCGCGCAGTCGGGTTCGGCGGCGTAAGGATCGACGCGAGGCGCGCGCTTGCGTGGCGAAGGGGTATCGATGTCGGTGGAATCGATCGCGGTCCAGTCGGCCGGCAGGGTGGCGCGCATAAAGGCGGTGCCGCGGATGTCGGTGATCTCGCCGATCGGCTCGCCGGCGGCGAGGCGGTGAGACAGCTCAACCAGGGCGCGCTCGGCATTGCCGAAGATCAGCAGATCGGCCTTCGAATCGGGCAGGATCGAGCGCCGCACCTTGTCCGACCAGTAGTCATAGTGGGCGATGCGGCGCAGACTGGCCTCGATGCCGCCGATCACGATCGGCACGCCACGAAAGGCCTCGCGCGCGCGCTGCGCGTAGACGATCACCGAGCGATCCGGACGCTTGCCGGGCTCGCCGTTCGGTGTATAGGCATCGTCGCGGCGGATCTTGCGGTCCGAGGTGTAGCGGTTGACCATCGAATCCATGTTGCCGGCGGTGATGCCGAAGAACAGATTCGGCCGGCCGAGCACGCGGAAGGCCTCGGCGTCGCGCCAGTCCGGCTGCGCGATGATGCCGACGCGAAAGCCCTGCGCCTCGAGCAGGCGGCCGACCAGCGCCATGCCGAAGCTCGGATGGTCGACATAGGCATCGCCCGTGACGATGATGATATCGCAGCGGTCCCAGCCGAGATCGTCCATCTCCTCGCGCGACATCGGCAACACCGGCGCCGGACCGAGGCGGTGGGCCCAGAAGCGGCGGTATTTGAAGAGATTTTTTGCGGTTCGCATGACGGGGTTCCGGCGTGTGGCGGGGCGGAGAGACGGGCTCGGGAAGCCGCGGCTCCGTCAGCGGCAGTATAGCGCGCTTTTGTCAACGCGGTGCGTTGCGGCTATGGTGGTCGAGGATTCATGCCACTGTTAAGGAGTACATGATGAAGCGTTTTCCACTGATTGCATGGTTGCTGTTCTGGGGCGCGGCCGCCTGGGCCGACGAGTCGGTGCATGACCGCGTTTCGCTGTCCGCCAGTGCCTCGGCCGAAGTCGCCAACGATACCCTCGAGGCGACGCTGTTCGTTCAGGAAGAGGGCCGCGATACCGCGCGGCTGGCGCGTCGGGTCAATGAGACGATGCAACGGGCGTTGGCGATCGCGCGCAAGTCCGGCAAGATCGATGCCCGTAGCGAGGATTACCGCACCGAACCGGTCTATGAAAACAACCGCATCCACGCCTGGCGGGTGCGCCAGACCCTGCGCCTGAAGAGTCGCGACTTCGATGCCCTCGGCGACTTGGTCGGTCGCCTGCAATCCTTGGCGAAGGTCGCCGGGATGCGTTTCTCGGTTTCGGACGAGGCGCGCGCAAAGGCCGAGGAGCGCTTGACACGACGCGCGATCGAAGCGTTCCGCCGGCGCGCCCGGATGATCGCGCGGAGTTTCGGGCGGTCGGGTTATCGCCTGATCGAGGTCGACATAGGCGCATCCGGCGCCTATCCGCCGCCGATTGTGATGAATGACCGAGCGATGCTCGCCGAAGCCGCGCCGTCCCGGCCCGCGCTGGCCGCCGGTCGGCGCCGTCTGTCGGTCAGCGTCCGTGGGCGCGTCGAGCTGCGTCCGGGGCATTGATGGTGGATCCGGCCCAGCGACCCGCTCCTCGACCCGTATTTCAGAAGCAACCCATGCCAACAGGAGAAAGTATGAACCCGGTTCTCGATGCCCTGCATTTTCGTCATGCCTGCAAGCGGTTCGACCCGCAACGCCGCATCCCCGACGACCAGCTGCGCGAGATTCTGGAATGCGCGCGCTTGTCGCCGTCCTCGTTCGGGATGGAGCCGTGGCGCTTCCTGGTATTGCGGGACGCGGCGTTGCGCGAGCGACTGCGCCCGGCCTGCTGGAACCAGGCGCAGATCACCGACAGCAGTGACGTGATCGCCATCCTGACCCGCTCCGAGAGCCTTGTCGCCGATGGTGATTACGCTCATGCCAGCTATGCCCGCCGGGGTCTGCCCAGCGACAAGATGCGTGCCTCGCTGGAACGCTATGGGAACTATCTCGACAGCGAGGTGCGGCCGTTGATGAGCCTCTATGCCTGGGCCTCGAAACAGTGCTATATCGCATTGGCCAATATCATGACCGCGGCCGCTGCGGTCGGGATCGATTCCTGCCCGATCGAAGGTTTCGAAAAATCCGCTGTCGAGCGTGTGCTGGGACTGCCGGATGGCGATTTCCAGGTCGCCGTGCTGGTTGCGCTGGGCTATCGGGCCGGCGGGCAGACACCGCGATTCCGTCACGCCTTCGACGAGGTGGTCGCATTTCGCTGAATGGGCGAATAGAGATCGTAACGAGAGCGCTTGCCGAGAATTTGCGCATCCGGGACAGCGCCTCCCAGCGCGGGCGCGTGGCGCGCGCGTTTCACGCACACCCGGCGCGTGGCGTACCGGCGCGCCAGCGTGAGCAGGCGGTCGGCATCCTCGTCCTGGCCGAGCAGGCGGTGCAGGCATTGCATCGGCTTCTTTGCACGCGCGCGCTTGGTCGAGGGCGGGAACATCGGGTCGAGATGAACCACCTCGGGGCGGGTTTCCGTCGTCGTCAGCCAGAGGCGGGCATCGGCGTGGATCAGCGTCATGCGCGCGACGATCTCCCGCAACTCCGGCTCACGCGCCGCGCGCGCAAGACCATCGGCGAGCAAGGCATGCACCACCGCCGAGCGTTCCAACAGCGTGACCCGCGCGCCGAGGCTGGCGAGTACGAAGGCATCCTGGCCGAAGCCGGCGGTGGCGTCCAGGATGGTCGCGCGCGGATACTTGCGCAGCCCGGCGGCGCGCGCCACCAACTGTCCTTTGCCGCCACCGTGGAGGCGCCGGTGGCGCGCCTTTCCGGAATGGAAATCGACCGCCAGCGGTCGCATGCCCGCAGCGCGCAGTTCCAGGCGCTCGATGCCGCGATAGAGCACCAAATCAGCTGTATCCGCGTCACGCGCCGGCAGTCCGGTGGCGGCGCGCAGTCGCTCGATGGCCGTCTCGCCGAGCACGGGATCGGCGTCGACCGCGATCAGCAACGGCGGGAAGTTTTGCAGGTGGCGGGCCGGATGCCCATAATTACGCCTCAATCATCAGCAAGCGTCGTGGAGGTAACAGAATGCAGCGTCGTGATTTTATCAGGAAACTGGCCGCCGGGTCGGCCGCGCTGGGCGCCGGCCTCGGGGTTTCCGACCTGGCCTGGGGACGGGCGAAGTACCGCTGGAAGATGGTCACCACCTGGCCGAAGAACTTCCCCGGTCTGGGTACCGCCGCGAACCATCTCGCGAAGCTGATCGGTGAGATGAGCGGTGGCCGCATCCGCGTGCGGGTGTTCGGCGCCAAGGAGCTGGTGCCGGCCTTCGAGGTGTTCGACGCCGTCGCGCGCGGCACCGCGCAGATGGGTCATGGCGCGGCCTATTACTGGAAAGGCAAGAGCGAGACCGCGCAGTTCTTCTCGACCGTGCCCTTCGGCCTCACCGCGCAAGAGATGAACGGCTGGATGTACCATGGCGGCGGCCTGAAACTGTGGCGCGAGCTCTACGAACCCTTCGGCCTGCTGCCGGCGCCGGCCGGCAACACCGGCGTGCAGATGGGTGGTTGGTTCAACAAAGAGATCAACAGCGTCGCTGACCTCAAGGGATTGAAGATGCGCATCCCCGGCCTGGGCGGCGAGGTGCTCAAGCGCGCGGGCGGGACGCCGGTCAACCTGCCCGGCGGCGAGCTGTTCACCGCGTTGAGCAACAAGGTCATCGACGCTACCGAGTGGGTCGGCCCATATAACGACCTTGCCTTCGGCTTCTACAAGATCACCAAATACTACTATTATCCCGGTTTCCACGAACCCGGCACCACGCTCGAGGCGCTGATCAACCGCAAGGCGTTCGACGAGTTGCCGAAGGATCTGCAATCCATCGTGCTGAACGCCTGCAAGGTGGTCAATCAGGATTTGCTCGCCGAGTACACCGCGCGCAACCCCGCGGCTTTGGAGACCCTGCTGTACCAGCACCATGTCGACCTGCGTCGTTACCCCGACGATGTGCTGCGCGAGCTGCGACGACTGTCGCGCGAAGTGGTGGCCGAACTCGCCGAAAAGGACGACTTCAGCCGCAAGGTCTACCGGTCGTACAATGCCTTTTACCAACAAAGCAAGCGCTGGAGCGACATCTCCGAGCGCGCCTATCTGGAGGCGCGTGACCAAACCTGAGGCATGCGCCGAGTCGATCCCGCTGGCGCTCTATGCGCACCTGCCCTGGTGTCTGCGCAAGTGCCCGTATTGCGACTTCAACTCGCATGCGCTGATCGGCGATCCGCCCGAAGCGGCCTATGTCGCCCGCATGCTGGCCGACTTTCGTATCCAGCGCGCGCGCGCCGGGTCACGACCGATCCGCTCGCTGTTCATCGGTGGCGGCACGCCGAGCCTGTTCTCGCCGCGCGCGATCGGCGCCTTGCTCGACGGTCTCGACGGTCTTTCCGCGGATGCCGAGATCACGCTGGAAGCGAATCCCGGCGCCGCCGACGCGGCGCGTTTCGCGGGTTACCGCGCCGCCGGCGTCAACCGCCTGTCGATCGGCGTGCAATCCTTCGATGACCGCCTGCTCGCCGGGCTCGGACGCGTTCATGACGCCGCTGGCGCGCACGCCGCCTTCCGCGCCGCGCGTGCCAGCGGCTTCGATAACGTCAACCTGGATCTGATGCACGGTCTGCCGGGTCAGTCTCTCGGGACGGCGATGGCTGATCTGACACAGGCGCTGGACTTGGCGCCCGAGCACCTCTCATGGTACGAACTGACATTGGAGCCGAACACCGCCTTTCATGCCCATCCGCCAAAGCTGCCGGATGAAGACAGCCTCGCCGCGATCCAGGATGCCGGCGGTGAGCGCCTCGCCGTCGCCGGTTACCAACGCTACGAGATTTCGGCCTACGCGCGGGAGAGCCGCCATCGCTGTCGTCATAACCTGAACTACTGGCGTTTTGGGGACTACCTGGCGATCGGCGCCGGCGCGCATGGCAAACTGACGCATGCCGATGGCTCGGTTTGGCGCCTGGCGCTGCGCCGCCACCCACGCGGCTATCTCGAGGCCAGTCCGGAACAGGCGGTTTCCTCGCAATGGCGGCTCGCTCCGCGTGATCTGATCGTGGAGTACCCGCTGAATGCGCTGCGCCTCGTCGATGGAACCCTGTTGGCCGAGTTCCCTCGCCGCACAGGTTTGCCGCTTGCGCGTCTGAGCGCGCCGATCGCGCGGGCCCGAGCCCTTGGCCTGCTCGAAGCGGACCCGGAACGGTTGCGTCCGAGCCCGTTCGGGCTACGCTATCTGAACGACCTGATCAACCTGTTCGATTGCGACGATGAGTGAGTATCTGCCGATCGACTGTGGCCTGCACAGCGAGCTGGAGCTCGCGATTCTGCACCGCCTGCGTCTCGATATCGAAACCCGCGATGGCGAGCGCTTGAGCGCTTGGCGGGGCGAGGATCTGCGCGTGCGCGATCATGCCGAGTATCTGTGCCTGCGTGGCAAGGCGGGCGAGCGGCGCGAGATTCGCCTCGACGAACTGGCTTGGGTGCGCGATAGCCTCAGCGGGCGGATAGTATTGTCTGCCTCCGAAGGAAAAGCCCAAGTTGTTGATGATAGTTGACAAATTGGCGACAAGATCACAGGGCTTTGCTAGCATGTGGGGTAAGCGGCGGCGGATCCCCAGCGGTTTTCCTGGACGCAACGCACCCGCTGCGAGCTTGTCTTTCTGCTTGGGTGCGCTCCCGGTCCATTGTGGCTCGCATCCGTCTGCAAACGGTTTGGGAACAGGGCGGAATCCAGGTGATGTCGGTAGTGGCGGCATCCCGGTGACGAACTTTAGGATATTGTCATGGATCATAAGAACGAACAGATTTCATTCGAATTCGACGAATGGCTGGGTATCGCCCGGAGGGATCCCGATGCCTTCGAGAAAATGCGGCGCTCGGCGATCGATTCGGTTATCTCGCAGGCGCCACCGGCCAATCAGCAGCGCTTGCGTTGCCTGCAATGGCGCATCGACCAGGAACGGCGGCGCGCGCGGACGCCGCTGGCGGCCTGCATTCGCATCTCGCAGATGATGTGGGAAAGCGTTACCGGACAAGGAGGCCTGTTACAAGCGCTGCGGCGCCTGCAAGGCTATCCGGAGGCGCATGATGGCGTGATCGGCGATGTCCCGCGCCTGCCGCGTGAAGCCGTTGTGGTCGACTTGTCGGAGCGCTTGTAGCATCGCTGGAGCAGGGAGACGGTTCGGCGGCTTGTGGGCTGAGACTTCCTGCTTCAGCCGACCAGCTGATAATGAGATTGACCAGGCAAGGCGCAGGCCCGATCAAGCGCGGCGGCGCCGTTTCGCGGCATCGGAGTCGGTTTCGCGGTACTTGAATCGGCTCACCTGCGTAAGATAGAAATGTGCAAGCATGCCAAATCGTTGATTTTTCATGATCTGGGGTGATGCCCCCGTCATGAGCGTTAGGAAAATTGGTCGGGGTGAGAGGATTCGAACCTCCGGCCCCTGCCTCCCGAAGACAGTGCTCTACCAGGCTGAGCTACACCCCGTAAACTTGCTCGCGATGTCAGCTTTTTCGGCTGACCGAGAAATCCGCCAAGGCGCTCAGCGCTTCGCGGAATACCGATGGCGGTGCCAGTTCCAACGCTTTCTTGGCCTTGACCACCTCCTCTTGAGCGAGGCGCGCAGTGTACTCGATTGCATCGGTATTTTCAATAATTCCCTTTATTTTTTCGATAGCGGCGATGTCGCCCCGGGTGATGGCATCGGCGATCACTTGGCGCTGGTTTTCGTCACCCACCTGCATGGCGCGGATCAGTGGCAGCGTCGGCTTGCCTTCGGCCAGATCGTCGCCGATGTTCTTGCCGATGTCCTCGCTGGTGTCGCTGTAGTCCAATGCGTCGTCGATCAGTTGAAAGGCGATGCCCAGGTGCTGGCCGTACTCGGCCATGGCCTGCTCGATTTCCGGGGCTGCTTCGGCCAGAACGGCGCCCAGCCGGGTTCCGGCCTCGAACAGGGTCGCGGTCTTGCGCTCGATGACTTCCAGGTAGGCCGCTTCGCTGGTGTCCGGCTCATTGCAGTTCAGCAGTTGCAGGACCTCTCCCTCGGCGATCCGGTTGGTGGCGTGGGAAAGCACCTCCATGACCCGCATCCGCCCGATATCGACCATCATCTCGAAGGAACGGGAGTAGAGAAAATCACCAACCAGAACGCTGGCTTCGTTGCCCCAGACCGCGTTTGCGGTATCCTGGTTACGACGCAGTTCGGAGCCATCGACGACATCATCGTGCAACAGGGTTGCGGTATGGATGAACTCGATGATCGCGGCCAGTTCCACATGAGCCTCGCCGTTGTAGCCCAATGATCGCGCCACCAACAACACGATCAGCGGCCGCAACCGCTTGCCACCGCTGTTGACGATGTATTGTCCTACCTGATTGATGAGTACGACATCCGATGCCAGGCGATCGAGAATGGCGACGTTGACCTTCCGCATATCGTCCGAGACCAGCTCCCGGACTGCTGAGATATCCATCTACTCGCAAACCAACCTGTTGATATGAAACCCGCGATGCTAGGGGGTAAGCGAAGGGCCTGTCAAGGCAGGGCCCGGTTGTGGGAGAATTTGTTCCCGAGACCTTGACTTGTATCGGTCGGAACGTTTTAATACGCGCACTTTTGGCCAGGTAGCTCAGTCGGTAGAGCAGGGGACTGAAAATCCCCGTGTCGGCAGTTCGATTCTGTCCCTGGCCACCAAACTTCCTCAGTCGCCCGATTCCTTTGGCCGTCATCCCGCCAGCGGCAGCTCTCACGGCTCTTAACCCGGAAAATTCATGGGCGACGAGTACAACGACAGTAGGCTGCTACAGGCCCGCAGGGGCAATTCCCCACTAAAGAAATCTCCCGAACCGCCGCCCCACCGGGTATCGGTTGACGTGATTCTGTGGGGAGCGGAAAAGTGGATATAGCAACGCTGGTTGGCCTGTTGGGTGGGTTCGGCATCATCATCGGCGCGATTCTGACCGGCGGTGATCTCGGCGCTTTCATCGACGTGCCCTCCTTGCTGATCGTGGTGGGCGGCACCTTCATGGTGACGTTGATGCAGGTCTCGCTGGGCGATTTTCTCGGTTCCTTCTCGATCGGCATGAAGGCTTTCTTCTACAAGACCGACGATCCGAAGAAGCTGATCGAGGAAGCGGTCCAGCTGGCCGATGTGGCGCGCAAGAACGGCTTGCTCGCGCTCGAGGGGCAGGAGATCGGCAACGAGTTCATGAAACGTGGCATCGGGCTGTGCGTCGACGGTCACGACCCGGCGTTGGTCAACCGCATGATGAGCAAGGACATCGATATGACCATCATGCGCCACGAGGTCGGTCAGCGGATGTTCAAGAACATGGCGACGATGGCGCCGGCGATGGGCATGATCGGCACCCTCGTCGGTTTGGTGCAGATGCTGTCGAACATGTCCGATCCGGCGAGCATCGGTCCGGCGATGGCGGTGGCGCTGTTGACCACCCTCTACGGCGCGGTCATCGCCAACGCCTTCGCCCAGCCGCTGGCCGACAAGCTGGCGCGCGCCAGCGAACTGGAGAAGATCAACAAGTCGCTGATCCTGGAGACCATCAGCGGCATCCAGGAGGGGATGAACCCGCGCGTGCTCGAACAATTGCTGTCGACCTTTCTGCCGGCCGGCAAGCGGCCGACGGCGGAGGGTTGAGCGATGGGTGACGATTGCAAATGCCCCGATGGCCTGCCGGAGTACCTGGCGACCTTCGCTGATCTGATGTCGCTGCTGATGTGTTTCTTCGTGTTGTTGCTCTCGTTTGCGGAGATCGATGCGGTGCGCTTCAAGAAGATGGCGGAATCGATGAAGGATGCATTCGGCGTGCAGAAGGAGATTCCGGCCAACGAGATCGTCATGGGCGTCAGCGTGATCAAGCAGGAATTCAGCCCGACGGTGGGCGATCCGTCGGTACTGAACGAGATTCGTCAGCAGACCAGCGAGGTCGAGAAGCAATACCTGCAAATGCGTGACGGCGAATCCGATGGGCGGAACGAGGCGATGGCGCAACGCGCCGAGCAGGAGCTCGAGCAGCAGGTCGAAGCCCTCAGCGAGGCGCTCGAAGAAGAGATCGACAAGGGCATGGTGACGGTCGAGCGGGATGGCGAGAAGATCATCGTGCGCATCCAGGAGAAAGGTTCGTTCTCCTCCGGCAGCGATCGCCCCCAACGTGGTTTCTTCGATATCATGCGGCGCATCAGCGAGGTGCTCGCCGAACGCTCCGGAAAGATCATCGTCGCCGGGCACACCGACAACGTCCCTATCCATACGCGGCGTTTCCGCTCCAACTGGGAACTTTCGTCGGCGCGCGCGGTGACCGTCGCCGAGGCCTTGCTGAAGAACCAGAAGATCGACCCGAAACGGGTCCTGGTCGAGGGGCATGCGGATGCCGATCCGCTGGTGCCGAACGACACCCCCGGGCATCGCGCCAAGAACCGACGCGTCGAACTGGTGCTGGTGCGCGGAAACGATCGCGCTGGTAAGGTCATCGCCTTGGGTGACGCCGATGACGGGCTCTGACGGCGACCGGCGCGCCTATTTCCGCATCGACGATGCGGTGCGCTGCCGTTACCGTGTCCTCGGCGACGCGGACCAGGCGGACGCGCGCGCTGCGGCGGATGGCATGGCATGCGATTTCACCGTGATGAGCCATCTCGAGGCGATCGGCCAGCAGGCGGCCGTGCTGCTGCGCCGTATCGAGGCCCGCGATCCCGAGCTTGCCGAATACCTGGGGATGCTGGAGCGCAAGATCGACACCCTGGGTAGGGCCTTGATCGCGCGCGACAGCGACTTCGCCTCGGTTGCGGCGGTGCCGGTCAACATCTCCGCCGGCGGCATGGCGATGCGGACTCCAGAGCCGTTCGAGCGTGGCGCGGTGCTCGAGCTGCATCTGCTGCTGCTGCCGGGCTTGCAAGGCCTGATCTGTCAGGCCGAGGTCGTTTCCGTCGAAGCCCTGTCTTCAGCTGAAGAGAATTCTCCCTACCTGGTCCGCCTGAACTATCGTCACCTGAGCGATCCGGATCGTGACATCCTGATCCGGCATATTCTGCGCAAGCAGGGCGAGCTGTTGCGCCGCTCGCGCGCCGAATCCTGATCGGGCGTCACACCCCATGATTCTCCATCCAGCGTTCCAGGATGATCAGAATCCAGATCAGTTCGCCATAGAAGCTGGCGTGTTCATTCTGGTGCAGATGCTGGATGCGGGGAATGAAGCCTTCGGCGAACAGCCCCCGCTGATCCAGTTTGCGCAGGCTCTCGTCGGCGATCTCGCGCAGGCGCGGAGTCTCGCGCAGCCAGACCCCGAACGGGAGCCCGAAACCGTGTTTCGATTTGTTCAGGATGGCGTCGGGCAGATAGCCCTTGACCGCGCGTTTGTAGAAGTAACGCAGCTGTTTGCCGCGGAGCTTGGCCTTGCTTGGGATGCGCAGGCTGAAATCGACGATCTCGTCCGACAACAGTGGGAAACGCACATCGATACCGGCCAGTTCGCACATCGTCGTGACCTTGCGCAAGTCGTTGTCGGCGAGGGTCTGTTGCCAATCGAGGTAGAGCATGCGGTTCAGCGTCGAGGCTTCCGCCGGACGCTGGTAGATGTCCCGCATGATGGCATAGGGTTCGCTGGTGTCGATGGTGGCGAGAAAATCCGGCGAGAAGACCGTATCGATACCGACGCGTTCGAGCAGATTGTAGCTCTGGAGACGGTCCGGCAGCGGCACGCGCGCCTGGGCGACATAGCTGTTCAGCTTGCCGAGCGGGCCGGGCAGGCGCCGCTCGCCGCCCAGCAGTGGGCTTAGGAGGCCTTCGCGTAACAGCGAGGGCAAGCGTCCGTACAACTCGAAGACCGCCTGTTTGGCGTAGCGCGTGTTGCCGGCGAACAGTTCGTCGCCGCCATCCCCGCCGAGCAATCGTTCGATGCCGTTGTCGCGGGCGAAGCGGGCGCAGAAATAGGTGGGTACCGCCGAGGAGTTCCCGAAGGGTTCGTCATAGACCTCGGCGATCTTCTCGAAGAAATCGGCGACATCATCGGGGGTGACGTAGTACTCGTGCGCGACATTGCCGAAATGCGTGGCCGCGATGCGCGCGTATTCGATCTCGTCATAGCCCTCAGCCGAGAATCCGATCGAGAAGGTGTTGGCCTGCCCCGGGAAGACCTTTGCCAGTTTTCCGGCGACGGTGGAGCTGTCGAGGCCGCCACTGAGAAACGCGCCGGTGGTGGCTGCGTCGTCACCGGCCTCGGCGGCCACCGAATCACCCATCAGACGGTGCAGCTCGGCGATGCTCGCGTCCCAATCCAGTGACGATGGCTCGTCGAATTCCGGTACCCAATAGAAATGCTTGTCGATTCTTCCGTCGCGCCACTCCAGGCATTGTCCGGCCTGAAGCTTGACGACATCCGGATAGATGCAATCCGGGCTCGGGATCATGTGGAAGAAGACGTAGTCATAGAGCGACTGCGGTCGGATTCGGGGTTGGAAATCGTCTTCTCGGGTGATGCTCGAAAGATGCGCGGCAACCGAGAAGCCGTTGTGGCGTTCCCGCACATAGAGCGTGGAGCGACCGATCCGGTCTACCGCGCACAAGGCATATCGTTCAGCGGGGTCGATGATGCATAGCGAGAACTGGCCCTGCACATGCCGCAGCAGATCGCGGCCAAAAGCGCGATAGAGCTGGTAGATCCTCTCGCCGGCGCTGCCTTGCCGGCCGACGACGGGATTCTCGCCGACTTGGGGGGCGCCATGCAGCAGTACCGCGATGCCGCTGTCGGCGTCTTGATAGTGTTCCGATGGCGGGGCGTGGCCGGTTTCGCCGGTGATGGCGTTCATGGCGCCATCGTCGAGAGTGATACGCGCGTGCATGGTGTCAATCCAGAACAATATAGTAATCGAAACTTCATTCGCGGCGCTCACGGAATCGCTCATGGCTTCCGCAAGGGCCGGGTAGGGTTCCCATCTCTCGGGAGCCCGGATTCATGCTTTCCTTCCGTTATGGTTTGGTTTTTTCCGTCGAAGTATCGTTTTTTTTCATTTCCTTTTCGCCTTCCTTTCGGTCCGTGGTGTTATTGGGAGGGGCATTCGCGGTTTGCTTCTCTTCGGCGCGTTGGATGCGGTGGCTCAGGCCTTTCAGCGGGTAGCCGAGCTTGGCGGCCGCGCGTGCTTCTTTCCTGGCCAGATCCAACTCGTTGAGATCCACGTACAGCAGGCCGAGATTGTAGTGGGAGAGGGCTGACTTAGGCTGTAGTTTGATCGCTGTCAGGTAATGTTTCCTCGCCTTTTGCAGTTTGTGCTTCCGGTGCAGGTAGATGCCGAAGATCAGGTGTACCTTGTAGTCGTCCGGGGCGAAGGCTTCGGCGCGTTGGAGATAGCATTCAGCGGGAGGCAGCTTGGCCGGGTTTTCTCGTCCTTGCAGCCAGTAGCGGGCCACCGATTTGAGCGCCCGATGATGATTCGGAAAGGCGCGCAGGGTATAGTCGATGTCACCGAGCACTCCGCTTGTCATTCCCCTGATCAGGTTTTCTACCTGCTTATTGAAATGATACTCCTCGACGATCGGCAAGTACTTCTTACGATTGATCGCCTTGCGGTAGTCAAAAGGTCCGTAAGCCTGAGGCAGGCCATGACAGGGCCTGCCATTGAGGTCGGTGCCGAACCAACCCAGTGCCTGGACGTTGTCGACGGTCATCAAGAGAACGAGGAAAGGTAGGAACGGGTATCTGAGCAGCATGGGATCGGAGTGATGGGCTATTGGTGGACGATAACCGCGTAATGGTCCTCCATCGCCCATCAAAATGCAATTCGACTTGGATCAATTGAACAGGACCACGTCATCCAAGCGTCTAAGTCATTGATAAAGCCGGGGTGGCGTCGGCTCGGAAAGCCCCGGAGGCATGGATGCCGACGCGGAGCCTGCGTGGATGTTTTTACGGCGCTTTTCCGAGCAGACGCTGCCCCGGCCGGAACATGGATGACGGGCCCCTGGATCAATGAAGGCGTATGGCGCCTTGCCAAGCGCAGGCGCTTGTACCACCATGTGGCCACTTCCTGCCGGCGGGCGCCGGACCGGAATAGTAGCGCGGAACGATGCCGATGACACCACTGAAACTACGCCGCGTGGCGATCGATACCTTCAAGGAGAACGTCGCCTACCTGCACCGTGATTGCCCGCTCTACCGTTCCGAGGGCTTTCAGGCGCTGAACAAGATCGAGATTCGC
>JALVEB010000017.1 GCA_027008705.1 Sedimenticola sp. | reverse complement strand
CCAGAAAAAGCTGGAGCTGGTGGAGCTGACGCATTCCCAGTACAGCATTCTGGCGCTGGATTGGGTCTTTGAACGACCGATTTTCAAAAGCAGTGACTTCGTGGCCTCTTCCGGTATTCCCGCGCCGACCGCGCGCAGGATGTTGGTTCTGTTTCGTGACAATGGTCTTTTGACGACATTGGTCGAGGCGGCAGGGCGAAGGTCTGCGGTGTACGCCTTTCGGGAACTCCTGAACATTGCCGAGGGCCGGGAGGCGTTTTGATGATCGAAATAATAAAAAAATGATTGACAAGATTCGTTGTGCTCAACAGCTGAGCGCCAAGAGCAAGCCTGATATCGGCAAGGAGAAGCGAAGCCCTTTCCCTTGGAGGGGAAAAGGAGAGCCAGAAGAACGAGGAAAAATCCCGGAAGCCGATCAACTGAACAAGGCACGCGACCCCTTATTGCCTTGCCGCCATGGTCGCCATTCAGCGTGCCGCCCAGCGGGCATGGCGGGTAGCACGCCAGACCCACACCGCCATCGTGGTAGCCCGGGCGGGGCGGATCGAACGCATCGTGCCGGATGAAGTAAGGGAAACAACGGATGGAAACGCTAACCAGGACGCTATTCACAGCAAAGCTGATTTAACAATCAAAATAGCAAAAAAATGATTAATAAAAACGATTATGCCCAACAACTGATCGATAAAAGCCCCTCTCCCTCGGGAGGGAGAGGGGTTGGGGAGAGGGCGCGAAAGGAACAGCTCCTAAAATACGCAAAAGATCTGCGATCAAACCAAACCGAAGCGGAACAACGGCTCTGGTATCACCTGCGCGCCAAGCGATTCATGGGGCTGAAGTTCAAGCGACAAAAACCCATCGGGCCGTTCATCGCCGATTTTGTCTGCCTGGAACGCAAGCTGGTAATCGAAGCGGATGGTGGCCAGCATGGAAGTGAAGATGATTACAAACGGGATGAATGGTTTGCCGCGCAAGGTTTTACCGTTTTGCGTTTTTGGAACCACGAGATTCTGGGGGAAACCGAGGCGGTGTTGGAGCGGATTCGCGAGGTGGTTGTTCAACCCTCTCTCCCGGCCCCTCTCCCTTCGAAGGGAGAGGGGAGTCAAACGCCCCTCTCCCCGGTTGGGGAGAGGGGTTGGGGAGAGGGGCAACCGAACAAGGACAAGCAATCATGAATACCCGCGTTCTCAATGCCATCAAGGGCCGTTTGTCGCTGCGCGCGCCGCAGGCGGAGTCATTGGAAGCGCTGGCCAGGGCGCTGGATGCCGCGCCCGGCATGCGCAGCCATGAGCGTAATCTGGAGGCGGTGCTCAATATTCTGAAGGCGGAGTTCCCGACGCTAGAGGATTTCGAGCGGGAATTTCCGTCGCTGTGTTTCGCCCTGGCCACCGGCGTGGGCAAGACGCGGCTGATGGGGGCCTTTATCAGCTATCTCCATCTGGCCTACGGCTTCAAGCACTTTTTCGTGCTGGCGCCCAACCTGACCATTTACGAAAAGCTGATCACCGATTTCACCCCCAACACGCCCAAGTATGTCTTCAAGGGCATTGCCGAGTTTTCCGCCTATCCGCCGGAGATCATCACCGGCGATAACTATGAGCAGCGCGCTGGCTCCTTGAGCATGCTGTCGCCGGTGACGGTGAATATCTTCAATATCTCCAAGATCAATTCCGAGGTGCGCGGCGGCAGGAGCCCCCGCATCAAGCGGCTGTCGGAATACCTGGGAGACAGTTATTTCAACTACCTGGCCGAGCTGCCCGACCTGGTATTGCTGATGGACGAGTCGCACCGCTATCGCGCCAGCGCGGGGGTGCGCGCCATCAATGAACTCAAGCCGCTGTTTGGCCTGGAACTGACCGCCACCCCCTTTGTGGAAAGCAGCCGTGGGCCGGTGCCGTTCAAGAACGTGGTGGTGGATTACCCGCTGGCCCGCGCCATGGAAGACGGCTTCGTCAAGGAACCCGCCGTGGTCACCCAGCGCGACTTCGACGCCAAACGCCATACGCCGGAAGAGATCGAGAAGATCAAGCTGGAAGACGGCATCCGGGTGCATGAAGCCACCAAGGTGGAGCTGATGACCTATGCCCGGCAGAACGGGGTGAAAAGGGTCAAGCCCTTTGTGCTGGTCATTGCCCGCGACACCACTCACGCCGCCCAGTTGCTGGCGCTGATTCAGTCCGATGCCTTCTTCGAAGGGCGCTACCGCGACAAGGTGATCCAGGTGGACAGCTCAACCCGGGGCAAGAAAGAGGACGAGATGATCGAGCGCCTGCTGGCGGTGGAGAGCGAGGACGAACCGACCGAGATCGTCATCCACGTCAACATGCTAAAAGAGGGCTGGGATGTCACCAACCTCTATACCATTATACCGTTGCGCGCCGCCAACGCCCGCACCCTGATCGAGCAGTCCATCGGGCGTGGCCTGCGTTTGCCCTATGGCAAGCGTACCGGGGTGAGCGCGGTGGACCGCCTCAACATCGTCGCCCACGACCGCTTTCAGGAGATCATCGACGAGGCCAACCGGGGCGATTCGCCCATTCGCCTGAAACAAGTGATCCTGGAGGCACCGGACAAGGACGAAGGCGTGGTCAGCGTGACCGTCACGCCCAGCGCCGAAGAGGCCCTGGGCCTGAGCGAGCCCGAGGTCATGAGTGCGGGTGGCGGGCATTACGAAATCAAACCCGAAGCCTTGACCGCGCCGGTATTCAGCAAGCCAGCGGAAAAGGAAGCCGCCCGCGCGGTGCTGGAAGTGATCCATGAACTGGAACGGGAACGCGAGCTGGTGCCCAGCAGCAAGGCGCTCAACGAACCCCAGGTGCGCCAAGCCATTGTGGAGCGCGTCAGGGAGCGCTTGACGCCGGTTCAGGGTGAGCTGCTGGAAACCGAAGCGGTTGATTTGGACGAGGTAGTGAGCAAAACCACGGAAGTGGTGACGCGGAAGATGATCGACATTCCGCGCATCACGGTGACGCCCACAGGCGAGGTCACCGTCGGCTTCGATCCCTTTACCCTCGACCTGAGCGATCTGCGCCTGCAAGCGACCAAGCGCGAACTGATCATCCAGCATCTGCGCACCAATGAGCAGGAGACCCTGGCCTCGGAGGTGGGGATTACTGAAAAACGGCTGGAGGATTACATCGTCTATGCGCTGGTGGATTTCGATGACATCGACTACCACAGCCAGGCGGATCTGCTGTATGACCTGGCCGGGCAGGCGGTGCAACATTTTCTGAGTTACCTTTCGGAAGATGAAGCCCGCGCCGTGCTGGACCATGAGCGCCGCCTCATTGCCGAGAACATCCATGCGCAGATGATGGAACATTTCTGGGAGAAGGCATCGGGTTATGAGGTCCAGGTGAGCCGGGGCTTTACCCGACTCAAGCCCTGCAACTATACGGCTTCTGAAAAACATCCGATCAAGAGTTACCGGGAGACCGTGGAGGACAAGAGCCGCATCAAGCAAATGTTGTTCGGCGGTTTCAGAAAGTGCCTGTATCCGTTACAGAAATTCGACTCCGACACGGAACGCCGCTTTGCCGTGATTCTGGAACGGGATGCCGGGAAATGGTTCCGGCCGGTGAAAGGACAATTCCAGATATTCTATAAGTACGGCGCTGAACAGCCGGAATATGTCCCGGACTTCGTTGCGGAATCCGCGGATAGCCTTTATATGGTGGAAACCAAGGCGCGTTCCGATATGAATGACCCCAAGGTACAGGCAAAGGCCCGCGCCGCCGCGCAATGGTGTATCCACGCTTCGGATTATGCCGGTGAAAACGGCGGTAAGCCCTGGAGGTATCTGCTGATTCCGCATGATGAGATCACTGAATCGCGTCAATTGAAGGATTTCGAACGCTTTGTCGTTCAAACGCCCAAGACGTAAGAACGCAGCCAGCACGAGGCATTCGATATGCGTGCCCTTGGAATAGCCGCAATCGTATCCGGCCCGCTCTTTCTATTGATCGGTCTGGGATCGGGCGCCGCGCGCGATCCCCTTGGAATCGGCGACGAAGGCGACGAAGCGCTCGACCCAGCGGTTGCCGCCAACATTGCGCATATGGGTATAGCTGGCAAGCAGCCGACGATGGCGGATACCATCGTGGCGACCGTCGACGCCCTGGCCGCGCAGTACTCGATAGGCCCAGTCCACATCAAGTGGGGTGATGCGGGAGTAATGAAACTCGTGCGCCGGAATCTCTTCCGGTTCGTCGCCGAGGCGTGGCCAGGGGAAGGCATCGGTCTCGCTCAGGCGGACGTAGCCACGCCCCTGGGGGCGCTCCTCCATCAGGGTATCGGCGGGAATCACGCCGACCATGTCGGCATGTTGATCGCGCCAGGCGATCGAGCGGCTGAGATACATCAGCCCCCCACATTCGGCATAGGTTGGCCCACCGCCCTCGATGAAATCCCGAATCGCCTCGCGCATCGACCGGTTACGTTCAAGATCATCGAGACGGGTCTCGGGGAAACCGCCGCCGATGAACAGGCCATCGACCTCGGGCAAGGCATGGTCGCGCAGCGGGCTGAACGGCACCAGTTCAGCGCCACAGGCGGCGAACACTTCCAGATCGCTCTGGTAATAGAAACCGAAGACATCGTCGCGGGCGATACCAATGCGCACCGGCGCCTTCACCCTCACCTGGACGCGACGTAGCGGCGGGGCCGGATCCGGCGGCGGCGCGCTGGCGGCGAGCGCGAGCACGGCATCGAGATCGACCTGCGACTCGACCGCGCGACGAATGCCGTCGATGGTCTCGCCGGCGCGTTCGGCCTCGTTGCTCGGCATCAGGCCCAGGTGACGTTCGACGATCGCCAGCTCGGGTGAGTGCGCCACCGCGCCGACCACGCGCACATCGGTATAGTGTTCGATCACGCGCCGCAACTTGGATTCATGGCGCGGACCACCGACCTGGTTCAGAATCACACCGGCGATGCGGATAGCCGGCTCGAACGCCTGGTAGCCGAGAATCAGCGGCGCGATGCCGCGCGTCATGCCTCGCGTCGACAATACCAGCACGACCGGCGCATCGAGCAGCCGGGCAAGCGCGGCATTGCTGTTCGAACCATCCAGATCGAGCCCGTCATAAAGCCCCTTGTTCCCTTCGATCAAGCCGATGTCGGCACCGCGCATCAGAGCGTGAAAGCTGTCGCGGATCTCGTCGGCCGGGGTCGTATAGAAATCGAGGTTTTCACAGCCGCGTCCGGCCGCCGAGGCGAGCCACAACGGGTCGATATAGTCCGGCCCTTTCTTGAACGGCTGGACGACAAGGCCGCGCGCGCGCAACGCGGCGCAGAGCCCGATCGACAGCGTGGTCTTTCCAGACGATTTATGCGCGGCGGAGAGAAAGAGATGGGACATCGGCTGTGCTTGCGATTGCTTCGAAAAGGGTGTCCGGGTCGCGATATCCAGCCTCAAAACGCCGAAGCCCAATCGGACGATTGGGCTTCGGCGACATCATGCGGACGAGCAGGGAGAGAACTCAGTTCCCGGTCTTCAATCCGGCATGGGGATCGAGCGCCTCGTCGGAGAGATCCGCCGGCAGAAACTTCAACATGCGCACGCCGATCGTCGTGGCCAGAATCGCCAGTGCAAAGCCTCCAATGCCGAGCAGGATTTCGGGCAACGAGGGGGCATAGTAGTTCGGCTGTCCATGGACGCCATCGAAGAAGCCGGAGGCGATCACCGTCTTGCCCGGGAACATCTCGATCGGATAGGCTTGGCCGCCGATGATGATGACATACATCGCCGCCAGCCCGCCGAGCACGACCATCGCCGAAGCGCCGGCGATCCAGCCCTTCGACCGGCTCAACGTCGGGTGGATGATAATGGCGATCGGCAGCAGCAAGCCAACCACCACCTGCCCGACCCAGAACAGCACGGTATAGACGCCGCCATCGCGCAGGATGAAGGCTTCAACGCCGTGATATTTGGTGCCATACAGCTTGGTCAGATGGTAGATCAGCAGCAACAGGGCGACGCCCGCAACGAAGACGCCCAAGGTGTTCTTCAGGCGGAACAACAGCTTGCCGCCGATTTCACGGCCGTCTTGATCGAAAGCGAAGAACAGGAAGAGCAGAAAGATCGCAAGGCCGAAGGCAAAGGACATGACGATGAACAGCGGCGCCAGGATCGCGGTATCGTACGCCATGCGCGCGACCAGAAAACCGAAGATCGAGCCGGTACCGGTGGTCAGAATCAAACGCCAGATACCGCCGAGGACACCGACCGAGAAGTAATACTTCTTCGCCTTCGGCTCCATCATCGTATACAGATAGGCGGCGACGATGACGAAGAAACCATTGTACAGGATGATGTTCCACGCGAAGATCGACTTGAAGTTATAGGTGGTCATCGCCACCATCAGGCGGTCGGCGCGACCGAGGTCGAGCACCAGCACCATCAGTCCACCAGCGAGCAAGGCGATCGCGAGCAGCCCGGAGAGGCGACCGAGCGGTTTGTAAGGCTTCTTGCCGAACACCGTGCCGATGGTCGCGACGTTCAGCGCGCCGGACGCGGCAACGATCAGAAATACCGCAAAGACATGCGGCATGCCCCAGACGATCTGGTTGTTCATGCCGGTGACCCAGTGCCCCTCGTGCTCCATATAGAGCGCGGAGATCAGGCCGACGCCGACGATCGCGGCGAGCACGGCAAACACGCCCCAGTATCTCGGGCTTGGAACCGTCCACTCTCTGAAGTGAATCTTTTTCATTCAAACTACTCCCAAACCGGAATCAGACGCCGGAGTAACGCACACCGGTGTTCAGTTGCAGATCGGCCCTGATCTGACGGGATTTGACCGACTCCAACGCCTTTGCGACCGGGCTGTTCTTGTCCTTCAGATCGCCGAACACGATCGCCTGGTGTCGGCAGGCATCCTGGCAGGCGGTGGTGGTGCGGCCGTTGTCGAGGCGGTGCACACAGAAGTTGCAGCTCTCGACGCAGCCCTTGCCGCGCGGCGTGTGGGTCGGCTTTTCCTCGACCTCTTCATGAATGAACGAACGCGCCTTGTACGGACAAGCCATCATGCAGTAACGACAGCCGATGCAGATATGGCGATCGACCATCACGATACCGTCGGCGCGCCGGAACGAAGCCCCGGTAGGACAGACATCGGCGCACGGCGGCTCCTCGCAATGCTGACACATCATCGGCAGGGTCGTGACCTGACCGGTGAGATTGTCTTGCAGCTGGATCTGGCGGATCCAGCGCGGACGCTGACGCGCCCACTCCTCTGGATCCGCGCCTTCCGGCATCTGAACCAGATTCAAGCCGTTCTCTTCCTCACACGCCTGGACGCAATCGCTGCAACCCGAAGCGCACTTGTTCGCATCGATCAACATACCCCAGCGCACCGCGTCGGTGACCGGCTGCTCCGGCGAGCGGGGTGCCGCCGCGTGCAGCACGACGCCCGGCGCCACGACCGTGGTCGCGACCGCGGCGCCGGCCTTGCCAAGGAACGAACGACGCTTGCGATCGATCGATTCGTTGTTGCTACTCATAGTGCTGGAACCTCTCGTTCGGCCGTCACTTGCCCGCCGACGCCGGGGTCGGCGTCGTTGCGTGGCATTCGAAGCAGTCCAGCGACTGACCGACGAAATCGTGGCAACTGTCGCAAAACTGACCTTCGGCGTTTACCGGAACGGCCTTGCCGCCGGCATCGTGACCGACATGGCAATCGATGCAATTGGCCAGGCTGTATTTCTTCGTCCGGATGCCCTGATGCACGGTCTTGTCACGCTGGTGCAGAATCAGCTCCATGTGATGACGACGCATGTAGGGCGTCGGCTCGACGCAGTGATCGAGCCCGGCCGCCTTCGAACCGGGCACGATGGCGCCCGGCGCGCCTTCCGCCGCGACCACCGGCCCGCCGATAAGGGCGAACAACGCGGCGAGGCAGAGGCTTCTGACAACGGTAGAAGACATTGGGTACTCCCGTGGTTACTCACCCAGCCCCATCTTGATGTAGCCGGTCGGGCAGACATCCGAGCAGATGTGGCAGCCGATACAACGCGAATAATCGGTTGCGACATAGCGACCGGTGGTGGCTTCATCCTTCTTGACGCGGTAGACCGCGTCCTGTGGGCAGAAGATCACGCAGTTGTCGCACTCGAAGCACAGGCCGCAGCTCATGCAGCGCTTGGCTTCATCGATGGTCTCTTCCTCCGACAGCGCCATCACGCGTTCCTTGAAGTGACCCAGCACCTCCTCGGAGCTCGGGACTTCCTCCTTGCGCTTGTTGCGTGGGTGGAACTCGAAGTGGCCGAGAAACAGCTCGTCGTGCGGGATGATCTCCTGGAAGGAGCGATCCTCGTAGTTGTGCACCGCATAACGGGCGCTCGAGGTGCCCCGCAGATCGCCGGCGGCATGCGGATCGTAATGCTCCGGATCGAGGCCGGCCTCGTGCAACTTCTCGAGCAGGTCGAAGTGATGCACGTCGACCTTCGGACGCTTCTTCAGCTCTTCCTGCTTCAGGTAGTGATCGATGGTGTCGGCCGCGACCCACGACTGGCCGATCGCGGTGGTCAGCAGATGCGGACGAATGATATCGCCGGCGACGAAGTGACCCGGCTTGCCCGGCACCTGGTGGAAGTTGTCGGAGTCGATCAGGCCGCGACCGTTGTCCAGCTCTTCGAGCCCGGTCATGTCACCGCCCTGGCCGATCGCGGCAACGATCAGATCCGCCTCGATAACCTGTTCGGTGCCCTCGATCGGGATCGGGCGACCGCCTTCCATCTTGCAGTTGGCGACCTTCAGGCCGGTCGCCCGACCGTCGTCACCGATCACGATCTCGATCGGCATGACCTCGTCGAGGATGCGCACACCCTCGGTCAGGGCATCGTGCACCTCGTGCTCGGCCGCGGTCATGTTTTCCTTCGGGAACAAAGAGGTCAGCGTAACCTCGGCGCCTTCCTTCGCCGCGATGTCGGCGGCGTCGTGAGCGACGAAACCATCGCGCACCACCAGTTCCGGGCGATCGGTCGGATTTTCGGTCTTGATATGGCCGAGACGACGGGCGACCGATACCACGTCGATCGAGGTATCACCACCACCGACGCAGACGACCTTCTTCGCGGTGAATTTCATGCGACCCTCGTTGAATGCCTTCAGGAAGGCCACGCCGGAGACGCAGTTCGGAACCTCGTCCCACTTCTCCACCGGCAGGCCGCGACCGGACTGACAGCCGATGGCCCACAGAATGGCGTCGAATTCCTTCTCCAGTTCCTCGATGCTGACGTCCTTGCCAACGCGGGTGCTCATGCGCGTTTCGACGCCCATGTCGAGAATGCGCTGGATCTCGGCAGTCAGCTTGTCGCGCGGAATACGGTAGCCGGGAATGCCGTAGCGCATCATGCCGCCGAGTTCGGCATTGTCGTCGAAGATGGTGGCGCCATGTCCCAGGCGACGCAGCTGGTAGGCGGCCGCCATGCCCGCCGGACCACCGCCGATGATCGCGACCTTCTTGCCGGTATCCGGGCCGGCCTCGAACTTGTAGCCCTGCTCGATCGCGGTATCGCCGATGAACTGCTCGACCGCGTTGATACCGACGAAGTCGTCGACCTCGTTCCGGTTGCAGCCGTCCTGGCAGGGCGCCGGGCAGACGCGCCCCATCATCGAGGGAAAAGGGTTGGCGTCGGTGGAACGACGAAAGGCATACTCCTGCCAAGTCACGCCCTCGGGCGGCAATTCCTGGCCACGCGCAATGGCGAGGTAACCACGGATATCCTCTCCGGATGGGCAGCTGCCCTGACAAGGCGGGGTTTTGTGCACATAGGTCGGGCATTTGTAAGAGGTATCCTGGACGAAGATCTTCTCGCCCATGCTGCCCCACTGATTGTCGCCGTCCTTGAAGCGGCGCCAAGTGAGGTTCGCGTTCATTTCGTCGCTCGGAGTTGCCATCGTATTTTCTCCCTACTGTATCTCTAGTAGTTGTGTCCGGCGCCGCGGGCGCCACTGACATCGGGTTTCTATCGGATTCGTTGTCGGTAAAACGGGACCGGGCGGATCAGGCCGCGTCTTCCTCGTCCGCGTCTTCCTCGTCCTGGCCGGTCAGGACGATCGCGTTCGAAACCAGCTGGTGCACACTGACGATCTGATCCATCGTCATGCCGTAATACGGCAGCACCTTGGTAAACTGACTCTTGCAGATCGCGCAGATCGCCGCCATGTGCGTGACGCCCTGCTCCTGGATGACCTCGTTGAGCGCCTGCATGCGCGGCATCGCGCCTTTCACGCGCAACTCCATCAGGTCGTCGGTCAACAGGCCACCGCCACCGCCGCAGCAGAAGGTCTTCTCGTACAGGGTGTCCGGATTCATGTCGACATAGTGGTTGCACACCGCCTTGATGACGTTACGTGGAATCTCGAACTGGCCGCCCGGCTTGTCGCCCATGCGCGAGGCGCGCGCGACGTTGCAGGAATCATGGAAGGTCAACACCATGTCGTCGTTTTGCGACTTGTCGAGCTTCAGCGTGCCCTTCTGAATCTCGCCCCAGGTGAACTCGAGGATATGCTGCGGGATCGGGTAGTTTTGATCGAGGAAGTCGAAGGGCCCGGCCAGGGTATTCAAAAAGCTGTAGGCGACACGCCAGGCGTGCCCGCACTCGCCGAAGATGATGCGCTTGACGCCCAGCTCCAGCGCGGCCTTGCGGATGCGCAACGAGATCTCGCGCATGTTCTTGTACGAGCCGATGAACATGCCGAAGTTCGCGGCCTCGGAGGCGTAGGAACTCAGCGTCCAGCTGACACCGGCCTCGTGAAAGACCTTGGCATAGCCCATCAGGCCATCGACGTGCGGCTCGGCGAAGAAATCCGCCGACGGCGTGATGAGAAGGATATCGGCGCCTTTCTCATCGAGCGGCAGGCGGACCTTGACCCCGGTATCGTCCTCGATGTCTTCTTCGAGTCCCTCGAGGGTATCGGCCAACGCCGGGCCGGGCAGGCCCAGATTGTTGCCGATCTTGAAGACCTTGCCGATGATCTCGTTGTCGTACTTCTGGCCCATGCCGATGCGATCGAGAATCTCCCGACCAGCCATCGTGATCTCGGCGGTATCGATCCCGTAGGGGCAGAACACCGAGCAGCGCCGGCATTCCGAGCACTGATGATAATAGCTGTACCACTTGTCGATCAGCTCGCGGCCGAGGTCCTCGGCACCGACGAATTGCGGGATGCCGAGCTTGCCGAAGAACTTGCCGGCAAAGGTGAAATAACGGCGGTAGACACGGCGCATCAGGTCCTGACGACCGACCGGCATGTTCAGCGGATCCTTGGTGCCAAGGAAGTAGTGACACTTGTCGGTGCAGGCGCCGCAACGCACGCAGATGTCCATGAACACCTGCAACGAGCGATACTTCGACAGCAGGTCGCCCATCGCCTCAATGGTGTCTTCCTTCCAGTTGTCGCCGAGCTCGCCCTTGAAGCCCAGCGCTTCCTGAAACTCTGGTTTGGCGACGAACGGCGCCAGGTGCGACATCGCGCCTTCCTCGACCGGCGGAACCTCGATCGATTCACCCAGCTCGGGTACTTCAAAATCTGCCTTAGCCATTATTGCCTCTAACTAGTTTTCAGTGCTCGCCAAGCAAGGCGCGCCATTATTCTTCTTCGAGTTTCCTTGCCCAGTCGACGATATGCCGCTGCTCGCGCGGGTTGTCGACCTGATTGCGGGTCGGGCTGAAAAACACGCCCGGCGCGTGCAACAGCTTGCTGACCGGAAAGATCAGGAACAGGATCGCGACCAGCGCCAGGTGGATCAACAAAGCGGCATCGGTCGGGAGCCCCTTCCAGTCGAACACCCAAAGGCCATCGAAAAAGCTTTTCAACGCGACGATGTCGGTGCGGAAGAAGAAGGTGATGCTCATGCCGGCGAGCCCGATCAGAATCAGCAACAGCAACATCGCATAGTCGGACGGCGACGAGATGTAGCGCACACGATCGACGAACAGGCGCCGTGCCAGCAAGCCGAACAGGCCGGCGACCATGGCGAAGCTCGCATACTTGCCAAACGGCTGAATCAATTCGACGAGCGGAAAGAAGAGGTTGTCCGCGTCCATGAAATAGCGCAGGTGGCGGGCGAGTACCAGTGCCAGGCCGATATGGAACATCCAGCCGAACAGCCAGGTCCACTTGGTGGCCTTGAACAGGCTCTCAAAGAAGACCACCTCGCGGAACATGCGCATGACGACGCCCGCCGTGGTGGTCGGCGCCGGCGTTGTGGGAATCTTCAGCGGAGCGGGCACCTTGTAGTAGAGGTACACACGCCGCGCGACACCGATGACGAGGACCAGTGTCGCAACGATAAACAGGATCGCGTAGAAAGTGCTCATACGTACACAACCGTCGGAAGCAGGAACTTCCGTAATTCGCAAATTCAGTGGAGCGCATGGAGGAGCCGTGAGACTCCCCCATGCATGCGGTCAATCAGACGCAACCAGTCGGCTTCGGCAGACCGGCATAACGGCAAGCCTGCTTGCCCGGGCCATACGGGAACAGACCGTACAGGTACTTGCTGTTGCCCTTTTCCTTGCCCAGCTTCTTGCCGACCGCCTTGGTCAGAACCCGAACCGCCGGAGCGATCTGGTACTCTTCGTAGTAATCGCGCAGGAAGTTGATGATGTCCCAGTGCTCGTCGGTCAGCTCCAGGTCGTCTTCCTTCGCCATGACCTCGGCAACGCCGGGAACCCAATCATTGATGTTCGCGAGGTAACCTTCCTCGTCGGTCTCAAGTACTTTACCGTCTACTTCGATAGGCATGGATCTTCTCCTTAAACCAAATGGGGATACGAATGAAACCCGGCCGTTACAACCAGGATTGTGTCTTGTCGCAGGCCTCGACGAGATCGACGAAACCCGCATAGTCGACGACCTCTATGCCGTCGATCATCTTTTCCTCGGCGATACCACGCGCGGCGAGGTCCGGACCGAGCACCGCGGCGTTGCGGCCATCGATCAGTGAAGCCGCCTTGCCGCCTCTGATGACCGCGTACACGGCATCCTCGATCAGCAGCAGGCGGTCACCGTCACGCAGGTACTCGACCGCCCGCTCGACGCTGTTACGCTCGTAAGGGGATTTGTTCACGATATGCAGAATGGACATTTTTCGTCACCCCTCAGAAGTTGAACATCACGTCTTGCCCGGCGAACACCTCGGCGAGCTCGGCGCGGGAGACCAGTCGAATCGAGTCTTTCTCGGCCCAGTCGTCGTCCTCGTCTTCCCACACCAGGTGTTGCAGGTCGTCGAGCGTCAGGCCACGTTCTTCCAGCGATTCCTTCTCGACATAGATCTTGGTGACCTCGTAATCGCCAAGCGCCGAGTAGGTCGGCGAGAAGTTCTTCATATCGATGCCGCTGGTATCCTGTCCCTTCATCAACTGGAACACGCCGTCGTCGACGAAGGCCAGGCTGACATCCTGCTCGAACGCCGCGCCGATCAGCACGACCTCCAGAGCCTCCCAGGCATAGATGGTGCCGTAGGGGGCGCGACGGTTGACGTACATGAATTTCTTGGTAGCCATCTGTCAATCCCCCATCAATCGCCGAACACGACCAAGCGGTCGCTCTGGATCCCGCCCTCGATCAGCTGACCGAGGCCGGAGATACGGAAGCCGGGCGCGATGTTGGTCGCGTCCTTGCCGTTGCGCTCGGCCTCGCCGTCATCGACGATACCGCGACGCTGCGCGGCGGCCACGCAGATCACCAGGTCCAGGTCATGCTGCTCGGCCAGTTCGCTCCAGCGCGCGACGATGTTGCGATCGTCTTGCGGCGGCGTGGTCAGCCGGGTGCCGTTGTTGACGCCATCGTGGTAGAAGAAGACACGAAAGACCTCGTGCCCCTTCTCCAGGGCCGCCTTCGTGAAGTGGTAGGCCGAATCAGACGCTTGGTGCTGATACGGCCCCTCGTTGACTTGAATCGTAAGTTTCATGAATCAACTCCACTTCCCGCTTCAGAAGCGGATGTAGGTCGAAGCGTTCAGGCTCTTGCGCGCGCCACGCCAGTTGTCGATGTGGTACTTCGTGAACGGCAGCTCGACCTGTTCGAAGAAACGCGGCCAGCCGATGCGCTCGATCCACTCGTTGATGCGCTCCCAGTCACGCGCGCCTTCCTTGTAAGCTTTGAGGATGCGCTTGACGATGGCGGTGGCCTCGGGCCAACGCGGCGGGTTGTTCGGGATGCCGGCCGCGACCAGCTTGTGGAAGGTCGGCTTGCCACGCGCGTTGGAGTGGTTGCCACCCACCCAGATCGCCAGCTTGGAGTGCTCGGCATCGTTGATCTGCATCGGCGGGCACGGCGGGAAGCAGGCACCGCAGCAGATGCATTTCTTCTCGTCGACCTCGAGGGACGGCTTGCCGTTGACGATCGCCGGGCGAATCGCGGCCACCGGACAGCGCGCGACGACCGACGGACGCTCGCAGACGTTGGCGACGAGATCATGATTGATCTTCGGCGGCTTGGTGTGCTGTACGTTGATCGCGATGTCACCCTGACCACCACAGTTGATCTGGCAGCAGGAGGTGGTGATGTGGACACGGTTCGGCATGTCCGCGTTGCGGAACTCGTCGATCAGCTCGTCCATCATCGATTTCACCACGCCCGAGGCGTCGGTACCCGGAATGTCGCAGTGCAGCCAGCCCTGGGTATGAGACAGCATGGTCACCGAGTTCTGGGTGCCGCCGACAATATAACCCGCGTCTTCGATCGCCTTGATCAGCGGTTCGACCTTGGCCTCGTCGGTAACCATGTATTCGATGTTGGAACGGATCGTGAAATGAACGTACCCCTCGGCGTATTTCTCGCCGATATCGCACAGTTCACGCAGAGAGAACAGGTCGAGGATGCGCTGGGTGCCGACACGCACCGTCCACACCTTGTCGCCACTGTAGGCGACGTGCAGCAGCACGCCGGGACGCGGATGCTCGTGATACTTCCACATGCCAAAGTTCTTCCGCATGACAGGATGCATGTACTGGAAAGGATCCGGACATCCCGATTCAATCGGCTCGCGCATTTCTTGCTTCGCCATTTCGACCTCCAAAAATCAAGTCAAATGCAACCCGCCGCCCGCCGGAACGGACCGACGGCGGGAGGATAATTCAGTTGAAAACAGGTTTCGCTCAGGCTTCCTCGGCCTTGCGCTCGAACCATTCGATTGCGGCGTCGTCCCAGCCGTCCATGCGCACATAGGAGCACTGACGCGGGGAGTCGACCATGTTCGGGTCCGGCTCGATACCGATGCCCTCGAGGAAGTTGGCCAGACCGATACGCTCGATCATCTCGCCGCAGCGCTCGTGCTCGAGACCGTTCTCGGCCCAGAAATCGATGATCTCCTCGGCCAGTTCGACCAGGCTTTCCCAGTCTTCCTCGGTTTCGAGCTTCTTGAACGGAATCACCACGGTGCCCATCAGGTCACCGATCTTCAGCGTGCGCTTGCCGCCGATCAGGATGGTTACGCCCTTGTCGTCGCCCGGATGGAAGGCCTTCGGCACCACGTTCAGGCAGTGCATGCAGCGCACGCAATCCTTGTTATTGACCTCGATGGTATCGTCGTCATTCAGCGTCAGCGCCTGGGTCGGGCACCGGCTGATGATATTGTCGACGACATGCTGACGGCCTTTGCGCGCGACATAGGCCTTGAACTCTTCCTGGTCGACCTTCATGTCATCGCGCCAAGTGCCGATCACGGCGAAGTCCGAACGTTCGATGGCGTTCTGGCAGTCATTCGGGCAACCCGAAACCTTGAACTTGAACTTGTATGGCAGTGCCGGACGATGCACGTCATCGGTAAAGTTGTTGACCAACAGACGGTGTGCCTTCTGCTCGTTGGTGCAAGACATCTCGCAGCGCGCGGCGCCGACGCAGGACATCGCAGTGCGCACGCAGGGACCGGCGCCGCCGAGATCCCAACCGTATTCGTTGATCTCATCGAAGAAGTGCTGAACGTTCTCGGTATCGGTGCCGATGAACATGATGTTGCCGGTCTGACCGTGGAAGGTCACCAGACCTGAACCGTACTTCTCCCAGCTGTCGGCCAACTGGCGCAGCATCTTGGTGGAGTAGTGGTTGCCGGCCGGCGGTTGAACGCGCAGGGTGTGGAATTCCTTCGAGGCCTCGAAGGCGTGACCCACTTCGGAGAAGCGCGGGATGATACCACCGCCGTAGCCGTAGACGGATACGGTGCCGCCCTTCCAATAGCCCTTGCGGGTCTCGTAGGAGTGCTCCAGCTGCCCCAGCAGGGAGTTGGTCATCTCGTTGATGCGCGCTTCCGGGTGGTTGTCACGCAGCGCCTTGATGCCGGAAATAAAGCTGGGCCACGGACCAGACTCGAGCTGGTCCAGCATCGGGGTATCGTATTTTTGAACAGCCATTACGCTCATTCTCCAATGTTTATCGAAAGTAGTTGAATCATTTTGTCCGACGACCGCTGGCCGGCGGACAACATCGATCTGGGCCACCCTCCGCGCCACTTCCGCAGGTGAAACCGTCCACGAGACAGCCCATCAATAGCGCCACATCCTAGTCGATTGAGGCCAGCACGAGTATTCCACCAACGGGGGTGGCCTGCCGGAAACGACCTATCCCCGATGGGATAGACGGATAGCGACGAAAGAAGACAAGCGCGTGACGGAATCCGACGCGGTCGAGTCTATGCAGCAACGCATCAGTAGTCAATAATATGGTAAAGCGATCAAATGACCCAGATCAATGACCAGAAAATACAAGGTAGGCCGGGCCGTGACCGGGGATATACTCGTCGCCCAAGAATTTCCGGATTTTCGAGACCGCCCCTCGCGCCCAAGGGCCAGGCGCGGAAACGAGTCATAGCCCGTTACCATGACGCGTTTCCACAACGACGCCCACGGGTGCGGGGGATGGTCGCGATGGCCGAAAATTCATGGGCGACGGGTATACTCTTTAGAGCTACAGACAGACCCGCAAAAGAGGAATCCAAGATGT
>JALVEB010000016.1 GCA_027008705.1 Sedimenticola sp. | reverse complement strand
TTCCTGCTTCTGCTCGTCGCCCTGGCCCTGCTGTTCCTGCTGCTGCTCGTCGCCCTGGCCTTGCTGTTCCTGCTGCTGCTCGTCGCCCTGGCCCTGCTGTTCCTGCTTCTGCTCGTCGCCCTGGCCCTGCTGTTCCTGCTTCTGCTCGTCGCCCTGGCCTTGCTGTTCCTGCTTCTGCTCGTCGCCCTGGCCTTGCTGCTCCTGCTGCTGCTCGTCGCCCTGGCCCTGCCGTTCCTGCTTCTGCTCGTCGCCCTGGCTCTGTTCCTTCTGCTTTTGTTCGCCTGACTGTTCGTCCTGTTGTTGTGGCTCGGATTGTTCTCCCTGCTGCTGTTCCTCGGGTTCGTTCTTCTCTTCCGCTGGTTTTTCTTCTTCTTCGTCGAAGCGTTCCTGCGTCAGTACGCCTTCGACCAGCCCGAGGTTGTATTTGGCGTCCCGGTGTTCGGGGTTGAGAAAAAGGGCTTCCCGATAGGCATTGGCGGCGCCTTGGAGATCATCGAGATGGACCCGCGTATTCCCCAGGTTGTAGCGCGCGTCGGCCTTGACCTCAGGGCGTTCGACTTTCTCGAAAGCGCGCGCGGCCTGTTCATACTGCCCGGCGCGGTAGGCGGCCACGCCTTTCCGGTATGGATCGGAGAAGCGCTGCGCGGCTTCGGCGGCATGGCCGTTTGCAAGCAGACGTTGGGCCTGTTGCGCGTCGGTTTCGAACAGGCCGGCGCGCGTGCCGGTCGCGCTCAGCAGCGACAGCAGGACGATTGCAAGCTGGGTTTTCACGTTTCCGCCCTCGTATCGCTGGTCGCCCAGTAGAGCCGCAACAGAATCAGCATGGCCAGCAACAAGGGCACCCAGAAGTATTCGTTCCAGACCCGGGTGTGCTGGCTTTCATCGCTTTGCAGCCCGGCTCGCTCGAGGATCCGGTCGAGCAGGGCGCGGGTGTCGTCGTCACTGTAATCGGCGCGGCGATAGATCCCGTTACCGGCTTCGGCCAATGTCTGCAACGGGGTTTCATTCAATGCGGAATAAACCGGTCGGCCATCGACCCCGATGAGCGGAAGATTGCTTTCCCAGGGGACGGGCCGGCCGGCGATGCCGCCAAAGCCGAACACATGGAGATGGATGCCTTCCCCAGCCAGGCGGCGGGCGACGCGACCCACCTCCCGGTTGTCGGCGAAATCGCCGTCGGTGAGGATCAAGATGTGTTTGCTGATGTCGTCGCCGCTGGCGCTCAGCAGCTGTTGGGCACGCTCCAGCGCGGGTATGATCCGGCTGCCTTTCAGGCGCACCAGATCGGAGGACAGCGCGGGCAGTTGGTGCAGCACGGCGGCATGGTCCTCGGTGATCGGTGTGACCACGTGCGGGGTCGTGGCGAAGGCGATCAGGCCGATCGAAAGGCCGGCACCTTGACGCGCGATATCTTCGATCTCTTGTTTCGCGCGTCCCAGTCGGGATGGGCTGACGTCGTCAATGTCCATTGAGCGCGAGATGTCGAGCAGGATGACCAGTTCCGCCTTCGGACGGTAGGGGCTGATCTGCTGATATCCCCAGCGTGGGCCGGCCATCGCCAGCAGCAACAGGGCCCAGGCCGCGGCCCAGGCCAGGCGCGCGCGCCATGGGCGGCGGCTACCGGCGTCTTGCTCGCCGAGCAGCCAGGGAAGCAGTTCGGCATCGGCATAGCGCTGTTCCTTGCCGATGCGGCGCGTCGGCCGGGTGGAGTGGCGCCATGCCAGTACCACGGGGATCAGCAGCAGGCCCCACAGCCATGCCGGTTGCGCGAGCAACAGTCCGGTGTCGTTCATGGCAGGGCTCCAAGGGTTCTGCGGCGCGCGTTCGGAAACAACCCGAGCAGCAGCAGCGAGAGCAGCGCCACGCCCAGCGGCCAGCGATACAGCGGACGTGGGATCAGCAGCGTGCGCGCATCGGCCTGGCTTTTTTCGAGCTCGTCGATGCGGCGGTAGATCTGTTCCAGCGCCTGGGTGTCGGTGGCGCGGAAATAGGCGCCATGGGTCTGCGCGGCGATCTTTTTCAGTACGGCCTCGTCGAAGATCAGGTCGTTTCGGGTGATCAGTTTGCCGTTTTCTACGATCGGGACGTCCTTCTGGTTGCTGCCGACGCCGATGGCGTAGATGCGCACGCCGTATCGCACCGCCAGCCGCGCGGCCTCTTCCGGGGGGATCAGCCCGGCATTGCTGTTGCCGTCGGCCACCAGGATTAACACGCGCGAGCCCGGCGGTCGTTCACGCAGCTTCTTCACTCCAAGCCCGATGGCGTCGCCCATGGCGGTGCCATCACCGGCGACGCGCGCGGCGAGGTCGTCGAGCAGTTGGATGACGGCCTTGCGGTCCAGTGTCAGGGGCGACAGTACATAAGCCTGGTTGCCGAATACGATCAGTCCGACGCGGTCGTTGTCACGTCCCTCGACGAATTTTTTCATGACGCCTTTGACGACCTGCATGCGACTGACGGGTTTGCCGTTGGCGCTGAAGTCCAGCGCTTCCATCGAATGCGAGGCGTCGACCGCGATCATCAGGTCGTATCCCTCGATATGGGTTTCGGTATAGGGCTCCATCCATCGGGGGCGCATCGCCGCCAGCGTCAGTCCGCCCCACAGCAGGATCAGCAAGGCAACGTGAAGACGTCGTCCGAGCGGGGATTTGGGGCGATGCCCGTGGAATGCGTCAGCGAGCCGCTGCAGGTTGGGATGCAGCAGGGTGACGCGATGCGCTTGTTGTTCTCGCACTGCGCCGGCGGCGCGCCGGCGGCCGGTCTGCGCGATCAGCGGAAGCACGGCGAGCAGTGCCATCCACGGCCAATGGAATTCAAGCATGACCCTGTTTCCCCTTCTTGTCGGCCTTGGCCGCGGACCAGCGCAGCGCCGCGTCGAGCAACAGCTTCAGGCCGGCGCGCGCGGCGTTGTCGTCTGTCGTTTTGCCGCTGCCGGGGGCGTAGGGCAGCCGGGTCATCGGGCGGCCGTGGGTGGCCCATGGAAACCCGATCGGATCGTGTCGTTCCAGCCATTGCAGCCAGTCGTCGCCGGTCAGGCTGGCGCAATCCTCGCGTTCGAATCGCGCCATCGCGATACGGCGCATCAGCTCGGACAGTTCGGCCGCGGTTTCACGCGGCGGGCGGGTCTTCAGCTGGCGTCGCAGCCGGATCAGGCGGTCACGCGCGTCGCGTCGCCAACTGCCCCAGGGGTAACGGTAGAGATCACGCGCCAGCCAGAACAGCAGACCGACGGCGGTTGCCGCGCCGAGCGCCAACAGCCACCAGCCGATGGCCGGAGGCCACCAGCCGACCGGGTCGATGCCATGAATGTCGCGCAGTTGGCGCAGCAGTTCCTGGTGCTTCACTGGAAAGCCTTCTGTCGGGCGCGTTTTTCCAGGCCTCTCATCAGCGTCAGGTGGGCGTCGTCGTCGGTGCGGATCGGGATCAGGGCGATGCGCAGGCGGCTCGCCAGACGTTGCAGTTCGGCGCGCCGGTGGCGCCAGTCGCGGGCATAGGCCTCGCGCGCCCGGGCGTTGCCGGTGTCGACCTCGATCAGCCCGCCCTGGGGGTCGCGGAACAGCACTTGGCCCATGTCCGGCAGACGCTGGTCGGCCGGATCGTCGATCGGAATCAGCACTACCGAGTGGATATCGCGCAGTTGCAACAGGTGGTGCTCGAGATCGGGCAGGTCATGATTGAAGTCGGCGATGATGAATACCAGTCCTCCGGTGCCGGCGCCGCGCTGGGCCTGGCGCAACGCGTCGGCCAGCAAGCCCTCGTGATTGCCGGACGCGGCGTCCGGGTTGGCGAGGCTGCGCAGCATGCGCCAGATCGCGCGGCGGTCCTTGCTGGGACGGAAGTACTCGTTTCGTTCGCCGCCGAAGAGCATGCCGCCGACGCGGTCATGCTGACTGTTGGCGGCCCAGCCGAGCAGCGCGGTGACGCGCGCCGCCTGTACTGATTTGAAGACCTTGCGGGTGCCGAAATGCATGTGCGGCCCCTTGTCGACGCACAATACCACGGTGCGCTCGCGTTCCTCCTGAAAGACCTTCAGATGAGGCTTGCCGGTGCGCGCGGTGACCTTCCAGTCCATGTTGCGGATGTCGTCGCCCTCGCGGTATTCGCGCACCTCCTCGAAGTTCAGGCCCTGGCCGCGGAACACCGAGGCATACAGGCCGCTGAGGCTGGAGCTGACCAGTTGTTGCGAGGGCAGGCCCAGGCTGCGTGCATAACGGCGCAGCTCGACCAGTTCCTGAAGTAGGGGGTAGGGATGCATGACCCGGCTCAGGGGATGGCGACCAGCGACAACAGGCGCTGGATGAAGTCCTCGGCGGTGACGCCCTCGGCCTCGGCCTCGAAGGTGAGGATCAGGCGGTGGCGCAGGATGTCGGTGGCGACGCGTTGGATGTGCTCCGGCGAGACGTAGTCTTCGCCATCGAGCCAGGCGCGCGCTCGGGCGCAACGCGCGAGCGCGATCGAGGCGCGCGGCGAGGCGCCGATGCGCGACCAGTTGCCCAGCTCCTTGTCATAGGCCTCCGGACTACGGGTGGCCTGCACCAGGTCGACGATATAGCGGTTCAGCTTCGGGTCCAGGAAGAGATCGCGCACGTTCGAGCGGATCTCGAAGAGCACATGCTCGGGCAGCGGGCTGGGCGCCGCCGGGGTTTCCTTTCCCTGTTGGGCGTTGTCCAGTTCGAGGATCCTGAGTTCTTCGTCGTGGTTCGGGTAGTCGACCTCGACCTGCATCAGGAAGCGGTCGAGCTGGGCTTCGGGCAGGCGGTAGGTTCCTTCCTGCTCGACCGGGTTCTGCGTGGCCAGCACCATGAACAGCCTGGGCAGCGGGTAGGTTTTCTGGCCTACCGTGATATGCCGCTCGGCCATCGCCTCCAGCAGCGCCGACTGCACCTTGGCCGGCGCGCGGTTGACCTCGTCGGCGAGCAGGATGTTATGGAACAGCGGTCCGGGACTGAACTCGAATTCACCCTTCTCCTGGCGGTAGATATCGGTGCCGATCAGATCCGACGGTAACAGATCCGGGGTGAACTGGATGCGATGGAAGTCGCCCTCGATGGCTTCGGAGAGCGCATTGACCGCGGTGGTCTTGGCCAGCCCGGGCATGCCTTCGACCAGCATGTGCCCGTCGCTGAGCAGGCAGATGAGCATGCTGTCGATGAGATTCTGTTGACCGATGATGCGCGAGGCGATGTGTTGACGAACGGGGTCGAGAGCCTTGGGAGTCATACTGCGGAATACTGCTTGGCGTGGACGGAAAGCTATCGTGGGGAAAATTGGATGGAAGCGCAAGCATTAGAAATAATTGCGCATATTCTGATGCGCTTGTGGATTATATGGGCTGGGACTTGAAATCCCCCCCTCTCCT
>JALVEB010000015.1 GCA_027008705.1 Sedimenticola sp. | reverse complement strand
TACGGAACCGGAAAACGCAGTTTCCCCGCTTCCTTCATTTTCAATGGCTTATGGCCATTGAAAATGGCGGTAGAAAATGGCGGTACATCCATGTACTGCGCACAGGCAGTCGAAAAACTGCGTTTTTCAACAGCCTGCTAAGACACTCCGGTGGCGGCTGGAAACGCTTTCTGCCGTTTCTTACCTGGCTGCCCAACATGACCCGCGACACCCTGAAGGCCGACTTCATCGCCGGCCTCACCGTGGCCCTGGTCGCGATCCCGCATTCGCCGCCCTATGCCCAGCTCGCCGACGTGCCGGCCTACTACGGTCTCTATGCCTCTCTGCTGCCGGTGATCGTCGGCGCGCTGATGGGCTCATCTCCGGGCCTACCAGAACGGCGTCGGCGTCAGCGCCGACCCGCAACAAGCCCTCTACTGGATCACCCGCGCCGCCGAGGCCGGCAACCCGGTGGCGATGAAAACCCTCGCCAACATCTACCAGCACGGCGACCTCGGCCTGAAACCCGACCCCGAAAAAGCCGCGCAATGGGAAAACCGCGCGGCAGGTAAGGCAGCCAGGCCATAGCGTCTGACATCCGCGCGAAACGCCGACGGGCGGCAAAGGATCGCAGGCCCGCGCAAGCACAGCGGATCGAGCAGCGGCGCGGTTTTGCGGCATCGCCGCTGCCGCTTCACATACACTTGAACCGGCCTACGCAGGATGATTGCAATGCGGACGCAGGCCCGCGCAAGCGCGGCGGATCAAGCATCAGCGCCCCCGGCGACAGCCGACCGCGCTATCCCGTATCATGCGGCCTTTGTTTCGGCTGCATGGAATCCGATGAAAAAGTTCATTCTGATTGCGCTGCTTCTGTTGCATGGCGCGGCTTTCGCGGCGGAACGCCCGCGCATCGGTCTGGTGCTTTCCGGCGGCGGCGCGCGTGGGGTGGCGCATGTCGGGGTGCTGCGCGTGTTGGAGCAGTTGCATGTGCCGATCGATGTAATCACCGGCACCAGCATGGGCGCGATCATCGGCGGGCTGTATGCCTCCGGCATGTCGCCGGACGCAATCGAGAAGGCGCTTGGCGGGATCGATTGGACGGCGACTCTGAACGACCGCCCGGATCGCCGCAGCCGACCGTTTCGCGGCAAGCAGAAGGAGGCCGACCTGCTGATACCCTCGTTCGTCGGCTTCAGCGAGGGTCGCGCGAAGCTGCCGGTCGGTCTGCTCGATGGGCAGAAGGCGATGCTGGTGTTGAAGAAGCTGACCCGACCGGTCGCCGGGATCCACGATTTCGATCGCCTTCCGATTCCATTCCATGCCATCGCCACCGATATCGGCAATGGCGAGGCGGTGGTGTTGCGTCGCGGCGATCTGGCGCTGGCGATGCGCGCGAGCATGTCGATCCCGGCGGTGTTCTCGCCGGTGAAATGGCGCGGCCGGCTGTTGGTGGACGGTGGCGTGGCGGACAATCTGCCGGTGGCCGAGGCCCGCGCGATGGGCGCGGACATCCTGATCGCGGTCGATATCAGCACCCCATTGGAACCGCGCGATCATCTCGATAACGTGCTGACGATCACCAATCAGTTGACGTCGATCATGACCCGCGCCAATACCGAACGCAGCCTGCGCTCGCTGGGGCCGCGCGATATTCTGATCCTGCCCGAACTCGGTGATCTCACGACCACGGATTTCGAGCGCGGGCTGGAGGCGGTGGCGCCCGGAACACGCGCCGCGCTGGCCCAACGCAAGCGGCTGGAGCGGCTCGCCGCGGTGCGGCTGGCAACAAGGCCGCATCGGCGCCGATCCGCCGTGCCGGCTCCGATCGTCGATTTCATCGAGTTCGACAACCGCTCGCGCCTGTCCGACTCCGCCATCACCGCGCGCTTCCACCTGCGTGTCGGCAAGCGCCTGGACATCGCCCGCCTCGAACACAGCATCGCGCGGCTTTATGGCGAGGACATCTTCCAGCGCGTCGACTACGACATCGTGCGACGCGGCGGGCGCACCGGGCTGCGCATCCATGTGATCGAGAAAAGCTGGGGGCCGGACTATCTGCAACCCGGCTTGCGCCTCAGTGGCAATCTGCAAGGCGATACCAGCTTCGATCTGTCGCTGGGGTACACCCTGACCAACCTCGATCCGCGGGGTGGCGAGTTTCGCGGCATCCTGCGGTTGGGCGAATCACCGCGCCTGTTCGCCGAGCTCTACGAGCCGCTCGACGACGCCGGCGAACGCTTCATCAACCCCCAGGCGGAGTATCTGGCCTACAATGTGGGCGACTATGTCGACGGCATCGAGCGCGCCGAATACCGCGTGCATCAGTTCCGCCTTGGACTGTCGGGCGGCCGTCTGTTCGACAACTGGGGGGAGTTGCGCGGCGGACTGGACTGGCGCGTCGGCGACCGCCGCCTGCGCACCGGCGATCCCAGCCTGCCCGAGCTCAATTTCGTCGATACCTCGCTGTTCCTGCGCTTTACCAGCGATACCCTCGATGCCTTCGCGTTTCCCGCTGAAGGCACCGCTTCGCTGCTGGAATGGCGCGCGGCGCGCCACCTCCTCGGCGGCGATGACAGCTATCAACAATTCCGACTCGAAGGCGCGCTGGCCACCCACCGCGGTCGCAACCGTCTGCTGCTGAAAGCGCGCGCCGGCTTCACCCTGGATGACGACGCTCCGGTGCAGTCCTTGTTCCGCCTCGGCGGCTTCGGCCGACTCTCCGGCTTCGAGCGCGACGAACTCGCCGGCCAGCATTTTCTTCATTTGTTTGCCGGCTACTATCGCCGCATCAACGATTTCCAGCTCTTGCCGGTGTTCGCCGGCGCCACGCTCGAGGCCGGCAACACCTGGCAACGGCGTGCCGATATCGACGGCCACCTGCGCCTGGGCGGCAGTCTGTTCCTGGGCATTGATACCCTGGCCGGGCCGCTTTATCTCGGCCTGGGTCTGGCCGAAGGCGGACGCGGCAACGCCTTTCTCTATCTGGGCAATCCGTTTTGACCCTTCTGTCTCGCGACGGATGTTGGCGCGACATCCCGTAGGTTGCGACCGCACGATGGCCTGACAGCGTTGGCAACAGGCATTATGAGCCGCTGGCGATTCAGTCCTGGGAGGTATCCTTAGAGATTTCTTCTTTCCAGCGGGCCTCGGCGGCGCGGTCGCTATGGCGGGCCTGGACCCAGCGTTCGCCGTCGCGGGTGGTTTCCTTCTTCCAGAACGGGGCGCGCGTCTTGAGGTAGTCGATCAGGAATTCGCAGGCGCGGAAGGCGTCACCTCGATGGGCGCTGGCGACGGCGACGAGGACGATGGGTTCGGAGGGCTTCAGTTCACCCACGCGGTGGACGATGCGCACGCCGAGCAGATCCCAGCGGGATTCGGCCTCGGCGACGATCCGTTGCAGGGCTTTTTCGGTCATGCCGGGGTAGTGTTCCAGGGTCATCGCGGTGACCGGGTCGCCTTCGTTGAAATCACGCATCCAGCCGATGAAGTCGACGACCGCGCCCACCGCGGGGTTGCGCGCGTGCAACGCGGCGCTTTCGGCATGGGGGTCGAACGGCTCGGTGGTGACGAGGATGGATTCCATACCGCTCAACCGCCGGTGACCGGGGGGAATAGGGCAAGCTCGTCGCCCTCTTTCAGCCGTTGCCCGGGATCGCACATCTCCTGGTTGATGGCGCACATCAAGGGGTTGTCGGCGGCGAAGGCCTCGGCCCAACGCCCGCCGCGCGCGCGCAGCCGTTCGATTACATCGGCGGCGCTGGGGCTGGCATCCGGCTCCCACTCCAGGGTTTCGCTGTCGCGGCCGACGGCTTCGCGCAGGCTGGCGAAGTAGCGTAGCTGGATGTTCATTGCAGCAGCTCCGAGAACGGCAGGAAATCCACGCGCTCGCCACGCCGCACGACCTGGCCCTCGCGGATCACGACCAGGCCGTTGGCCCAGACCACCGAGCTCAGAACGCCAGAAGAGCGGCTCGGGTAGACGCTGACGCGGGCGGCGCCGTCTGGACCGGTTTCCAGCCGCGCGCGCACGAACTCCCGCCGCTTGTCGGGTTTTGGCCAGTCGAAAGCGGCCTCGGCGGAGAGCATCGGCGGCACCAGGTCGCCGCTGACGCCTTGCTGGCGCAGGATGAAGGGGCGCATGAACAGGCAGAAGGTGACGAACAGCGAGACCGGGTTGCCGGGGGCGCCGATGAACGGGGTCTCGCCGATATGGCCGAAGGCCACGGGCTTGCCGGGGCGGATCGCGATCTTCCATAGATCGAGCGTGCCGAGGGCTTCGACGGCGGGTTTTACATGGTCTTCCTCGCCCACCGATACGCCTCCGGAGGCAAGCACCAGATCCGCCTCTCCGGCGCCGCGCGCGAGCGCGTCGCGGGTGGCCTCGAAGTTGTCTTCGACCTGGCCGAGATCGATGATCTCGCAGCCGAGGCGGCGCAGCAGGCCGCTCAGGGTGAAGTGGTTGGAGTTGTAGATCTGGCCCGGCGCGAGGGTTTCGCCCGGCATCACCAACTCGTCACCACTGGAGAAGATCGCCACCTTCAGGCGGCGCTTGACCGGCAGGGTGGCGATACCGACCGAGGCCGCCAGGCCGAGGTGCTGCGGCGCGAGCCGGGTGCCGGCGGCGAGCACCTCGGCGCCGGTCTCGATGTCTTCCCCAGCGCGGCGGATGTTGGCGCCGGGGGCGGGCGGGCGCTTGACGATCAAGGTATCCCCGTCGCGCTCGCAGAATTCCTGCATGACGACAGCATCGGCGCCGGGTGGAACCGGCGCGCCGGTGAAGATGCGCGCGGCCTCGCCCGCGCCGAGTGGCTCGCCCGAGCTGCCCGCCGGGATGCGCTGGGTTACGCGCAGGCGGTTCTGGCCTTCGCTCAGATCGGCGGTGCGGATGGCGTAGCCGTCCATCGCGCTGTTGTCCCAGGCGGGCACCGTGATCGGGCTGGTCTGGGCTTCGGCGAGCACGCGGTCGAGGGCTTCGGCGGTGGCCACGCGCTCGCTCCCGGAGATTGGGCGCGCGCGCGCGAGCATCAGCTCGATGGCTTCTTCCAGCGGTTTCAGCGCGGCGCCCTGGCTGCCGCAGTCACAATCGCTCATGTCGTGCTCTCCTCGGTTTCGAGCAGGCGCGGGAACATCTGCGCGAAGTTGCAGGGCCGGGTACGGTGATCCAACTGGGGTTTGAGGATGTGTTCCCAGGCGGTGCGGCAGGCGCCGGTCGAACCCGGCAGGCAGAACAGTAGGGTGCCGTTGGCCAGCCCGCCGATCGCGCGCGACTGGATCGTCGACATGCCGATCTCCTCGCGCGAGACCGCGCGGAAGATCTCGCCGAAGCCTTCGATCTGCTTGTCGAGCAGTGGCGCCACCGCTTCTGGCGTGCTGTCGCGACCGGTGATGCCGGTGCCCCCCG
>JALVEB010000014.1 GCA_027008705.1 Sedimenticola sp. | reverse complement strand
GTTCTGCGTCGGTGATGCCGGCGTCGATTGCCCCGCCGGACTGTTCTGATCCCGCCATTACCGGGGACGCCTTGTCCCCGGTATTCCATCGCGGTTCTTCCGGGTCGCGATGGACCCGTTTCCTCCCCGTTGCCTTCGGGTACCGCCGTGGCGCGGCGCTCGAGGCCGGCATCCATCAGGGTAGCGATCGCGTCCGATGCTTTCCCGCAGAAAGCGCAGGATACGTTGCTCGGCGTACCAGCCGGGCCGTGTCGGGCTGCCTGCGACGAAGCCGGTGTGACCGCCGCTGGTGTGTAGTTCCAGGCGGGTGTCGGGCGCCAGCTCGCCTGGCGTGGGTGCGGTGTCGGGGTACATGAACGGGTCGTTGCGCGCATGCAGCAACAGGGTCGGTGGCGAGATCGAGGGGAGGTATCGGCGGCAGCTGGCGCTTTGGTAGTAGTCCTCGACGCCCCGGAAGCCGTGTAGCGGGGCGGTGACCTGGTCGTCGAAGGCGCGGAAGCTTTTCAGGCGGTCGACGTCGACCTTCAGTGGGGATGGCATGAGGGTGAATTTGCGTTTGTAGGCGCGTCGCAGGCTGGCCAGCAGGTGGGCCTGGTAGAGGCGTGAGAAACCGTGCTGGAGGCGTTGCGCGGCGTCTGCGAGCCGGTAGGGTACCGAGACCGCGGCGGCGGCGCGCAGCGGCGCGGAATGACCTTCCTCGCCGAGGTATTTCAGCAGGGCGTTGCCGCCCAGGGAGTAGCCGACCGCGGCGTCGATCGCGCGACCGTCGGCGCGCAGGGTTTCGATGACGAAGCGGATGTCGCCGGTGTCGCCGGAGTGGTAAGCGCGCGGCAGCCGGTTGGGGCGTCCGTTGCAGCCGCGAAAGAACAGGAAGGTGGCGTTGAATCCCGCCTGCCGTAGCGCATGCAGCAGGCCGTTGGCGTAGTGTGAATGCAGCGAGCCTTCGAGGCCGTGCAGTACGAGTACGCGCGGGCCGCGGCGCTCGGGCAGGTGGGCGAGTTCCAGTTCGTCGCCGTCCGGCGTCTCGATCCGTTCATGGCGCAGCGTCAGTGGATGGCGGCGGCGGAACACCACCGGCCACAGGGTTTGGGCGTGGCCGCCCGGCAACCACCAAGCAGGTGTGAAACCTTCCGTGGTCACGGTTTGTGGTAGAGGCTGGCGTAGAGCCCCTCGCCGTGGATCAGTTCGTCATGGCGGCCGTCCTCGACGATGCGGCCGTCCTCGAACACCAGCACGCGATCGGCCTGGCGCACCGCGCTGAGGCGGTGGGCGATGATGATTGTGGTGCGCCCGGCGAGGAATTCGGCGAGCGCGCGGTGAAGGCGGGCCTCGGTGGCGGTGTCGAGCGCCGAGGTCGCTTCGTCGAGGATTACCACCGCCGGGCCGGCGAGGATCATGCGCGCTACCGCCAGGCGTTGGCGCTGGCCACCGGAGAGACGCACCCCGTTGCGTCCGAGCCGGGTGTCCAAACCTTCCGGCAGCGCGGCGATGTCCTCTTTCAGTTGCGCGATCTCGAGCGCGCGCCAAAGGGCCTCGTCGGGCTGTTCGCGGCCCAGGCGCAGGTTTTCACGCACGCTGTCGTTGAACAGCGCCGGGTGCTGCAATACGGTGGCGACGTGTTCGCGCACCACGTCGAGTCCGATCTCGCTCACCGGCACGCCGTCGAAGCGGATGACGCCGCTGTCGGGCACATAGAGGCCGAGAATGACGTTGACCAGGGTGGTCTTGCCGCCGCCGCTGGCGCCGACGAAGGCGACTTTCTGCCCTGCCGGGATGCGCAGCGAGAGGTCCCTCAGCACCGGGTGGCGTTCATCATAGCGGAAGTTGACTCGTTCGAGTTCGACGGAAACGGTACGTTTGCCGGAAAACGGGTTGCGGTGGTGTGGGTAGACGGGTTCCAGCTCGATGCGTTGGAGCCGGTCGATGCGTTCCAGCGCGGCTTGCGCGGCGTGCCAGGCGTATTGCACGCCGAGTACTTCCTGTACCGGCGACATCATGTACCAGAGGTAGGCGTAGACGGCGAGCATCTCGCCGATGGTGAGGTTCGAGAACAGCACCATGAACATGCTCACCGCGCGGAAGATGTCGAAGCCGAACAGAAACACGACGAACGAGAGCCGCTGAGCGGCATCGGCTTTCCAGGCGAAGCTGGCCGAGTGGTGGCGGATCTCGCCGGCCTGCTTGATAATGCGGCCGATGTAGTGACGTTCGCGGTTGGCCGCGCGGATCTGCTGGATTGCGTCGAGCGTTTCCTGTAGCGATTCCTGGAACAGCTGGTAGGCGCGGTTTTCGCGCTGCTTCAGACGCTTGACCTTGCGCCCGAAGCGGGTCGTCAGGTAGATCACGAAGGGGTTCAGCAGCAGGATGAACAGCGCCAGTTGCCAGTGCATCCACAGCAGCACCGCAGCGGTACCGACGATGCTCAGCACCGCGACCAGGAATTTGCTGGTGGAGACGCTGACAAAGTGGTCGATCGCATCGAGGTCGGTGACCAGGTGCGAGGCCACCTTGCCCGAGCCGAGGGTTTCGTATTCCTTCATCGAGACCCGTTCGAGGCGGCGCAGCAGGTCGCGGCGGATCTGGAAGATCACTTCCTTGGCGATGCGTGTGAACTGGCGTGTCTGCCAGACCCCGAGCACCAGCCCGGTGAGACGCAATAGCAGCGTCAGTGTGAGTACCGCGAGGATGTACAGCACCGGGCCGTGCCAGGACTGCGGGAAGATCCGGTTCATCAGCGCGACCGCGCTGCCGGGCTTGTCGAGCAAGACCTCGTCGACCAGCAGCGGGATCAGCAGCGGTACCGGCACGCTGACCAGCGCGCCGAGGATCGCGATCAGGTTGGCTTTCACCAGAGCGCCGCGGAAGCGCGTGATCATACGCGCCAGGCGCCGCCATGTGTAGGGTTGCGGACTCTCGGTCTGGGCGGCGGGCATGATGGCTGGCTGGCTGCTTCAGGGTGGCCAATTATGTCATACTGACGGCTGGTTCCACTCATTCGTTGTTTCCGATGTCTTTGATTCTGTCAGGCGCTTTGTCGCTGTTATTGCTTTGTTGCTCGTTTCCGGCCGTGGTGCTTGCTGGAGACGCCCGGCTGGAGGGTCATCTGGTGCAGGGCGGGGTGCTGATTGGCAAGACCGAGCCGGGCAGCACGCTGCGCCTGGACGGCGAGCCGGTGATGGTGTCGCCGCGTGGGGATTTCGTGATCGGCTTCGGGCGCGATGCCCGTCCCGCTCACCGCCTCTCGATCCGCTATCCGGACGGGCGTCACGAGATCCGCTCGCTGCGCGTCGCGCCGCGCAAGTACCGCATCCAGCGTATCGACGGGCTGCCGCCGCGCAAGGTCATGCCACGCTCGAAGCAGGATCTGGCGCGCATCCGTTCCGACATCGCGAAGGTCCGGAAAGCGCGCGCGCGGCGCGATCCGCGCCTGGATTTCCTGGGGGGCTTCCAATGGCCGGTGATCGGCCCGATCACCGGGGTCTACGGCAGTCAGCGCATCCTCAACGGCAAGCCGCGGCGTCCGCACTATGGCGTCGATATCGCGCGTCCGGTCGGCACGCCGGTGCGCGCCCCGGCGGCGGGCATCGTGACGCTTGCCGAGCCGGATATGTTCTTTTCCGGTGGCACCGTGATCGTCGATCACGGTCACGGTCTGTCATCGAGCTTTCTGCACATGCGCAAGGTCTTGGTGAAGGTGGGTCAGCGTGTCGAGCAGGGGGATGTGATCGGTGAACTCGGCGCCACCGGTCGCGCCACCGGGCCGCATCTGGACTGGCGCATGAACTGGCGAAATCAACGAGTGGATCCACAGCTGCTGGCCGGGCCGATGCCGAAGGAAAATTAGAAAATTCTAATATATATGTGATAACCTTCTGTGATCCATCACTAAATTATATTTCTAATGGCTCGCCCGTGGGGCGGTCGGAGACAGGGGAAAGGCGCATGAACAAGCGAATCAAGTCATTGGCGATGGTGGCGCAACTCGGGTGGCTCGGTATGTCCCTGAACGCCTGGGCGACCGATCTGCTCGATGTCTACCATCTGGCCACTGACAACGACCCCCGCATCCATATCGCCCGGTCGACGCTCGATGCGACGCTGGAGAACGAGCCGCTGGCCCGTTCGAGGTTGCTGCCCGGCGTTTCACTCGGCGGCGATGCCAGCCTTCTCTATTCCAATTCCGATGGCCGTTTCGGCAGCCAGGAGGAAAGCTTCGGGAAGTACGGTTTGTCGCTGAATCTGAAGCAGGCGCTCTATCACAAGGAGTACTGGGCGCGGCTCGCGGCAGCCGGTTACCAGGTTGCCGGAGCGCAGGCGGACTATATCGCGGCGCGGCAGGATTTGATCATTCGCGTCGCCCGGGCCTACTTCGATGTGCTCAGCGCGCGTGATACGCTGAGGTTCACCCGCGCCGAGCGGCAGGCCAACAAGCGGCAGCTGGAGCAGGCCCGGCAGCGTTTCGATGTCGGCCTGATCGCGATCACCGATGTGCACGAGGCGAAGGCCGGTTACGATGCCTCGGTGGCGGCGGCGATCACCGCCGAGAACGCGCTGGACAACGCGCGCGAGGCGTTGCGCGAGATCGTCGGCGAGTTCGATGACGACGATCTTGCGGCGCTGAAGAAGCACATCGATTTGAATCGGCCGACGCCCGAGGACATCGATGCCTGGAAGCATACTGCGTTGGAGCAGAACCCGAATATCATCTCGACGCGCAACAAGATGCTCGCCGCGCGCGAGAACGTCGAGGTCGAGCGCGCCGGGCACTATCCGACGCTCGATCTGGTCGGCCAGCTGGGCTTGGATCGCAGTGATTCCTCACTGGGTTCGGATACCGACAGCGGCAGTATCGGTGTACAGCTGGCGATTCCGCTGTACACCGGGGGCGCGGTGAGCGCTGCGACCCGCCAGGCGGCGGCGCGGTATCAGGGCGCGAAGGATGGTCTGGAGCAGGCGATGCGCGCGACCACGCGCGGCGTGCGCGATGCCTATCGCGGCGTGCTTTCGAGCATCAGCGAGGTGCTCGCGCTGAAGGCCGGCACGGTTTCGGCGCGCAGCGCGCTGGACGCCACCGAGGCCGGCTTCCGCGTCGGCACCCGCACCTCGGTCGACGTGCTGATCAGTCAGCGGCGCCTGTACCAGGCCGAGCGAGACTACGCGAAGGCGCGCTATACCTATCTGTTGAATACCCTGCGCCTGAAGCAGGCTGCCGGCACGCTGTCCGAGCAGGATCTGGAGGCGGTCAACGCCCTGCTGGAATAGCCGGTCGGACGCTGATTCGGTAGTGTCAAGTACCCTGTGGCGATATCCCAGGGCAATCGCGCATAAATGCCATTGACCTGACAGAGCGCAGGCCCTTCCATGAGAGCGGGGACGGCGTTACACCCCAGATCATGAAAATCAACGGTAACTACTCAGCTAACCGCTGAAATACGCCAGCTCTGCTTTTGCCTTGATCTGACGCATTTCAGCGGTGATCTGATCAGTTCCCCTTTATTTGGCCTGCTCGCTGAGTAGTTACAATCAACAAGTTGGCCTGTTTGCACCT
>JALVEB010000013.1 GCA_027008705.1 Sedimenticola sp. | reverse complement strand
AGCAGAAGTCAGACTGAACCCAGGGCAATCGGGCTTAATTTCGATTGATATTCCCTGGTTTCAAAGGCTTATCGCTGTCGCCCGATCCAGCATGGTGGATCGGACCCATGTTCCTATGGCAAAAAAACCGCTGTAGGCCGGTTCAAGTACCGCGAAACCGGCTGCGGCGGCGCCACGCAATTGCGCCGCTGCCCGATCCACTGCGCTTGATCGGGCCTACGCCTTGTCAGGGCAATGGCTTTTCAGCGCGATTGCCCTGGGACTGAGCCGCTCACCGAGCACGCGCCCGCCCCATGCCCGCAACGCCGCGAGTAACTCACGCACCGCCGCGTCATCCGGGTGTTCGTTTTCCAGTTCGGCCAGCCGCGCGTGGTAGGTCTCGGCGACGATGCTGGCACCACCGGCCGGGTCACGCAGCCGCCACTGGCGGTACTCCTCCCAGCGCTGACATTCATCGGCTTTCAGCGTATCGGGCCAGTTGCGCGCACGGTAGCGAAACAGCAATTCATGCAGCTTGGCATCGTCAAAAACGGGATGATAATCGACCAGGGCATCCGCTGAGAGACGGCCGATGGCTTCGATCTGCTGCTTGTCGTGGTTCGAGAAAAAACCGCCATAGAGACTCAGGTCCGGGTCGTCCGGGAAAGTCTGCCCTTCATCGGGCGCAAAGAGTTCGTCCAGGCGCGGCTGCAAGTCCCCGAGCGCCGCCAGCCGCGCGGCATGCGCCTCCACCCGCGCCGGATCAATCGCCCAGCGCTCGGCGGCCTCCGGGGTCAGTGTGTTGAGCGGCGCCAAGACCGGACACTTGTTCAGATGAACGGTCTTCAACGGCACCCGTTCGGACCCTTCCGGCAACTCGGCGCTCGGCGTGAACAGGCGCTGGCGCAGCGCTTCGGGCGACAGCTCCACGAGCATCGCCGGATCCGCGCGCAGATCGAACACCACCACGCCGTTGCGGTTGCCGGGCAGCCGGCCAACCGGGGCTACCGGGGCGATGCAGCCCCGCGCCGCCGGATACCTGGCGGAGACATGCAGCAACGGCGTGCGATTGCGGAGATCCAGCAGTTTCGCCGCCGCCTGCTTGCCGCGGTGGGTGAAACAGTAGTCATAGAGGCGCGGCTGGCGCTGTTTCAGCAACCTTGCCATCGCGATGGTCACGCGGACATCGCCAAGCGCGTCGTGGGCATCCTCATGCGTCAGGCCATTGGCACGGGACAGGCGATCGAGGCGGAAACTGACGACACCATTGTCGTCACGGGGCCATTCGATACCCTCGGGACGCAGCGCGTGGGCCAGGCGCAGTACGTCGATCAGATCCCAACGCGAGTTGCCGCCTTGCCATTCGCGACCATAGACATCGATGAAGTTGCGATAGAAGCCGAAGCGCGTAACTTCGTCGTCGAAGCGCAGATTGTTGTATCCGACCACGCAGCTGCCGGGACGAGCCATCTCGCGATGGATCCGACGAAAGAAATCCGCCTCCGGCACGCCGCGCTCGAGCGCCTGCTGTGGGGTGATGCCGGTCACCAGGCAGGCATCCGGCTGGGGCAGCATATCGTCGCTCGGACGCGCATACAGCACCAGCGGCTCGCCGATCGGGTTGAGATCGGCATCGGTGCGCTGCCCGGCAAACTGCGCGGCGCGATCGCGCCGCGGATCGGCGCCCCAGGTCTCGTAATCGTGCCAATAGAAGCTGAAATCGTTCATTCCGCAAGCTCGTCGAGCAACTCCAACCAGTGCCAGACGCGACGCCCGGCGCCGGCCTCCAGGTGCAACTGACAGCCGATATTGGCGCTCACCAGTCGCTCCGGCCGGCCGGCTTCGAGAGCCGCCAACTTGCGCGCGCGCAGCGCCTCGGCCAGCTCCGCCTGGAGGATCGAATAGGTCCCGGCCGAACCGCAGCAAAGATGGGCGTCCGCCACGGGCGTCAGCTCCAGCCCCAGGCTTTCGAGCAGGGCTTCGACGCGGCCCGAGAGACGCTGGCCATGCTGTAATGTGCAGGGCACATGGAAGGCGATGCGCCCGGCGCGCGCGGCATCGATGCGCCACGCGGAGAGGTCGAAATCCGCGAGGTATTCCACCGGATCGCGGGCCAACTCGGCGACGCGCCCGGCGCGTTCGCTCCAGGCTGGATCATGCGCCAACAGCTGGCCATAGTCCTTGACCATCACCCCGCAGCCCGAGGCGGCGATGAGGATCGCCTCGGCGCCGTCCTCGATCGATGGCCACCAGGCGGCGATGTTGCGCCGCGCGAAATCGCGCGCCTCTTCGCTTGCCGAGAGATGATGACTGACTGCGCCGCAGCAACCCTGAGCGGGAGCCGCCAACGCGCCAACCCCGAGACGGTCGAGCAGGCGCGCCAAGGCCGCATTGGTCTCCGGACGCAAGGCGCGCTGGGCGCAACCGGTGGCGATGATCACGCATCGCGCATGACGCGCGTGGGGCCAGGGTCTGTCCTCGCCGATCCGCGGCAGCCTGGCGCGTGTCCGCGCCGGCAACAGCGGACGCAGTACCTGGCCGAGCCGCGCCAACGCGCGCAGTCGGCGCGGCCACGGCAATACCCGGCGCAAGGCCGCGCGCATCGCGCGATCCGTCGGTCGACGCGGCGCCAGCCGTTCGATCTGTTCACGCCCGATGTCGAGCAGACGCGCGTATTCGACCCCGGAGGGACAGGTGGTCTCGCAGGCGCGGCAGGTCAGGCAGCGATCGAGATGGCGGCGCGTGGTCACGCCCGCAGGCTCCCCCTCGAGCATCTGCTTGATCAGATAGATGCGTCCGCGCGGACCATCGCGTTCATCGCCGAGCAGTTGGTAGGTCGGGCAAGTCGCGGTGCAGAAACCGCAATGCACGCAGGCGCGCAGGATGCGCTCGGCCTGCCCGCCCCAGGCGCTTTCCCGATAATGTGGCAACAAGCGGGTCTGCATCGTCAAGGCGTCCTGCACGGAAGACCGGGATTCAATATGGCGCGCGGGTCGAAGACCTGTTTCAGCCGCTGATGCAAACGCCGCATCGCCGGCGTCAGCGGATGGAAACGACCGTCTTCAGGGGCGGGGCCGCGAAAACAGGTGGCATGACCACCGGCCTCGGCGGCGGCCCGCCGCACCACCTCAGGCGTCAGCTCGCTGATCAACCAGCGTTGCGCGCCACCCCAGTCGAGCAGGCAGTCGCCCTCCAGATCCAGCGGCGGGCGGGTCGGCGGCAGTGACAGCCGCCACAGGCGCGCGCCGCCAAGACGCGCCGGATCGAAGAACTCCAACCGCTGCTCACGCAATGCCTGCCAGTAGGCCTCGCCATCGGCCTGGCGCTCGCCGCCGATCTCGCGCGCGGCGGAGGCCACCGCCTCCGCCGCGCCAGACAGGCGCAGACGCATCACCCCGGCGTGCCAGCTCGCGGCGGACAGGGGCAACGCGCGGGAAGCCAATCGATTCATCCGGGCCAGGGCGTCGGTGAGCGCATGCTCGAGCACCAGGGTCGTTTCCTGTTGCGGCCGGGGCAGCACCTTCAGGCTGACATCGAGCAGCACGCCGAGCGAGCCAAAAGCCCCCACCATCAGGCGCGAGACATCATAGCCCGCTACATTCTTCATGACCTCGCCGCCGAACCGCAGCCGCTGGCCGCGACCATCGATGAGCTGTGCGCCAAGCACAAAATCACGCGCCGCGCCGACATAGGGACGACGCGGGCCAGACAAGCCGCAAGCAATGGCGCCACCCAGGGTCGCATCCGCGCCGAAGGCGGGTGGCTCGAAGGCCAGCATCTGCCGGTTCCCGGCCAGCAAGGCTTCGAGATCGGCCAGCCGGGTTCCTGCGCGCGCGCGCACCACCAGCTCGCGCGGCTGGTAGGAGACGATACCCTCATGACCGCGCAGCTCCAACGGTTCACCATGCGCGGCGTCGCTCAGGAACGCCTTGCTACCGGAGCCGGCCAGGCGCAACGGCTGGCGCTGCTCACTGGCCTCGCGCACGCGCGCGGCGAGCCGCGCGGAGAGATCAGCCATCGAGCCCCCCTCTCCGGGACGGCGGGGTCAGAGTGTCCCCGCCGAGCTCGCGGTACTCGGAACAGTGACGCGGTTGCGGGATCGCCTTGCCGGGGTTCAGCAGCCCGGCGGGATCGAAAGCCTGCTTGAGATCGCGGAAACAAGCCAGTTCCGCCGGCCCGAACTGCACGCACATCTGGTGCAGCTTTTCCTGCCCGACCCCGTGCTCCCCGGTAATGCTGCCCCCCACGGCGACGCTGAGCTCGAGGATCTCCGCGCCGAAGTCCTCGGCCTTGCGCAGTTGTTCCGGATCGTTGGCATCGTAGAGGATCAGCGGATGCAGGTTGCCATCACCGGCGTGGAAGACATTCGCCACTGGCAGACCGTAACGACGCGAACGCTCGGCGATGCCCTCCAGCACCTCGGCCAGACGCCCCCGCGGCACCGTGCCGTCCATGCAGTAGTAGTCCGGCGCCAGTCGCCCGACCGCCGGGAAGGCCGATTTGCGTCCTTTCCAGAACAGCGCGCGCTCGGCCTCGTCACGCGCCTCGCGCAACTCGCTGGCCCCAGCGGCACGCAACACCCGGATCGCGCATTCGAGCTGGCTGGCAACCTCTTCCGGCGTGCCATCGAGCTCGCACAACAGCATCGCCCCGGCATCGACCGGGTAGCCGGCATGCACGAAATCCTCGGCCGCGCGGATCGCCAGGCGGTCCATCATCTCCAACCCGGCCGGCACGATGCCGGCGGCGATCAACTCGCCCACCGCGTCGGCGGCGCGCCCGACCTCGTCGAAGGCCGCCAGCAGCACGCGCGCCACGGGCGGCTTCGGCAGCAGACGCACCAGGGCCTCGACAACGATACCGAGCATGCCTTCAGAGCCGGTAAGCAACGCAAGCAGATCGTAACCGGCGGCGTCCAGGGATTCACCGCCGATGGTCAGCAATTCGCCATCGGCGGTGACCAGCTTCAGTTCGAGCAGGTTATGCACGGTCAAGCCATACTTGAGGCAATGCACGCCGCCGGAGTTCTCGGCGATATTACCGCCGATGGTGCAGGCGATCTGCGACGAGGGATCCGGCGCGTAATACAGTCCGTGCGCGGCAGCGGCCTCGCTGATCGCCAGATTACGCACCCCGGGCTGCACCCGCGCGGTGCGCGCCAACGGATCGAGCGACAGAATCCGGTCGAAGCGCGCAAGCCCAAGCAACAAGCCATCGGCCAGTGGCAGGGCGCCACCAGACAAGCCGGTCGCGGCGCCGCGCGCGACCACCGGCACGGCAAGGCGCGAGCACAGGCGCATGATCGACTGGACCTGGGCGATGGTACCGGGCAAGACCGCGACCAACGGCGTCTGACGGTAGGCCGGCAAGCCATCGCATTCATACGGCCGCAGCGCCTCGCGTTGAGCGATGATCGCTTCTGAAGGCAAGATCTCGCGCAAGCCGGCAAGCAGCTTCGCTTTGGCATCCGGGGGACGGGTTTCAGCAGGCATGGCGCATCATAAACCGATCTCCAGATACAAAAAAGCCACCGTTTGAACTACTCGCTGAGTAGTTACGCGGCGGCTTTCGGAGAGGCCGCCTGGCGCGCGGCCAGGCGGATCCGTTTCAGCGGATCTTTTCCTTGATGCGGGCGGCCTTGCCGGTGCGTCCGCGCAGGTAGTACAGCTTGGCGCGACGCACGTCGCCACGACGCACGACCTTGACCTCGGCCACCAGCGGGCTATAGCTCTGGAAGACGCGCTCGACACCCTCGCCGTGAGAGATCTTGCGCACTGTGAACGAGGAGTTCAGTCCACGGTTGCGCTTGGCGATGACCACGCCTTCGAAGGCCTGCAAACGCTCGCGGTTCCCTTCCTTTACGCGTACCTGAACAATAACGGTATCACCGGGGCCGAACTCCGGCAGTTCACGGTTCATCTGTTCTGATTCCAGCTCGGCAATGAGATTGCTCATGGTTTCACTCCTGGGTTTCGGCGCTTCTCAGCGCGGCAATATAATCATCGAGAAGCCGTCGTTCTTCATCCGACAGGCTTCGGTTTTCCAATAGATCCGGGCGCAGCCGCCAAGTGCGTCCCAGCGACTCGCGCAACCGCCAGCGGCGGATCGCGGCGTGATCGCCACTGGTCAACACCGCCGGAACCGCGAGGCCGGCCACGACCTCGGGCCGCGTGTAGTGCGGGCAATCCAGCAAACCGGCGCTGAACGAATCCTGCGCCGCCGAATCGGCATGGCCGAGCACGCCGGGCAGCAAGCGCGTTACCGCATCGATCAGCACCATCGCCGGCAGCTCACCCCCGCTGAGCACATAATCACCGATCGACCACTGCTCATCGACATGGGTCTCGATGAAACGCTCATCCAGCCCTTCGTAGCGGCCCGCGACCAGTATCAGGTTTTCACCCCGCGCGGCCAACTCATCGACCGCGCGCTGATCCAACCGCCGCCCCTGCGGGCTCAGGCAGGCCACGCGCGCACCGGGCGCGGCGCGGCGCGCATCCGCCAGCGCGTCGGCCAGCGGCTGATACTTCATCACCATCCCCGGACCACCGCCGAACGGGCGATCATCGACCGTGCGGTGCGCGTCCCGGGTATAGTCGCGCGGATTCCAGCAACGCAGCTCGATCAGGCCACGTTGCAGCGCGCGCCCGACAACGCCATGACGCAACGCCGAGAACATCTCGGGAAACAGCGTAATGACATCGAATCTCAAAAATCCGGATCCCAATCGACGAGCATCTCGCCCGCGGCCAGATCGACCCCGCGCACCACATCCGGTTGCAAAAACGGGATCATCCGCTCACGCTCGCCGCGCGTCACGATCACGTCGTTCGACCCGGTCGCAAACAGATGCGAAACCAACCCCAGATCCGCGCCATCGAGATTCCGCACCCGCAGGCCTTCGAGATCGGTCCAGTAGTATTCGCCCTCGTCCAGCCGTGGCAGTCGCTCGCGCGGAATCGCAATGGTCGCGCCCAGCAGCCTGGCGGCCTGATCGCGATCGTTACAACCGGCCAGCCCGGCAACCAGCGTCTTGCCATGTGGGCGTCCGCCGGTCAGCTCGACCACCCGCCAGTCTCCCTCATGAAAGAGGTGCCACGGCGAGTAAGCAAGAATATTCTCGCGCGGCCGGGTATCGGAATAGACCTTCACCCAGCCCTTGACCCCGTGCAACCCGGAGACCTTCCCCAGGATCACCAGCCCGCGCTCGCGGGCGCTGGACCGGACGCGGGTCTCGCCCATGCCGTCAGGCGGCTTCGGTTTCGGCCGTGCCCATCTTGGCGTGCTGCTTCATCAGCGACTTGACCCGATCGGTGGGCTGCGCGCCCTGCCCGATCCAGTAGTCGATGCGCTCACGCTCCAAACGCAACTCTTCCTGTTTGCCTTCGGCAATCGGATTGAAGAAGCCGACGCGCTCGATATAACGGCCATCGCGGGAGTTGCGGCTGTCGGTGACGACCACATGATAGAAAGGCCGCTTCTTGGAACCGCCACGCGCAAGTCTGATTGTTACCATGCCTTTAACCTTACAAAGATACTGAAAATAATGCACAGAGCGACCCTCAGCGGTCGCCGATAAAGCCGGACATTGTACCCGAAACGGGAGGATTGTGAAGGCCGGATTCCGTGGCATCCAGGGCAATCGCACTTGATTTCGCCTGACATTTCCCGATTTCAAAGGCTTGGCGCTGCTGCCCGATCCGCGCTACTTGATCGGGCCTACGCCTTGTCAGGTCAATGAAATTGAAGCGCGATTGCCCTGCACTGGCATCAGGGCCACGTCGTCTAAACGTCCAAGTTATACTCGTCGCCCATGCATTTTCGGATTTTCGAGGCCGTTCCCCGCGCTCGCGGGCCAGGCGCGGAAACGAGTCATAGCCCATTCCATGGCGAGTTTCCGCAACGATGCCCACGGGTGCGAGAGGCGGTCGCAGTGGCCGAAAATTCATGGGCGACGAGTAGCAGCTCAAGGAGTCCACCACCCCGCCGCTACCGCTTACATGGGCACGAACTCCGCTCTAGTGCCCTCCCGGCGCAAGGATGCGCCAACCGGTTTCCGGACGGCGGGGCGCATTCCGCGCCCCGCCGTCGTTGCGATCAGGCTGGATGTCGCCCACCCACCTTCCTCGTCGCCCAGGGGGGCCTCATGTTCCCGGGCCAGGCGCGGAAGCGGGTCATAGCCCATTTCATGGCGAGTTTCCGCAAGCGCGACGGACGGTCGCGGTGGCCGAAAATTTCTGGGCGACGAGTAGAATAATCGAACCAGAATCTCGCTGGTCATCTTCAACTTCCCTGCCAACGGAGAGGACTACGATGCCCGAACTCCCATCGATCGACCCGCACGACGACTGGATCGAGAACCATCCGCTCGGGATGCTCGCGCTCGGCCCAGACGAGCAGGTGCTCTGGGTCAACCGCACCCTGCTGGAACTGCTCGATATCGGGCGGGAAGAGCTCGTTTCGCCCCAGGCGGGAGGCCTCGAGGCCTTGCTCGGCGAACAGGATCCACCACCACTGATGCGTCATGGCCGCCCGCTGCGGCTGCGCCGCCACGCGCGCACCATGCGTTCGACCGATGGCCAACCGATCCGCGTGCTGTTCTTCGAGGATCTGAGCGAGATCACGATTCTGCAAGCCGAGATCGCCTCGCTGCGGGATGCCCTGGCCGCGCAGTGTCTCGAGGACCCGCTGACCGGCCTGCCGAACCAACGCGGCTTTCGTCAACTGCTCGATCACCAAGTCACCCGCAGCCGGCGCTACGACAACCCGCTGAGCCTGATGGCGGTGCGCCTGCGCGTTGAGAACAGGCACGCGGAGATTGTTCCACCGTTGTCCGATGGCGCGCTGCTCGCGGCGGCGCAATCCCTGCGCGATCGCATGCGCTGGGCCGATTGCATCGGCCGCTGGGACGATGCCACCTTCTTGATCGCGTTGCCCGAGACCTCGCTGCGCGATGTCGACGCCTTGATCGGCAAAATCGAGCAAGGCCTGGTCGCCAGCCAGGAGCTGATCAATCAGCGTTTTCCGGTGGAGGTCGACATCGGTCAGGCCGAATGGAAGCCGCGGATGGATGCGCGCATCCTGCTCGACAACGTGCTCCGCGCGCTGGACGACAGCCGGCAGACCCTGTCGCTTACCGGATAAGCCGGTCGGGGTTGGAAGGAGCCTTGCCGCTTCCGATCCACCCCGTCCCGCGCCATGCGCCTGTCACGATCGAAAAAACCGCCGATCCCCCCCGCGCCCACGCCCGGACCGGCCGCGGAAGCGCCCACGACCCCGGGCATCGGTCGCAAGGAGATCGAGCGCCTCGTCGGCCGCATCCACCATCTCAACCACCAGCGACGCCACCGACTGCTCGACGGCATCCAGCCGTGGCAACGGATCGTGGTCGAGCTGTTGCCGCTGCTGTACCACGTCAATCACCCGCTGTTGCCGGGCTTCGTCGCCAGCGACACCCCGCATGGCCTGGCCGATTACCAGCCGGATGCCGCCTGTCTGCGCGCCGCGCGCTCACTCGCCAAGGGCTTTTCCTGGAAGCGGCGCGCGCTACGCCGCTTCCCGCTCAGCGGGCTTTACCTGATGGGTTCGATCGGCTCGATCGGCCAATCCCATGACAGCGACCTGGATGTCTGGCTGTGTCACCGTGCCGGTCTCGATGACGGCCAGCGCGCGCAGCTGCGTGAAAAAGCCGCCGCGATCGAGGCCTGGGCGGAGAGCCTCGGCCTCGAGATGCATACCTTTCTGATCGATCCGGCGCGCTTCCGCGACGGCCAGCGCGATGCTCTGTCGAACGAAAGCAGCGGCGCCACCCAGCCGCTGCTGCTGCTCGAGGAGTTCTACCGCAGCGCGGTGTGGCTGGCGGGACGACTGCCGCTGTGGTGGCTGGTCGCGCCCGAGCACGAGCACGAACATGCCCGCCACGCCAGCCGCCTGATCGAACAACGCTTCATCGATCCGAACGAATGGCTGGACCTCGGCGGGCTCGAACACATCGGCGCGGCGGAATTCTTCGGGGCCGCGCAATGGCAGCTCTACAAGGGCTTGAAGTCGCCGTACAAATCGGTGCTGAAGCTGCTGCTGATCGAGGCCTTCGCGAGCGAATTCCCACGCATCGACTGGCTCGCCCTCGAGATCAAGCGCGCGATCTGGCGCGGTCAGAGCGAGGCCGCGCGGCTCGACCCCTACCTGCTGATGTACCGCCGCATCGAGCGACACCTGGCCACAACGCCCCGTGACGGTCGCATCGACCTGATCCGCCGCTGCCTCTACATCAAGGCCGACATCCGTCTGAGCGACGCCGGCGCGCGCGACGATTGGCGCGGCAAGGCTTGGCGCGCATTGTGCGATGAGTGGGGATGGCACGAGGACGAGATCCGCGATCTCGACGCGCGCCGCGCCTGGAAGGTGGACCAGGTGCAGCGCGAGACGCGTCTGCTGGTCGCCGAGCTGACGCGCGGCTATCGCCTGCTGCGCCGGTTCGCCCATCGCCACCACGCCACGGAGCTGTGCGAGACCGACGAGTTCAACCTTCTCGGCAAGAGGTTGCATACCGCGTTCGAACAACGCCCCGGCAAGATCGAGCGCCTCAACCCCCGGCTCTCCAGCGATCTCTCCGAACCCTGCGTGCGCGTGAGCCGCTCCGCCGAACACGGCTGGCTGCTCTATCGCGACCATCCCGACGACCCCGATCGGCCGCCCGGCTCGCCGCTGAAGGCCGCGCCCCGTGTACTGGAGTTGCTCGCCTGGGGCCGCGCCAACCGGGTGATCACCACCGCCACCCGGCTCGAACTCGACGACAACGCCGAACTCGATGCGCGCGAGGCGCGCGCCATCCTCGACAGCCTGGCGCGCATGGACTTCATCGACCAGGACCAGGCCGATATCGAGGCGCTGAAGGAAGCGCCGCGCATCCAGGGCTGCGCGCTGCTGGTGAATGTCGGCCGCGATCCTCTCGCCCGCCTCAGCGAGCGCGGCCTGCAATTGACCAGCGACCGCGCCGACCCGTTCTGCTTCGGCGCCGCGCATCGTAACCTGGTTCGCGATATCGACTGCATCCGGGGCAACAGCTGGGGCGAGCTGCTGGTGACCCACCACGAAGGCGATGACGGTCTGCTGGAGCTGCTGTGCGAGTTCCTCGCGTCACGCGCGCCGGATGTCGGCGCGGTGTCGGCATGGAGCCATTCCAATCCGCGCGGCGACCTGATCGCGCGCCGCGTGCGACAGCTGTTCACGCGGGTCGCGGGCATCACCGCGCCCCGCTGGCGCTATGTTCTGCGCCTCGGCCGGCGCATCGTCCTGTTGAACGGCCGACGCGCCATCGACGCGGCCCGCCCCGATGCCTCGCGCTACCGCTGGACCGCGCACGACGATCTCGCGGACCTGGCCGGCGCGCTCGGTGCTCCGCCGGGACAAGCCTGCCTCACCCGCTTTGATCCCGAATTCGGCGACGACAGCCCCTTGCCCCATCTCTTCTCGCAACACCGCGACGAACAGTTGCAACTGTTCTATCGCGCGCGCGGCCAGGATTTCGAATACTGGCTGCTCGACGAACAGGGCGCGCTCTTTCACGGCCGCCAGCGCGACAGCGAAGAACCGCATTTCGTCACCCACCAGCGACGCTTCCTCGACAATCTGATGCTGCGCCGCCAGTTGGCCAGCAACCGCGCGCGACTCGATCTGGCGCCGACGATCCACAAACTCACGCGCGCGCGCGCGGGCGGGCACTGGCACAGCCAACGCTGCGACCTCATGGCCGAGAACCTGTGCGTCGACTTCGTTCCGCTGGAGCTGCTCAGCGCCAACGATGAGAACCAGCACCTGCAACTGCTGTTCGACCAGCGCATCTTCGATTCCATCGTGCTCGGCGACGCCTTCTATCCCACCGTGGCGCGCGCGGTACTGGCCGCGCGCCGCAACGCCGCGCGTTACCCGATCTACCTGACCGGCGTCGCCAACGGCCCGCTGGGCCAGCTCACCGACACGATTGCGCTGATGGCGCGCAAGACCCACATCGAACGCCATCTCAACGACGCCCTGCGGCGGCTCTGAGCCCCTTATCCGGGAAGCGCCAAGCGCGCGCTCAACCAGCGACCGATGGCATCGATCTCCGCGTCACACAGCGAATGTCCCATCGGCCAGGCATGCCACTCCAGCGCGCAACCGGCGGCGCGCATCCAGTCACGCGCCGCCAGCGCGGCCGCCGGCGGCACCACCTCGTCGCATTCCCCATGCGCCTGGAACACCGGCAGGCCGGGGCGGGGACACAGCGTCGGCGCCGGCGGCAGATAGGTCGACAAGGCGAGCACGCCCGCTCCGTCGAAACCGGCGCGCAAACCCGCATGCAAGGCAATCACGCCGCCCTGCGAAAATCCCGCGAGAACGATCCGCCGCGCCTCGATCCCGGCGGCGCGCTGCGCCTCGATCAGCCCATCGAGCAATGCCACCGAGCGCGCGATGCCGGCGTAATCGACCTCGCGCTCCAGATCGGGGGAACGAATATCATACCAGGCGCGCATACGGTAGCCGGTGTTGATCGTCACCGCCTGACGCGGGGCATGCGGAAACACGAAGCGGATACGCGCCGTCGGCGGCAGACCGAGACGCGGCACAATCGGAAGGAAGTCATGGCCATCCGCGCCAAGACCATGCAGCCAGATGACGGCGGCATCGGCCCGCGGCGCGGTGGTGTGGATCAAAGCATCGGTCATTGCCGGCTTCCGCTGTCGGAAAACCCGCGAGTGTAGCCGATTTACTCCAGCGTTACCGAAACCGAGGCGCCCGAGCTGATGCCGAAAAAGCCCGCCGTCAGATCGCCGGCATCGGTGTTGAACGGTGCGACGACATGGCGGCCGACGGTCAGGATTACCGGCGCCAGCTTGCCGGAGATACCAAGCGACGACAGATCGATCGACCCCGGGTCCAGGTTGGAAAGGTCGACGTTCGACAAATCGATGCCGTCGATCTCGCCACCGCTGGACAGCGACTCGAGCAGACCCGCGAGATCCGTGCCATTGGCCTCGACGCCGGCCTTCACCCGCGCGATCAATGCGCCGGGGATCACGCCGCTGCCATCGTCGGCGAAACGACAATCGATCAGGAACACCTTGCTGGTGCTGCCGAGCGCGACGCTGGTCAGGCTGGCTTCGACGACGCCGCGCCCGTGATTGCCGTTCCATTCCAGCGTCATGTCGGCGCCGGCCGGCTGCGAGAACACCGCGGAGGGCGCGGGCTGGGTCAGCACCAACGGCGCCGGCGCGGTCGCCTTGGCGGTGAACGGACCGATCCCGGCACCGCCATCGCCGTGAAAACGGTACTCGACGCCGGCCTGATAGAATCCGGCCGATGCCGAGGCGCTGTAGAACACTGCGGTAAAACCGCCCAGGGTCTGGGAATCACGCGGCAGTGTCAGGCTCTGGCCACCGCCGCTCAGGGTCAGCGTGGCGCCGGCATCGAACATCCGTGGCAACAAGCCATCGATCGAACCGACGTTGCTGAAATCGGTCGCTTGCTCCCGATAGTCGCAACTCTCCAGCGCCGGCTCCTCGCCCTGGAAAACGTCGACCAGCTGGCTCAGCGCCGCCTGGGTATCCAAGCCGAAGAAGAACGCGCTCGCGACGGACTTGTCTTGCAGCGCGCCCGTCGCGCCCGTGAACACCGACAGAGTCAACGAGCCGTAACGCGTGCCCGCGGCGGCCGCGCGGTTGGCGTCGACCACGGTGAACGGCTGCAAGTCGACAGCGAGAAAATCGAAGGTGCCGGGCCGGGTCAATGCCGCGGCGACATACCAGGTGCCGGCTTGCGGATTCCCCGGCAGACGATCGAGATCGGCGATGCGCGTCGCCGGAAAACGCAGATTGGCCGGCAAGGTGAACGACGGAAGCCACGGACGCAACCGGGTATTCCAATCCGGATACTCGTACACCGTGCCGTCCGGCGCGATCAAGCCGAAGTGAACATCCACCGGGGTGGCCGCGCCATCGTTGAAACCGGAAATCGACAGCGCCGGTACGTCCCCGCCCGGCTCGACGAAGGACTTGTCGACGAACACGCCGACGTCGACGCCGGCCCAGGCCGGCGGGAAAGCGATCATGGCGCCCAGGGCGGCGCCCAGCAGGGAACGCGAAAGATTCATGCGGAATTCTCCATTCATTCGGGTATCGGATCCATGGCGGCGGACGAACCGGCATGTTGAGCCATCGCGTCTTTGGTACAATCGTGGCTTCTCATTCCACGGAATCCCTCATGCGCTGCTGGCCCACCTTGCTCTTCTGGCTCATCGTCGCGACGCTCGGCTGCGGACAGATGCTCGCCGCCTGCGGCCAGAAAGGCCCCTTGATTCTGCCTGACAAAGCGACGCAACAACAACCCCAACCCCGCTGAATCATGGATTTCTTCGACTACCATCACGGCGAACTGCACGCCGAACAAGCGCCATTGCGCGAGATCGCCGAGGCGGTCGGCACGCCGACCTATGTCTATTCGCGCGCCACCCTGGAACGCCACTGGCACGCCTTCGACCGGGCGTTCGCCAAACGGCCGCACAATGTCTGCTTCGCCGTCAAGGCGAACTCCAATCTCGGCGTGCTGAACCTGCTCGCGCGGCTCGGCTCCGGCTTCGACATCGTCTCGCTCGGCGAACTCGAGCGCGTGCTCGCCGCCGGCGGCGATCCCGGCAAGGTGGTGTTCTCCGGGGTCGGCAAGCGCGCCGACGAGATGGCGCGCGCACTGGAGGTCGGCATCCGCTGCTTCAATGTGGAATCCCTGCCTGAACTGGAACGCCTGAACCAGGTCGCCGGCGAGCTCGGCAAGGTCGCCCCGGTGGCCCTGCGGGTCAACCCGGACGTCGACGCCCGCACCCACCCTTATATCTCCACCGGACTGAAGGAGAACAAGTTCGGCATCGACTTCGAACAAGCGCCCGCGGCCTACCGCCGCGCCGCCGGGCTGCCGCACCTGCGGGTCTCCGGCATCGACTGCCATATCGGCTCGCAACTGACCGAGATGGCGCCGTTCCTCGATGCCCTGGAGCGCGTGCTGGCACTGGTCGACCAGCTCGCCGGCGAGGGCATCGCGATCGACCACCTCGATCTCGGCGGCGGCCTCGGGGTGCGCTATCAGGACGAGAACCCGCCGGAACCGTCCGATTACGCCACGGCCCTGATCGAGCGGCTCGGCGCGCGCTCGCTCGAGATCTTCCTCGAACCGGGACGCGCGATCGCCGCCAACGCCGGCATCCTGCTGACCCGGGTGGAATACCTGAAAACCACCCCAAGTCACCATTTCGCGATCGTCGACGCGGCGATGAACGACCTTGTGCGCCCGGCGATGTACCAATCCTGGCAGGAGATCGTGCCGGTGCGTCCCCGCAGCGATGGCGAACAGGCGCGCTGGGATCTGGTCGGCCCGATCTGCGAGACCGGCGATTTCCTCGGCAAGGATCGCGAGCTGAACCTGAAACCCGGCGACTTGCTCGCAATCCGCTCGGCCGGCGCCTACGGCTTCACGATGAGCTCCAACTACAACTCGCGACCCCGCGCCGCCGAAGTCCTCGTCGATGGCGCGCGTTGGCAGGTGGTGCGCGAACGGGAAACCATCGCCTCGCTCTATGCCGGTGAACACACACTGGCGGACTAGTCTTTTCCTGGCCGTCCTGCTCGTGCTGGCGTCGCCGGCCGACGCCGACGAGCCACGCCGTTTCTCCATCGGCGACGAACCCGCGATCCCGATCGAGGCCTTCGGCGACAGCCCGCGCCTGCTGATCTGGCTGCCCAACGAGGCCGGACCACAGCCGGCGCGTCGCGTGCTGTTGCGCGCGCTCGCAGCCCGCGGCATCGAGGTCTGGAACGCCGATCTGCACGCCGCCTGGTTCGCGCCGCCGGGACGCGCCGGCCTACGCCAGTTCGACCCCGCCGTGGTCGCGCGCCTGCTCGAAGCCGCGCGCCGCCGGGGCAAGCGCCGCGTGGCGTTGATCGGCTCCGATCGCGGCGCCCTGCTGGCGCTGCGCGTGGCGCGTTCCTGGCAACTCGCCAGGCCCGACGCGCGACCGCTGGACGGCGTCATCCTGCTCGACCCGCTTCCCTATGACGAGCCACCCGCGCCGGGCCAGCCGGCCCACTTCGCGCCGATCCTGCGCGCCACCAACCTGCCGGTGTTCTTGCTGCAACCCGAGAAATCGACCCGTTTCCCGCATCGTCTCGAGATTGCCGAAGCCTTGCTCGCGGGCGGCGCGCCACTGTTCGCGCATGTCATCCCGAAGGCCCACAGCGGTTTCCAGGAGCGGCCCGAAAGCGAGTTCGAAACCGGCGACCGCGCGGCGCGCGACATCCTCGCCGCACGCATCGACCATGCGATGCGCCAGCTCGCCCGCGCGCCGCGCGCGAACCACGCGGCACCGCTCGCGAGCACGCCGGGCCAGGTCGACACCAACCCAGGCGAACCCATGCTGCAAGCCTGGCGCGGCGCGCTTCGGCGCCTGCCGCTCCGCCTGCCCGACCTCGATGGCCGCGTGCATGATCTCGCCGGCTACCGTGGCAAGGTCGTGCTCGTCAATTTCTGGGCCAGCTGGTGCCCGCCCTGCGTCGAGGAACTGCCATCGCTGATCCGCCTGAAACGCCGCCTTGCCGGCAAGGCCTTCGAGATCCTCGGAGTCGACATCGGCGAACCCGCGGACACCGTGCGCGCCTTCCTGCGGGATTTCGAGATCGATTACCCGATCCTGCTCGATCCGAACGCCAAAGGCATCGCCCCGTGGCGCGTCTACGCCTACCCGAGCAGCTTTCTGGTGGCCGCAGACGGCCATATCAGCCATGCCTATCGTGGTGGACTCGCCTGGGACAGCGATGCCGTAGTGAAGATCATCGAAGGACAGCTGGCCAGCGCCGCCAGCCAGCGTAAAACCGGGGAGAATGAGCCGAATGCCGCCCGCGGGAACGAGTCTCGCTCCACAGAGGTGAAAGAGATGGAGCCGGCGAGAGGAGTCGAACCCCCGACCCGCTGATTACAAATCAGCTGCTCTACCAACTGAGCTACGCCGGCGACGAGGCTATTCTAGCAGGGAAAGCACGCAACCAGAATAACGACCGCGACTCAGGGCAAGGCAATCGCGCTTATAATGCCATTGGCCTGACAAGACATAGACCGGATCAAGTACCGCGGATCGGGCAACAGCGCTATCATCATTCGATGTGTTGTTCTTTGGTTTCGAGGTGATCGGGGTCAAGCTGGCTCAGGATGTCTTTTCCGATAAAGCGTAACCGAAGGCGGAGACGGATGTGGCCGTTCAGGCGGCGCACGAAGTTAGCTCGGATAAGTGCCGACCGGGCCAGTGAAACAGACCGACTCAGTCGCTCCTGGTTTCGCGCCGCAACTGGCGGATCAGGTCGAGTTCCAGGCCGGTGGTCTCGGCGATATCTTCATCGGAAAGCCTGGGCAACAGCTTGCGGGCCACCGCGAGCGTTCCCTCGAAACGACCTTCCTGACGGCCCTTCTCGATACCATCCTCCAGCCCCAGTTCGTACGACGGCAGTTGGGTGCGGTCGATCTCTTTGAGCATGGTTTC
>JALVEB010000012.1 GCA_027008705.1 Sedimenticola sp. | reverse complement strand
GATCGAACAGCGCCACGCCGGTATCCGGATGCTCGTCACGCTGCATCAGCAACGGCCCAAGAACTGGCGCGCCACCCCAAGCCACCTGATCGACCGGCGCGTCCGGCAGACTGTAGGCAGCGATCCGCTGGTAGTCCACCTTGCCTTTCTTTGGCAATACCCGATGTGGCGCCGCGAACAGCGCGATCCCTTTGCCCCGTGGGTTCTTCAACAAGGCTTCGAGACGCTCGCCGACATCCTTCGCCAGGGCGTCGAAGCGCACTCGTTGTTCATGCGGCCAATCCTTTTCATGGGCCTCGCGAATCGCGTCGATGCCCTGCCGGTAGACCGTCATCGCCGGCCTCTCACGCTGCGTCCCGGCGCGGATATCCAGGTACAGACTCAACACCCCGCCCTCGGCCGTCAGCCGTTTCAGCGCGGCAATGTCCGTCTCGTCGAGGAAATCGTAGCCGCGCTCATCATCTCCAATCAGTTCGAGAGCAAGCAGCTCAGGGTCAAGCTTCGCAATATTCATTCTCATTCTCCAGTAACAGAAATCCGCTACCGGAACATGGTGCGCCCGCCCGCTATTTCAAGCAGCCAGGACCAGATTCGCCATTGCCACTGCTGCCGTTCAGAAATGCCAGCGCCCGCTGAGCAGCAGATGGGTTTCCCGGAGGCCGTTCAAATCGCGGTAGACGGCGGCCTCCAGCACCCAGCGCGGGTGGACCCATTGCAAGCCGAGAGTCGCCTGATGAACGAACACCCCGCTCTCGCGCCAGCGCCCGTTCAACTCGACCACGCTGTTCCACTCGCTCGTCCCGCCCCACTCCGGGTACTGCGCCGGCGACAAGCGGTACTGCCATGACAGGTCATAGCGCGCGCCATCGTCCCGCGCGCCGAACCCCTGGCGCCATAACAGATCGGCATCGATCTCGTGGCGTCCCCGATACCCGCTCGCGACCACGCCGAAGCGCGCCGCGTCCTCATGCTCGCGATCCCCGGAAAGGTCCAGACCGGCCAGCACACCGACGCGGGTGGTGCCTTGCGGGCGATCGACGCGCCACAGAATCCGGCGATAGAGCAAACCCAGGTCGCCGCGTCGCCGACCACCGCGCCGTGGCGACAAACGGTAGGGCAGCCCCAGCAGCAGGGTCTGGTTCGCGCTCCAGCCGTATGCCAGATCGAGCACACCGTCATTGCGGTCGCTCTCCTCATCATGCAGCCATTGCAGGCGCGCCACCACACCGCCCTTGTCGACCGGCAGAGCGACGAAGGAACGCAGCCCCATCGCGCGCGTCGCCATCGGAGGAACCAGCCCCAGGGCCAGCCCCAACAGACCGACGCCCGGGCAGAAGGAGAAACGCCTAGTCCTCATCGACACGGCGTATGTTCGACGGTGTAAAACCGGCATCGAGAATCGTCTTGCGCACCCGCTGGAGATCGAGCCGGTCCGACCGCGCCCGGATGCGGACCTTCTTCGACTTCAGACTGACCCGCGCCTTCTCGACATCCGGCAGACGGGACAGCTTGCGCCGCACCGCGTCGACACAGAAACCACAGCTCATGCCATTGATATCGATCTCGACCACCTCCACGGCAGAAACCGTCAGCGACCAGAACAAGCCCAACATCACCCAGATTTTCATCATGGAATCCTCCTCCCGGTGGGTATTAGCCATCCAGCCACATACGCAACGGCAGCAGCAGGTAAGCAGTAGAAAAACCGACCAGCCACAACGAGACGGCGAGCCAGAACAAACGTCGCCCCCAACGTCGGGATCGGCGGCATTGCGCGGCCAGCCGCGCGTCGGCTGGGCAGCGGGCCGGGCGCCACAGCAAGCCGCCCGCCAATGTCAGCAAAGCGCCGGAGAGCCCGAAGATCCACGGTTTGTGCTCCGACAACGTCACCAGAAACGGCAGCTGCAAGCTCACCGCGGCGACCACCGAGCCGAAACCCAGGGTCACCAATAGAATAGGCAAGGCGCAGCACAGCAAGGTGCCCAACGTCGTAAACAATGCCAATACGCCGACGCCGACGAGCCGTTGCCCGCTCCCGCCCGCCATGCTCGCCTTCTGTTTCATCGCACTCTCCCGGTCGCTCGCAGCCCGCCGGATCGTGGGAGCCAGAATGCTGGACTGTCCCCAAGACCGACGGACTGCTAGTATGAAACCTATAGTAACTACCGGTTCAAGCGTGCCATGACGACACCGCAAACCATGGGCGTTGGCGAACTGGCGCAAAAAGCCGGCGTCAAGCCCGAAACCGTCCGCTATTATGAGCAAGCCGGACTGATGCCCGAGCCGCCCCGCACCCAGGGCGGCCATCGGCTGTACCGCGAAGAGCACCTGAAACGCCTGACCTTCATCCGCCGCGCCCGGGAGCTTGGCTTCCGCGTCAAGCAGGTACAGGAACTGTTGGGATTTATCGACGAGCCGAAGCATACCTGCGGCGAGGTGAAGGGCATGGCGATGCTGCAAGCCCGCGAGGTGCAACGCAAGATCGACGACCTGACCCGCTTGCGCGATGCGCTCAACCAGATGGCGGCACGTTGCAGCGGTGGAGACTACTCGATTCGGAACTGCCCGATCGTGGACGCCTTGTTCGAGAGCAATCCTCCCCCACCCGGCCGGAGCGGCCCCGTTTCAAAGTGACCGCGCGTGCCGCCCGGAGCCGGATCGCGTCCCTGCCCGGCCCGCCCGCGCGTCGACTTGTCCCGCCGGCGCGGATTCGTTTACAGTGCGTATCCAAGCAATACCCGGAGTTTGAAACCTTCCATATGGATAGTCCCGTCCGCCCCCCAATCCGCCCATCGTCCGCCGCGGACCCGAGGTCGGCCACGCTCCCGCCCCAGGCGCCGGCCGGCTAGCCCCATGGCGAACGCAAAACCCTATCGCCCCGATATGGGGCGGCTTTCCAGCAAGGTGCGGGGCATCGGCCTGTATCTGCCGCCGATCCCGCTGGCACTGGCCACGCTGATCTCTTTGTGGAAAGGCGAGGCCGGCGGCGTGCTCGGCAACCTGAGCGGTTTCGCGCTGTTCTCGCTGGCGGCGATCATGGCGCGGCGCGGACTGCGCCTGGAGTACGAGTATCGGCAACGCAAGATCGCCCGCGCGCCGGCGGTTCCGTGGAAGTTCCTCGCCGCGCTCACCCTCGCCGTCGCGACCGGCCTGAGCGCCTGGCTGAGCGCGGGTTACGGGCTGGCGATCAGCCTGTTGTTCGGGCTCGGCGCCTTTGCCGGCTTCTACCTGCTGTATGGCTTCGACCCCCGCGAGGACAAGATCGGCCGACTCTCGCTGGGGGTCAGCGGCGAAGAGGTCATCGAAATCCTGGAGAAGGCCGAAGCGAAACTCGCCGCGCTGGAGGCCGCCGGCAAGCGGATCACCGACCCGGACCATGCGGCGGCGGTCGCCCGCATCGTCGAGGATGTACGCAAGATCATCGACGGCATAGAGAAAGATCCGAACGACCTGCCGCGCATGCGCACCTTCCTCAACACCTACCTCGGAGGCATACAGCGTGTCGCCGATCGCTATGTGCGCGTGCAGCACGCCGCGCCCGACGCCGAACTGATCGAAAGCTTCGCACGCCTGCTGAACGATTTCGAGGAAACGGTGAAGGCGCGACACGCCGAGCTGCTGGACAACGATCGTTTCGACCTCGACGTGCAGATCAAGGTATTGGATACCCAGTTGAACAAGGAAGGCCCCTAACACTCATGACGCGGGGCGCGCATCATCCAAGATCGTGAAAAATCATATAAATCAATGAGATATTCTGAAAAAAATAATGCACCGTCACCGGAACGAAAACCGCCCCATTCCGAATGAAACCGACAAACGGAGAGCGACACCCATGAGCGACAACGAATCCTCCACCATCGAGAAAGCCGACCAGGCGCTCCAGGCGCAGGCTGGTGAACGAGTGCTCGCCAACAGCAAGGCGATCGGGCCGATCGACAGCCACATGGTGGTCTACAACGAGGCCGACCCGGAAGCCCGGCGCGAGCTGGATGCGATCATCGGTGAGATCGACATGAACGACCGCACCTCGATCATCTACTTCGGCGCCAGGACCCAGCAGAAGATGAGTCAGATCTCCGAAAGCATGCTCGAGGGAGTCAAGAACAAAGACCTCGGCACGGTTGGCGACTCACTGAACGAGATGATCACCGCGATCCGCGGTTTCGATGTCGACTCCCTGATGGAGAAGCCGGGCTTCTTCGCACGCTTGTTCGGACGGGCCAAACCGATCGCCCGCTTCGTCGGCAAGTACGAGGAAGTGCGCAAGCAGATCGACGCCATCACCGACCGACTCAACGAACACAAGACCGAGCTGCTTACCGACATCGTCTCGCTGGAGAAGCTCTATGATGCGAACCTGGACTACTTCCACCGTCTCGAACTCTATATCTCGGCCGGAGAAGAGAAGCTGCGCCGCCTCGACGAGGAAGAGATCCCGAAACTCGCGGCCCAGGCCGAGGCCGACAGCGAACACCTGCTGAAGGCCCAGGAGCTGCGCGACCTGCGCGGCGCGCGCGACGATCTCGAACGCCGCCTGCACGATCTGCGCCTGACCCGCCAGGTGGCGATGCAAAGCCTGCCGAGCATCCGCCTGGTGCAGGAGAACGACAAGGGCCTGATCAGCAAGATCAACTCGACCCTGGTGAACACCGTGCCGCTGTGGAAGAACCAGCTTGCGCAGGCGGTGACGATCTTCCGCTCGGGACGCGCCGCCGAAACCCTGAAACGCTCCACCGACCTGACCAACGACCTGCTCGAGGCCAACGCCGAGAACCTGAAACAGGCCAACGCCCAGGTGCGCCGGCAGATGGAGCGCGGCATCTTCGACATCGAATCGGTCAAGAAAGCCAACCAGACCCTGATCGACACCATCGACGAAAGCCTGCGCATCGCCGAAGAAGGCCGCAAATCACGCGCCGCCGCGCTCGACGAGCTGCGCGCGATGGAAAGTGAGCTGCGCGAAACCCTGATGGCGGCAAAGGCCAAGGCCGACCAGCCCACGACCGCCGAAGGAGCCGGCTGATGGGCCTGTGGGACAAACTGTTCGGCGAATTCGTCGACGTCATCGAGTGGCTCGACGACAGCGACGACACCATGGTGCATCGCTTCGAGCGCTACGGCAACGAAATCAAGTACGGCGCCAAACTCACCGTGCGTGACGCCCAGAAAGCGGTGTTCGTCAACGAAGGCCAGGTCGCCGACGTACTCGGCCCCGGCCTCTATGAGCTCGAAACCAAGAACCTGCCCGTGCTGTCGACGCTGCAACACTGGGACCACGGCTTCGAAAGCCCGTTCAAGGCCGAGGTCTACTTCTGCAACATGCGCCAGTTCACCGACCTGAAATGGGGCACCAGAAACCCACTGATACTGCGGGACAAAGAGTTCGGCGCGGTGCGCGTGCGCGCCTTCGGCAGCTATGTGCTGCGAATCGCCGACCCAAGGCAATTCATCCATGAGATCGTCGGCACCGATGGCCATTTCACCACCGACGAGATCAGCGACCAACTGCGCAACCTGATCACCTCCCGCTTCTCGAACCTGATCGGCAAATCCGGCATCCCGGTCCTGGACCTGGCCGCGAACTATGACCAGCTCGGCGAATTCCTGACCCGGCGCATCGCCCCGGAACTGGCCGCCTGGGGGCTGGAACTGACCCAGATGCTGGTCGAGAACATCTCGCTGCCGCCCGAGGTCGAAGCCGCGCTGGACAAACGCACCAGCATGGGCCTGGTCGGCGATCTCGACCGTTACCTGAAGTACCAGACCGCCGAGGCCATCGACCAACGCGGCGGTGGCAGCGGCCCGATCAGCGACGCGATGGGCATCGGCATCGGCATGGCGATGGCCGGAAAGATAGCCGACGGCCTGCGAACCCCCGCCTCCGGCCCGCCCCCGCTGCCGGGTGACGCGCGTTACCATCTCGCCCTTGAGGGCCAGCCCCGCGGCCCGTTCACCCTTGACGAGTTGAAACGACTCGCCGGCGAGGGCCGCCTGAACGCCGAAACCCTGGCCTGGACGCAAGGCATGGACGACTGGAAAGCGGCCGCCGAGATCGACGAGCTGAAGCCCCTGCTGCGCCCGGACACACCCCCCCCACTTCCTCCCCGGTGAACGCCGCCCCCTCCCCCAACGGCGAAAGCCCGGCGCCGCTGCAAGCCACCTTCCCATGCCGGCAATGCGGCGCGGCGCTGCGCTTCACCCCAGGCCAGGGCAGCCTGAAATGTCCCTGGTGCGGCTACGAGTCGCCGATCGACGATCTCGACAACGAGATCCGCGAATACGATCTGCGCGAAGCCATCGCGGCGCTGAACAAGGCCGAGAAAACCCTCAGCGACACCGAGGCGCTCGCCCACTGCACCACCTGCGGCGCCGAATTCACCCTCGACCCGAATATCACCGCCGGCGACTGCCCATTCTGCGGCAGTCCGGTGGTCACCGCCGCCGACCAATACCGCCTGTTCAAGCCACGCGCGCTCTTGCCTTTCCGCATCGAGGCCGATCAGGCACGCGCCGCGTTCGAGAAATGGCTGCGCGGCCTGTGGTTCGCCCCCAACGCCCTCTCGCGGCACGCACGCGCCGATGACAAGCTGACCGGCATCTACCTGCCCTACTGGACCTACGACAGCGATGCCACCACCCACTACAACGGCTTGCGCGGCGACATCTACTACGTCAGCGTCCAGGTGCCCGTGATCGTCAACGGCCGCCGCGTGATCCAGCACCGCCGCGAGCCACGCATCCGCTGGACACCGGCCAGCGGCATCGTGCGCCGCCACTTCGACGACGTCCTCGTCGGCGCCACCCAGACCCTGCCACGCACCATCACCGACGAACTCGAACCCTGGGATCTCGATGCCCTGGTACCCTACCAGGAAGATTACCTCGCGGGCTTCCGGGGCGAGGTCTACCAGGTCCGCCTCGACGAAGGCTTCCAGCTCGCGCGCAAGCGCATGGATCACATCATCCGCGAGGACGTGCGGCGCGCCATCGGTGGCGACCAGCAACGCATCTCCCAACTACGCACCCACCATGAAAACCTGCGTTTCAAGCACATCCTGCTGCCCGTCTGGGCCGCCGCCTTCCGCTATCGCGGCAAAAGCTACCGCTTCGTCATCAACGGCCGGACCGGCCGCGTGCGCGGCGAACGCCCCTACAGCCGGGTGAAGATCGCGCTCGCCATCATCGCCGGCCTGGCGCTGACCGCCGGCTCGCTTTACCTGTTCGCCGAATACGGACAGAACGACCGAAGTGAGATGCGCGCGACCGTCCGTCCCTTCTGAAAGCACGCCAGCGGATCATCGCTGCGCGCCGCTCGCCCGTTCCAAGCGCTTCCGCACTGTAACGGGATGCATACTCGTCGCCCATGGGCGGCGACTCTGATCCAGGCCCGCCTCCAAGACCTTACATACATAAACAAAACCAAATGGTTCTGATAATATCTTTATATTATTAGATATATCACAAGGTTGCTATACTCCCGCCTCATCGATGCAAGACCACGCAACCCCCGGGGTTGGCGCGGTCAGCCATCGCGATCGGCGATCCGCTTCCAGCCGGATCCACATCAACCTACAAATCGAGGAACCCAAATGGATCAATCAGCACGTTATTCCGATCTGAGCCTGAAAGAAGAAGACCTGATCGCAGGCGGCAAGCACATTCTGGTCGCCTACAAGATGGCGCCGCAGCCGGGCCACGGCTACCTGGAAGCCGCCGCGCACTTCGCGGCCGAATCCTCCACCGGCACCAACGTCGAGGTATCGACCACCGACGACTTCACCAAGGGCGTCGACGCGCTGGTCTACCATATCGACGAAGCCAATGAGGATATGCGCATCGCCTATCCGCTGGAGCTGTTCGACCGCAACGTCATCGACGGCCGCATGATGCTGGTCTCCTTCCTGACCCTGACCATCGGCAACAACCAGGGCATGGGCGACATCAAGCACGCCAAGATGATCGACTTCTACATGCCCAAGCGCGCCATCGAACTGTTCGACGGCCCGGCGAAGGACATCTCCGACCTGTGGCGCATCCTCGGCCGCCCGGTCAAGGACGGCGGCTACATCGCCGGCACCATCATCAAGCCGAAGCTCGGCCTGCGTCCGGAGCCGTTCGCCGAGGCCGCCTACCAGTTCTGGCTCGGTGGCGACTTCATCAAGAACGACGAGCCGCAAGGCAACCAGGTCTTTGCACCAATGAAGAAAGTCATTCCGCTGGTCGCCGACGCGATGCGCCGCGCCCAGGACGAAACCGGCGAGGCCAAGCTGTTCTCGGCCAATATCACCGCCGATGACCACAGCGAAATGATCGCCCGCGGTGAATACGTCCTGGAAACCTTCGGTGAATTCGCCGATCACGTCGCCTTCCTGGTTGATGGCTATGTCGGTGGCCCGGGCATGGTGACGACCGCCCGTCGCTGGTTCCCCAACCAGTACCTACACTACCATCGCGCGGGTCATGGGGCCGTTACCTCGCCAAGCGCCAAGCGCGGCTATACTGCCTATGTACTGGCCAAGATGTCCCGCCTGCAAGGGGCTTCCGGCATCCACGTCGGCACCATGGGCTACGGCAAGATGGAAGGCGACAAAGACGACCGCGCCATCGCCTATATCATCGAACGTGACGAATACCAGGGCCCGGTTTACAACCAGAAATGGTATGGCATGAAGCCGACCACGCCGATCATCTCCGGCGGCATGAACGCGCTGCGTCTGCCCGGCTTCTTCGAGAACCTTGGCCACGGCAACGTCATCAACACCGCTGGTGGTGGTTCCTACGGCCACATCGACAGCCCGGCAGCCGGCGCCATCTCGCTGCGCCAGGCCTATGAGTGCTGGAAGGAAGGCGCCGATCCGATCGAGTTTGCGAAATCCCACAAGGAATTCGCGCGCGCGTTCGAATCCTTCCCCAACGACGCCGACAAGCTCTACCCGGGCTGGCGCGAGAAGCTGGGCGTTCACAAGTAAGGCTGCCGCCTGAAATACGCCCTGCCAAGCCCCCGGAAACGGGGGCTTTTTTTCCGGCAATCCACTGCCACGCATTTCCGGACGCCGCGCAAACCCCGCGCGCGTTTCGCCTGGGTCCGCCGACGCGCGCGATCCGGCAACCACATAAAACCAACGCAATGGCCAGACTATGAGCGATACCGCCCCCTACCTGATCCGTCAGGAACCCTTCTACGAGCCCCAAGGCAATGAGATCCAGCGCTACGAAGCCGCCTACGCAGGCCGTCTCCCGGTCATGATCAAGGGCCCGACCGGCTGCGGAAAATCGCGCTTCATCGAACACATGGCGTGGAAGCTCGGCAAGCCGCTGATCACCGTGGCCTGCAACGAGGACATGACCGCCTCCGACCTGGTTGGCCGCTTTCTGCTCGATGCCAATGGCACGCGCTGGGCCGATGGCCCCCTGACCACGGCCGCGCGCATTGGCGCGATCTGTTACCTCGACGAGGTGGTTGAGGCACGCCAGGACACCACTGTGGTGATCCACCCGCTGACCGACCACCGCCGCACCCTGCCACTGGACAAGAAGGGCGAGCTGGTCGAGGCCCATCCCGACTTCCAACTGGTAATCTCGTACAACCCTGGCTACCAAAGCCTGATGAAAGACCTGAAGCAATCCACCAAGCAACGTTTCGTGGCGATGAACTTCGACTATGCCGCGGCCGATGTCGAGGCCGATATCGTCACCCGCGAAGGCGGCGTGGATGCCGACACCGCGATGAAGCTGGTGCGCATTGGCGAATCCGCGCGCAACCTGAAGGGCCACGGACTCGACGAAGGCATCTCGACGCGCCTGCTGGTGTACGCCGCAAGCCTGATGAACAACGGCATCGACCGGCGCGATGCCTGCCGCATGGCGCTGGTCGACCCGATCACCGACGATGCCGATATCCGCTCGACCCTGTATCACGCCATCGACGCCGTGTTCGACTGAGCCCATGAGCCTCCCGATCGACCCAGACGAGCTGGGCCTCTACCGCGAACAGTTGCGCTGCAACTTCCCGCAGCTTGACGACACCTTTTCCGATTGCCTGGAAGAGGCGCTTGCGCTGCTCTCCGAACAAGGCGTAAAGGACTACCTGGAAGGCGCCTCGCTGGTGTGCATGATCGGACGCGGCTTCGAGCCCGTCCTGGTCTATCTCGAAGAGATGCCGCAGGTCGCGCGCCTGATTGACGAAGAGATGCTCAACAGCGCCGCGCAAGCGGTGTGGAAGCTGTCGCGCAGCCCGAACGGCGCCGCCATCCTGCCGTTTCTGCAAGCCCTGCCGGAGGCCGCGCGACGCCTCGGCAGCCGGGCACAGATGGAGCGCTATTTCGAGCTGGTGTTCGACCTGATGGAACGCACCACCGGCTCGATCCACGGTTTCCATACCACCCAGCCCAGCCCCGGCCTGCCGGAGCTGCTCAACCAGATGCCCTACCTGTTGAACCAGCTCTCGCTGGAAGGCTTGCACAACTGGATCGAATACGGCATCCGCAACTATCAGGATCACCCCGACCGCCAGCGTGACTACTTCAGCCTGCAATCCGCCGACGCGCGCGCCATGCTGCAACGCGAACGCCATGGCACCCTGTTCGCGGACGTAGAACGCCAGCTTGGGCTCTACATGCGCGCGCTGTGGCGCGACAAGCCGCATTTCGTGCCCTACTCCACCGGCTGGGACGAGCTGCGCAAGCCCGTGCCCTACTTCGACAACCTGGGCATGCGCCTGCCGGATGTCTTCGACGACAGTGAAACCGGCATCAGCGGCCTGGACCGCTATCGCGCGATACTGGCCCACATGGCCGCGCACCAGCGCTGGACCGAGGCCGTCTTCGCCGACAACCTGAGCCCGTTTCAGCGCATCACCGTCGAGGTCTTCGAGGATTCGCGGGTGGAATACCTCGCGATGCGCGAATACCCCGGACTGCGCCGCATCTGGCGCGGCCTGCACCCACGGCCCGACGAGGATGCCTGCGATCCCGAAAGCCAATCCTGCATCCGCCACCGCCTGGCAATGCTCTCCTGGGCCTTGCTGAACCCCGAAGACCATGGCTACCACAACGCCGCGATCAAGGAGTTCAGCGAACGCTTCCACGCGATGATGCGCGATGGCGACACCACCACGGAAGACGCCTTGAAGCTTGCCATCGCCTTCGGCGCGCGCACCCGCGTGCCGTCCGACCAGTTTCCGAACGTAGTCTTCGAAGACACCGTGGTCGAATACCGCGATGACAACCGTCATCTGTGGAAATTCATCGAGATGGGCGACGAAGAAGAGATGTTCGACGAACATCGCAGCGAGGCCCAACAAAACGAAGAAGAAGACCAGGGCCTGCCACCGCGTCACTATCCGGAATGGGATTACCACACCAAGACCTACCGGCCCGACTGGGTCAGCGTCTACGAAAGCCTGCACCAGCCCGGCGATGCCGCCAGGATCGACGCCCTGTTGGAAAAACACGCCGCGCTGGCGAAACGCCTGAAGCAGATCCTCGACCTGCTCAAACCGCAGCAGTATGTGCGCATCCGTTATCAGGAAGAAGGCAGCGAACTGGATCTGGATGTCGCCATCCGCTCATTGATCGACTTCAAAAGCGGAGCGACCCCCGACCCGCGCATCAACATGAGCCACAAACACGATGGCCGCGACATCGCCGTGATGCTGCTGCTCGATCTCTCCGAATCCCTCAACGAAACCCCGGCGGGCTGCCAGCAAAGCCTGCTCGAACTCAGCCGCGAAGCGGTCTCGCTGCTCGCCTGGGCGATCGAACAACTGGGCGACCGCTTCGCCATCGCCGGCTTCTCGTCGAACAGCCGCCACGAGGTGCGCTACCAGCACATCAAGGGCTATCGCGAGCACTGGGGTGACGAGGTCAAGGGCCGGCTCGCGGCGATGGAAGCCAGCCATTCGACGCGCATGGGCGCGGCCATGCGCCACGCCGCGCACTATCTCCAGCACCAACCCGCCGAGAAGAAACTGCTGCTGATCCTGACCGATGGCGAGCCAGCCGATATCGATGTCAAGGACGAGCGCCTGCTGATCGAGGACACCCGGCGCGCGGTGCTGGAACTCGACCAACTTGGAATCTACAGCTACGGAATCAGCCTGGATCCGCATGCCGATGACTACGTCAGCGACATCTTCGGCAAGCGTTACAGTGTAATCGACCATGTCGACCGGCTGCCCGAGAAGCTGCCCGAGCTGTTCGTCTCGCTGACCAGCTGACCGCCGTCATTCACCCCGCCGGATCATCGAGTATATACTTGGCGCTCCGGCACGCTCGTTTACGGCGTGGGTAACTGCCCGGCTCAATGAGATTACCCCGAGGCCCGATCAAGCGCAGCGGATCGGGCAGCGGTGCTGTTTCGCGGCACCGCCGCAGCCGGTTCCGCGGTACCTGAACCGGCCTGCGAAGACCAACAATACACCTAAGTTGCTGATTTTTTGTTATCTAGGGGCGCGACTCTGCTTCATGAGAGTCAGCCGAGTAGTTACCACTGTTTTTCGTATGAGCCCATCATGAATCCCGAACTGTTCGATCGCCTGGCCCGCCAGGGCTACAACCGCATCCCGGTGATGCGCGAGGTGCTCGCCGACCTCGATACGCCCTTGTCGGTGTTTCTGAAATTGGCCAACCGCCCCTACTCCTATTTGTTCGAATCGGTACAGGGCGGAGAGAAATGGGGCCGCTATTCGATCATCGGCCTGCCCTGCGAAACCCGCCTGAGCGTCTCCGGCAATGAGGTCACGCTGATCGACAAAGGGGTCGTAAACCGACAGCAGGTCGAGGATCCCCTGGCCTTCATCGACCGTTACCAACAGCGTTTCCGCGTCGCGCCGCTGGAACCGCTGCCACGCTTCAGCGGCGGACTGGTGGGTTACTTCGGCTACGACACCATCCGCTATATCGAGCCGCGTCTGCGCGACTGCCCAAACCCGGATACCCTGGGCACCCCGGACATCCTGCTGATGCTGTCCGAGGAGCTGGTGGTCTTCGACAATCTGCGCGGCCGGCTGTATTTGATCGTGCATGCCGATCTCGACCGGGGCGACACCCTGACCCAGTGCGAGCGACGCCTCGACACCCTGCGCGAGCGACTGCGCAAGCCATTGCCGGAGCTTCCGGAAACGGGCACGCGGCGACATGTCCATGAGGCCGATTTCGTCTCCGGCTTCACCGAACAGGGTTTCAAGCAGGCGGTCGAGAAAACCCGCCGGTACATCCTCGACGGCGACGCCATGCAAGTGGTGCTGTCGCAGCGCATGTCGATTCCGTTTCATGCGCCGCCGCTGGACCTGTATCGTTCACTGCGCTGTCTGAACCCGTCGCCGTACATGTATTACCTGGACCTGGAGGATTTCCAGATCGTCGGCTCCTCGCCGGAGATTCTGACGCGACTCGAGGACGGCATCGTCACCGTGCGTCCGATCGCCGGCACGCGACGGCGCGGTCGCGACGAGGCCGAGGACCGCGCGCTCGAAAGCGAGCTGCTGGCCGACCCCAAGGAACTGGCCGAACACCTGATGCTGATCGACCTGGGCCGCAACGATGCCGGTCGCGTCGCCCGCATCGGCAGCGTGCAACTCACCGACAAGATGATCGTCGAGCGCTATTCCCACGTCATGCATATCGTCTCGAACGTCACCGGCGAACTGCGCGACGGCCTCGACGCGCTCGACGTGCTACGCGCCACCTTCCCGGCCGGCACCGTCAGCGGCGCGCCGAAGATCCGGGCGATGGAGATCATCGATGAGCTGGAACCCGTAAAGCGCGGCATCTACTCCGGCGCGATCGGCTACCTCGCCTGGAACGGCAACATGGACACCGCGATCGCGATCCGTACCGCGGTGATCAAGGACGGCACCCTGCACATCCAGGCCGGCGCCGGCATCGTCGCCGATTCCCAACCCGAGTTGGAGTGGAAGGAGACGATGAACAAGGGACGCGCGATCTTCCGCGCGGTACAGACCGCCGAAGACGGACTGGTGGACTGTCGGACCGGAGACTAGCCTCACAGCCGCGGCGGCGGAAAACCGCCCCGTCTGCTTTCAATAACGGTCGGCGAACCACGCGTAGGTCGAGCGCAGGCCCTCCTCCAGGCCGATGCGCGCGCGCCATCCCATGCCTGTCAAACGGCTGACATCCAGCCGTTTGCGCGGCGCGCCGTCCGGCATCTCCGGGTTGTAGCGGATCGCCCCGTCATAGCCCACCACGCGGGCGATGCGACGCGCCAGCGCATCGATCGAGATATCGCGCCCGACGCCCACATTGACATGAGACTGCATCGGCTCGGTATGCGCGCGATAATCCTCGCGCGACATGCGCAGCAGGAAGGCACAGGCATCCGCCATGTCGTCGACATGCAGAAACTCCCTGCGCGGCGTGCCACTGCCCCATAGTTCCACCGCCGGTCGCCGCTCCACCCGGGCTTCATGGAACTTGCGGATCAGGGCCGGAATGACATGACTGGTGTCGAGATCGAAGTTGTCGCCAGGGCCGTACAGATTGGTCGGCATGACACTGCGAAAGTCGGTATCATACTGACGGTTGTAGCTTTCGCACAGCTTGATCCCGGCGATCTTGGCGATCGCATATGGCTCGTTGGTGGGCTCCAGCGGACCGTTCAGCAGCTCGCTTTCACGAATCGGCTGAGGCGCCAGACGCGGATAGATGCAGGAGCTGCCAAGGAACAACAATCGCGACACGCCGGCGCGCCATGCGGCATGGATCACGTTGGCCTCGATCATCAGATTCTGGTGAATGAATTCCGCCGGATACTGATTATTCGCGTGGATCCCCCCCACCCGCGCCGCCGCAAGCACGACCTGATCGATCGCCTGATCGGCGAAGAACCGCCCGACCGCCGCCTGATCGGTCAGATCCAGTTCGGCGTGCGTGCGCGTAATCAGGTTGATGTAACCCAATCCCCGCAACCGCCGCACAATGGCGGAACCGACCATCCCGCGGTGCCCGGCAACATAGATACGGGAATCCGCCGCAAGCATGCGCCCGCTCACTCGTGGCGCGACGGCACGTCGAAACCCTCGCGACCGCACAGGCGGTCCCGCTTCGCCTCGCGCAGATCGGCGCGCGCCATCTCGGCGACCAACTCGCGAAACCCAACCCGCGGAGTCCAGCCCAGCTTCTCGCGCGCCTTGCTCGCGTCACCCAACAGACTGTCGACCTCGGTGGGACGAAAATAACGTGGATCGATCTCGAGGATGGTCTGTTCCGGCCCAGCCGGAGGATTCTCCCACACCGCGATCTCGTCGCGCCCCTCGCCGACCCAGCGCAGGCGCATGTCGAGCTCGGCGGCCGCCAGTTCGACGAACTCCCGCACCGAATGCTGCTCGCCGCTGGCGATCGCGAAATCCTCGGGTTCATCCTGCTGCAACATCAACCACTGCGCCTCGACGTAGTCCCGCGCATGCCCCCAATCGCGCCGCGCGTCGAGATTGCCGAGGTAGAGCCGCTGCTGCATGCCAAGACGGATGCGCGCCAACGCCCGAGTAATCTTGCGTGTAACAAAGGTCTCGCCCCGGATCGGCGATTCATGGTTGAACAGAATGCCATTGCAAGCATACATCCCGTAGGCCTCACGGTAGTTGACCGTGATCCAGTAGGCATACAGCTTGGCCGCGGCGTAGGGCGAACGCGGATGGAAGGGCGTGGTCTCGGATTGCGGCGACTCCTCCGCCTTGCCGAACAGCTCGGAAGTCGAAGCCTGATAATAGCGCGTCTCCCGCTCCAGGCCCAGAATACGGATCGCTTCGAGCAGGCGCAACGCACCGAGCGCATCGGAGTTCGCGGTGTATTCCGGCTCCTCGAAAGAGACCGCGACATGAGACTGCGCCGCCAGGTTATAGATTTCATCCGGTTGCACCATTTGCACGATGCGCAACAGACTGCTCGAATCGGTCAGATCGCCGTGATGCAGCACGAAACGCGGATCGGGGTCATGCGGATCCTGATAGAGGTGATCGACGCGCGTGGTATTGAACAGCGAACTGCGCCGCTTGACGCCATGCACCTCATACCCCTTGCCGAGCAGAAACTCCGCCAAATAGGCCCCATCCTGACCGGTGATGCCGGTAATCAACGCTTTTTTCATCATGGGATTCCAATCGGGGAAACGACAGACGCCGGAAAGCGAGGAGTCGAGGCGCCTCCTGAAGACCAGTCCGCTATGATTCCTCGCGGTTGGGCCGGGGCTCGTCGCGCAACACGACCGGCACAACCTGCAAGCCCGCGCCGTCAAAAGAAAGATCCTGGCGTTCCGGCAAGGGCGGTCGCTCGCCCCGTGAGACCGGGAAATCCCGGTATTTATCAAGGATCAGAGTCTGGCGGGCGATTTGGCGACGATCCGCGCCGTTCGCGCCCCGCGCCTTGCGACGACGATCGTATTTCGCCGAGCGCGGCACGAACTGCCGCACGACGATCTCCTCGCCATCGGGCAGGCGCGCCTTGATATCCCGGATCATCCGGGATGCCTGCCCGGGAAAGCCCACCGGAGCGACCGCGTATACCGTGCGCCGGCCGGTGGCGCCATCCTCGTAGGCATAAAGACGGTACTGACAACGTTCCGCCCTCTCGCCGAGCAATTCCCGCAGCAGGGCCTCGGCGCCCTCTTCCGGCAGATGCCCAATGAACAACTCGGTAACGCCGCCACGGGTAAGCCCCAGGGCTTCATGCAACGAGCGCAACGCCGGAACCAACCGCCACGGCCGGCTGCTCAGGTAGAAGTAAACGGCGAACGATACCAGATACGCGACGAACAGCCATCGATCGGGAAGCGCCTGACGCCATCCGAGCAGGCCGACCGCGCCGGCCAGCGTATGCAGAAACGACAACACCGTCACGCTCTGAGTCACCGAATAACCGGCATCGAGCAACAAATGGTGCAGATGGGAACGATCCGCAAGGAACGGAGACTTGCCCAGCCACAGGCGACGCAGAATCGTGGTCACGGTATCGAACAACGGGAGCGCGCACAACCACAAGGCGACCACCGGCGACATCGCGCGCACCGGCTCTTGCGACAAACCGATGAGCAATGCCGCCAACAGAAAACCGAGCAAGGTGCTGCCCGCGTCGCCAAGAAAAACCGCCGCCTTCTTGCGCCCGCAGCAGCGCAGATTGAACACCAGAAAGCCACAAACCGCGCCGATCAAGGCATACACGAGAAAGAGATAGGGAGCCGCCGCGGCCACGGATCGCGCAATGATCGCAAGGAAAACCAGCGTGATCAGAGTCAACATGCCGGACAGACCATCGATCCCATCGGTCATGTTGACCGCGTTGACGACCCCGACCCATGCGAACACCGTAAGCGGCACGGCCAGCGCTCCCAGATAAACCAACTGGCTAGACCATAAAGCGCCGATATCATTCAGCACCAAGCCGCCCCACAACGCGGCCAGCGTCGCGGCCAGCGCCTGCGCGCCAAAGCGCGTGGCGACCCGCAACGGCCGGAAATCATCGGCCAGGCCGACAGCGAATACCAGGGTGGAAGCCAATGCCAGCGGAAGGAACAGACCGCGCCAGGCGGGCTGCCACCAAGCCGCGGCCGACATCAGAACGACGACGACATAGATGCCACTTCCGCCCACCACCGGAACAGGACGTTCGTGCAGCTTGTGGCCGCCTGGCACGTCGGTCATGCCGAGCCGCCTCGCAACACCCGCCATGCCCGCGATGACCAGCGTGGAGAACCCAAAAGCGATGAGCAATATCCCTAATTTCACCATTGTATATCCTTAGACAATCGGCGATCGCCGTAACACCAGGGTCCGAACCAGCAGGCGGCATGCCCGGCATGCGTTTCATGCAATTATATACTCGTCACATATACTCGTCGCCCATGAATATTCGGATTTTTGAGGCTGTTCCTCGTGCTCACGGGCCAAGCGCGGAAGCGAGTCATAGCCCATTCCATGGCGAGTTTCCGCAACAACGCCCACGGGTGCGAAGGGCGGTCGCAGTGGCCGAAAATTCATGGGCGCCGAGTATACAACCTTCC
>JALVEB010000011.1 GCA_027008705.1 Sedimenticola sp. | reverse complement strand
CCAGTTAATTTTTCGCAGGTTTTTCCTGCGGAGAGCCAGTTTGCCTGGCGGCAATAGAGAGGCGGTACCACCCGATCCCATCCCGAACTCGGAAGTGAAACGCCTTATCGCCGATGGTAGTGTGGGGCCTCCCCATGTGAGAGTAGGTCACCGCCAGGCTTTAATTCGAGAAGAGCCCCTAGCGTGTACGCTAGGGGCTTTTTTTTTGCATTTCGTGGGATCAGGTTTTGCTTTGGATCGAGATCGGGCATGATGGCTTCGGAGTTCAAAATTGGGTCGGTTAGTATGCTTCGATACTTTTTGTCAATTATTGATCCGCAAGCACATTTATTTTCAGTCGTAATTTCGTTACTTGATGTAGGGAAGCAGCGGTATCTCACCCTTGATTTGCCTTCCTGGCTTCCTGGTAGCTACGTGATCCGTGATTTTTCGCGGAATCTGATCGATCTCAAGGCTTATGCCGATGATTGCGAGATCAAACTCGATCGACTGGACAAGCAAACGTGGCGCTTGCCGGTAGGTCGCTCGAAGGTGGAAATCCGCTATCGGGTCTACGCGATGGATGATTCCGTGCGGGCAGCCTATTTGGATCAGTATCGGGCATTTTTCAATGGCAGCAGCCTTTTTCTTCGTGTGAGGGAGTTTTCCGAGTTTTCGCATCGCTTGTCGATCGACCTGCCGGAAGATGCGCCGTTTTCTGATTGGAGGATTGCTACGAGCATGGCTCGGGACGCTGATGGCGAGGGTTATGTGTCGTCGAATTATGATGAGCTGATCGACCATCCATTCGAAATTGGTCGTGTCCGGAGCTTGCCGTTCGAGGTGGCGGGTATCCCTCATGAACTTGTCTTGTCGGGGCGCTATTGGCTGGATGAAGGGCGGGTGTTGGCGGATCTTCGTCGAATCTGTTCGGAGCATGTTGCGCTGTTCGATGGCGAGTTGCCATTGGCTCGTTATCTTTTTTTGGCGCATGTGGCCAATGGCGGATATGGTGGATTGGAACATCGAGCGAGTTCCAGTTTGCTTGTCGATCGGAAAGATTTGGCGGAGTCCTTGGCGCGGGAGCCAGGGGACGGTTATCGGCGTTTCCTTGGGCTATGCAGTCATGAGTACTTCCATCTATGGAATGTAAAACGCATGGTTCCCGTCGAGCTGCAAGGGGTCGACTGTACGCAAGAGGTGTACACTGAGCTTCTGTGGGTATCCGAGGGCATCACTTCGTATTATGACGATCTGGCCTTGGTGCGGGCGAGGGTGGTTAGCGTCCCGCAATATCTGAAGGGGCTGGCCGAGGTCATCACGCGCGTTCATCGAGGGCGGGGGCGTCAATACCAGACGCTGGCGGAATCCAGCTTTTATGCTTGGACCAAGTTCTATAAGCAGGATGCGGGTTCCCCGGATAGCATTGTAAGCTACTATGCGAAGGGTTCGCTTATCGCATTGCTGATGGACGATGCTTTGCGTTTAGGCAGTAACGAAAAGCATTCGCTGGATGATTTCATGCGTGCCCTATGGAGGCGTTCGGGGCAGCGCGGCGTCGGCTTTTCCGAAGAGGATGTTCGCGAGGTGCTCATCTCTCTAGGGATGGCGCGCGTCGATGATTTTTTTCGTTCCTATATTCATGGCAAGGAAGAGATGCCGCTGGCGGATGTGCTGCTACGGTACGGTGTGCGGCTGCGCTGGAGAGTGCAGCAGGGCAGCCAGGATTGGGGTGAGATCAGGGAGGGGGACGAGAATACCACGGGTGCGGATTCTCCCGCTTGGGTTGGTGGAATATTGAAAGAAACCCCGGCTGGTCTGGAGGTGGTGCACGCCTACCAAGGCGGTATGCTGCAGCGGGCGGGGTTGGCTCCGGGGGATGTCATTATTGCGCTGGACGGATTGAAGGCGACGGAAATTACATTGAAGGAATGCTTGAGGGCCTATGCTCCGGAGCATGCCTTCTCCGCCCATTATTTTCGTTCGGACGAGTTACATGATACCGAGCTCGTTGTTCGCGCCGGGGAGTTGGATACCTGCGAGTTGACATGGATCGACGAGGCCGATCTTGCCGTGGCGCAGCGTAGGCGACGCGCCGATTGGTTACGCGGAGCCTGTTGATATGCTCGACTCTGACTCCTTACTCCGCTTGCTGGCCACGGGCCGCTTCTGCTCAGGGAGTCGGCTTGCGGCGGAGCATTCGGTGTCGCGCACAACGGTGGCCAAGAGCATTCGTCGGTTGGAGAAACGTTACCAGATCGAAGTGCAAAAGGTTCCGGGGCGGGGGTATCGGCTGCGACATCCGTTGGTATTGCTCGATGAAGATGAGATCAGGCGATGCCTGCCCAACAAGGGTGATGGGCTTCTTTCCCGGCTCGAGATTCATCGGATACTGGATTCAACGAATGGATATCTGATGAATCGTTCCGGCCGGCTCAATGAGGCTTTTGATGTCGTTGTCGCCGAGCAACAGACGGCGGGACGTGGAAGGAATGGGCGTCGTTGGCTTTCCGGGTTTGGGAGCGGCATTGCGATGTCGATCGGGATGCGGGTCGATTGTCGGATGATGGCGTTGAGCGGCCTGAGCTTGTTCGTTGGTTTGGTTGTTGCCGATGCCCTGCATGGAAGCGGATTGGTGGGATGCCAGTTGAAGTGGCCGAATGATCTCTACTGGAACGATCGCAAGCTGGGTGGGATCTTGATCGAATTGTCGGGAGAAAGCGAGGGGCCGACATCTCTTGTGATTGGCATCGGTTTGAACTGTTATCGGGGAGCGTATTGCGCCTCGATCGATCAGCCGGCGACTACGCTGGAGGAGGCGGGTGTGGATTTGGATCGAAACCAGTTGATCGCCTCCATCCTGCGAGTCTTGGGTGAAAGATTTCCGCGCTTCCTGGAAGCGGGGTTTGTCGCCTTCAAAGACGAATGGAATGCATTGAGTCTGTTGACGGATAGAAAAGTCGAGGTGATGCAAGGCGGTTCTCGTTTCATCGGATGGTTCAAGGGTATCGATGACGGAGGAGCAGGACTGGTTCAGACCCAGGATGGAATCCGGGTATTGAATGGAGGGGAAATCAGCTTACGGAAAAGGGTGGTATATTGAGGCCAAGCGTATTGCTGGATATCGGGAATACACGAATCAAGGTGGCGAGCGACGAACGGGGAGATCTGCGTTCGTTGGGGGCGGTTTCCCGGGAAGGGGAGTGGAGAGCGGGGCTGGAGGCATTGCTTGGGGCGGTGTCCGGCTTCGATTCCATGCGGGTTGCAACGGTTTCCACAAGGCGGGATCGTGAAGTGCTCGCTTTCCTTGCTGGCTTTTCCGTCCGGCTTTCGGTGATGGATGCTTGTCCGTCCGATGGGCCGATTGTTTGTGCTTACGCGGATCATCGTCAAATGGGGGTCGACCGTTGGCTTGCAATGTATGCGGCTTTCCGACAAGAGCACTCGGCGGTATGCGTGATCGATGCGGGTACGGCCATCACCTTGGATAGGGTAGACGCGCAGGGCCGGCATTTGGGCGGCGCCATTATTCCAGGGATACCCGCGATGGGGGAATCTTTACGTGCTCTGGATCTGTCGTTGGGAAGGCTTCGCCCCCGTCTCGGGTTGGGCGCGAGCACGCAGGAATGCATCGAAGCGGGATTTGGCTTGGCGATACACGGTTTGGTTGGCACGGCGGTTCGTGACAGCGACCCCCCGCCCTCAATCTGGCTTACCGGAGGAGACGGGGCCTATGTCGCGCGCCTGCTCGGCCGCGAGGCGCGTGTCGATCCCCTGTTGGTCTTGCGTGGCTTGTCTCTGATCGAAATGGGTGATACCGCGTGATGAAATGGGTGCTGGGTGGATTGTTGCTGGCCAATTTGTTGGTATTGGGTTGGGGGCTTTCTCGTCCCGCGCCTGATCTGAAGAAAGTGGATCATGAAGCCGCGACCCTGCTGCTGCTGGCCGAAACGCATCCTGCCTCCGTGGCTGCGGAGCTGCCTGTTCGGGAGGGGAAAAAGTCACGCCAGATGCTCATGCCTCGAACCCGGCCACCGGCGACGTCTACGCTTCAACCCAAGTCGAGAAAGCGGGTGGTTACCGTGTTGGCGCCAAGGGTCGGGATGCCCGCGGAGAGTCGTGGCCTGCGGTTTACCGATACGGCGTGCCGAACGCTTGGCCCGTTTCGCACCAAGGATTTGGCGGAGCAGGTTGCGGAGCAGCTGGCCAGTATCCAGGTTGCGGCAAGTCTGCGTAGAATCACCACCACGGATCTCGGCGGTTTCTGGGTGCTGATGTCGGCGCTACCCGATCAGCGGCAGGCGCGAGAGATACTTGCCAAGCTCAACCGGGCGGGTTTCGAGAATGCCTGGCTGTTCAGGGACGGCGATCTTGTCAACGCGATCTCATTGGGGCTCTACTCCCGGGAAGAGAATGCCCGGCGGCGGGCTCAGCAAGTCCGGGCGGCCGGATTCGATGCATGGGTCAAACCGCAACAGCAGCAATATGAGCGCTACTGGCTCGATTATCGCTTGGAGCCTGGCAGGCACTTGCCGCCGCGCGCGCTGGCGCTTGCGCGGCGCACCGCCATGGGGGTGCGCGAGTATCCCCGCCATTGTCCTGGCGACGGATGAGTTTTGTTATCCGTGGTGGATCGAGCGGTCTGGCGAGCGATGCGGACCAAGCGCGGAAACGAGTGACAGCCCGGACGATGGCGAGTTTCCGCGGCAACGCCCACGGGTGCGAGGGGTGGCCGAAAATTCATGGACGACGAGTATATTTACAGCGATTCTGAACAGCTGCCGCTTCGCCCCGGATTTGGTTGACGGGGCTGTTCTCTGTGCGTGGCGTTCTTCAGCCTGCCTGGACGGTCTGATAGTATGGCCCATTTCCCTTAGGAGTCCGAGATGTCCGAGCCGCCCGTGTTGATCGCGACGCGCAAATCACCATTGGCCATGTGGCAGGCCGAGCATGTTGCCGATGCCTTGCGCCGGGCGCATCCCGGCCTGTGCGTCGAGCTGCTTGGCATGAGCACCCAGGGAGATCGCATCCTCGATACCCCGCTGGCGAAGATCGGAGGCAAGGGACTGTTCGTCAAGGAGCTGGAGCAGGGCATGCTGGATGGGCGCGCCGATATCGCCGTGCATTCGATGAAGGACGTGCCGGTGGAGTTTCCCCAAGGCCTGCACCTGCCGGTGATCCTGCGGCGCGAGGACCCCCGGGACGCCTTCGTCTCCAACCGCCATGCCTCGCTCGACCAGCTTCCGGCGGGAGCGCGGGTCGGCACCTCCAGCCTGCGTCGGCAGTGCCAACTGAGCGCTGCGCGCCCGGATCTCCAGATCCGGCCCTTGCGGGGCAACGTCAATACGCGGCTGAGCAAACTCGATGCCGATGAGTACGATGCCATCATTCTGGCCAGCGCCGGGCTGATCCGTTTGGGTTTCGCCTCGCGCATTCGCGCCTGGATCGAGCCGGAGCAAAGCCTGCCAGCGATCGGCCAGGGCGCGGTCGGTATCGAATGCCGGATCGACGACGAGCGCATCAACGCCCTGTTGGCGCCGCTGAACGATGAGGAAACCGCCATCCGCGTGCGTGCCGAACGTGCGTTGAACCACCGTCTGATGGGCGGCTGCCAAGTGCCTATCGCCGGCTACGCCACGCTGGAAGCCGGTGAGTTGTACCTGCGTGGCCTGGTTGGCGAACCGGATGGCAGCCGGATCGTGCGCGCCGAGGGGCGAGCGTCGACGGAGGATGCCGAGACCCTCGGCGTTCGGGTCGCCGAAGAGCTGCTGGCGAACGGGGCCGAACCCATCCTGCGGGCGCTCTACGGGTCGGAATGAGCCGCTCGCTGTGTGGTTGGCGCATCTGGGTTCCGCGCGCATCGGAACAAGCCGGTCCGTTGTGTGAGCTGATTCGTGCCCATGACGGCGATCCGCTGTGTCTTCCCGCCTTGCGGATCCAGCCCTTGGAAGCGGGCTGGCCATTCGACACGCCTCCCGATTGGGTCATTTTCGTCAGTACCAACGCCGTCGAACACGGGTTCACCCGCTTCCCTGAGTTGAACCGCTACCTTGGCGCGGTCGCCGCGATCGGTCGTGCCACCCGCGCGGCCCTGCTTTCGCGTTGCGGGGCCGGGGTCCGTGTGACGATGCCCTCGGGCGGCTTCGACAGCGAAGCCCTGCTTGCTATGCCCGAGATGCAAGAGGTCGCGGGCCGGCGGGTCCTCATCGTCAAGGGGGAGGGCGGTCGTCGAGATCTGGCCGACGCCTTGCGCGCTCGTGGAGCCGAGGTGATCGAGCAGGCGGTCTACCGGCGTGCGTTGCCGGAGTATCCGCGCGTGCGGCTCGATGCCGCCTTTGCGACCCCGCTTGATGCCGCGTTGGCCACCAGTGGCGAGGTGCTCGACAACATGCGCCGTCTGCTCGGCGGGCGCGGATGCTGTCGCGATACCTTGTTGATAACCCCGAGCCGGCGCGTTGCCGCGCGTCCCGCCGCGACGGCGTTTGGACGGGTGATCGTCAGCCGCGAGCCGGGTGATGCCGCAATGTTCGACGCCCTGCTCGAAGCGCGTGGCGCAAGCGCTCCGGACGGGTCTTCCCCATGAGTAAAATCAATCGATTGATAAGAGCCTCTTTGTAGCTCTTGCCGGGTAACAGGAGTATGGTTGGCGGTCTGAAAAATTCTGGTTCAAGTTAATTCACCGTGCACCTGTTGCACTGACAAATCCGCGGAGGAATACCATGACAGAGGTAGTCGCAACGAATGAGACTATCCTGGTCGTTGGCGGTGGAATTAGTGGCATGACAGCCGCTCTGGAAGCAGCCGAGGCCGGCAAGAAGGTCGTCCTGGTTGAAAAACGCCCCTACCTGGGTGGGCGCGTGACCCAACTGTACAAATACTTTCCGAAGCTGTGCTTCCCGACCTGCGGTCTGGAGATCAACCAGCGACGGGCGAAGATGAACCCGAACCTCACCATCCTGACGATGGCCGAGGTCACCGATCTGTCGGGGGAGGCCGGCGCCTATACCGCCACGGTCAAGCTCAGCCCGCGCTATGTCAACGACAACTGCACCGCCTGCGGAGACTGCGCCGACGCGGTGGAGACCGAGGTGGATGACGAATACAACTACGGGCTGACCAAGCGCAAGGTCGCCTATCTGCCGCATGTCATGGCCTACCCGCAGCAATATGTGCTGGATCCGGCGATCATCGGCAGCGAAGACGCCGAGAAGGCCAAGGCCGCGTGCAAGTATGACGCCATCGATCTCGACATGCAGGAGCGCGAGATCAGCTTCCCGTGCGGCGCGGTCATCTGGGCTACCGGCTGGCAGCCCTACGACGCGGCCAAGATCCAGCCCTACGGCTACGATCGCTATGCCAACGTCATCTCCAGCGTCGAGTTCGAGCGCATGGCCGATCCCAAGGGGCCGACCGGCGGCAAGCTGGTCCGCCCCTCCGACGGCAAGGAAGCGAAGAACATCGCCTTCATCCAGTGCGCCGGCTCGCGTGATCGCAATCACCTGTTGCACTGCTCGCGTATCTGCTGCATGGCCTCGTTGAAACAGTCGACCTACGTCACCGAGGCCTGGGGTGACGATGCCGATGTGTCGATCTACTACATCGATATCCGCGCGATCGATCGTTTCGAGGATTTCTATCATAACGTCAAGAGCAACCCGAACGTCCGTTTCATCAAGTCCAAGGTGGCGAGCATCACCGAGAACAAAGAGAACGGCAACCCGGTACTGAATGGCGTCGACACCGAGGGCTACAACCGCTACGCCAACGAGCACGACCTGGTCGTGCTGGCGGTCGGCATGCAGCCGAGCGTCGACAAAGACAGCTTCCCGGTCGACATCGTAGTCAACCGCGAGGGTTTCATCGAACAGGCGGATGGCAACGGCGGCGTCTTCGCGGCGGGCAGCGCGTCCGACGCGCTGGATGTGAACCGTGCCGTGCAGCATGCCACCGGCGCCGCGTTGCGCGCCATCCAGGTCGTCAATCGGGTAGCCGGAGCGGAGGGCTGAGCAAATGGCTGATTTGAAGATAGGTGCATACATCTGCAAGGGTTGCGGTCTCGAAGACCGTCTCGACATGAAACAGATCGAGATGACCGCGACCCGCGACGGCAAGGCCGCCGTCGCCCACCAGCACGAGATGCTGTGCAGCAAGGAAGGCGTCGAGATGATCCGCAAGAGCATCGACGAGGAAGAAGTCACCAACCTGGTGATCATCGCCTGCTCGCGGCGCGCCAAGGTCGAGGCATTCAACTTTACCGACGTTGCCGTCGCGCGCGCCAATCTCCGCGAGGGGGTCATCTGGCTTCGTCCGGACACCGACGAGAACCGCGAAACCACCCAGGAGATGGCGGACGACTATGTGCGCATGGCCTGCGCCGAGGCCAAGGCCATGCACGCCCCGCACCCGAGCGGCGAGCAGGATCTGAACAAGCACATCCTGGTCGTCGGCGGTGGCGTCAGCGGCATGACCGCCGCCCTCGAGGCCGCCAAGGCCGGCTATCCGGCAACCATTGTCGAGAAGAGCGGCGCGCTGGGCGGCCATGTCGCCGAGCTCTACAAGCGCACTCCGCAAAAGGCCGCGCCGGTCGGCGTCAGCAACCGCCACAAGCAGAAATGTCCTGGTCCGGAAGAGACCGGCATCGAAGAGCTGATCCGTCAGGTCGAGGAGCATCCGGACATCACCGTTCACCTCAACAGCACCATCGCCAAGACCTCCGGCGCGCCGGGGCGTTTCTCGGCCGATATCGCCACCGAGTCCGGCTCGACCACCACCGAGAACTTCGGCGCCATCGTGCAGGCCTCGGGTTTCAAGCCCTACGACGCCAACCAGCTGCCGGAATTCGGTTACGGGAAATCGCCCGATGTGGTGACCAACCTCGAGCTCGAGGCGCTGGCCAAGGCCGCCAACGGCGGACCGATCAAGCGCCCCTCCGACGGCAAGGAGGTGCGCTCGGTGGCCTTCATCCAGTGCGCCGGTCAGCGTTCCGAAAAGGAAGGCCACCTGCCGTACTGCTCCGGTTTCTGCTGTACCGCCAGCATCAAGCAGGCGCTGTACTTCAAAGAGCAAAATCCCGATTGCGACACCACCGTGCTGTACACCGATCTGCGCACCCCGGGCGCCGCCGGCGAGGATTTCTATCGCCGTGGCCAACAGGAAGAGGTCACCTTCACCAAGGGCGCGGTCTCCGAAGTGGTCGCCGGCGGTGAATTGACGGTCAAGTTCAAGGACATCATCCTCGGTGAGGATACCGAGATGGTCGCCGATCTTGTCGTGCTGGCCACCGGGCAGGTACCGAACTCCGGCCCCGACCCTTATGCCACGTTGAGCGCCGAGGACGACGAGGAAGAAGGCGGAGAAGAGGCCAATGAGGAAACCAACACCGTTACCGTTTCGGTCGAATCGATCCTCAACCTCGACTACCGTCAGGGTACCGACCTGCCGCAGTTGAAATACGGCTTCACCGATTCGCACTTCATCTGCTTCCCGTACGAGACGCGTCGTACCGGCATCTACGCCGCCGGTCCGGTGCGCCGGCCGATGGACATCAAACAGGCTGTCGACGATGCCACCGGCGCGGCGATGAAAGCCATCCAGGAAGTTCACAACGCCGCCGCTGGTCGGGCCGCGCACCCGCGTTCCGGCGACCTCTCGTACCCGAGTTTCCGCAAGGAAGGTTGCACCCAGTGCAAGCGCTGCACCGTGGAATGCCCGTTTGGCGCCATCGACGAAGACGAGGAAGGCTATCCCAAATACAACGAATCGCGTTGCCGCCGTTGCGGAACCTGCATGGGCGCCTGCCCGGTGCGCGTGATCTCGTTCGAGAACTACTCGGTCGAGACCGTCAATCAGCAGATCAAGAACTGCGACATCCCCGACGAGTTCGACGAAAAGCCGCGCATCCTCGCACTGGCTTGCGAAAACGACGCCTACCCGGCGCTCGATCAGGCCGCGATGAGCGGCGAGGAGCTGACCCCCTGGGCGCGCGTCATCCCGGTGCGCTGCCTGGGTTCGGTCAACCTGTCATGGATTACCGACGCGATGAACAGCGGCTACGACGGCGTCGTGTTGATGGGCTGCCAGAAGGGCGACGACTACCAGTGCCACTTCGTGCGCGGCTCGGCAATGGCGGCCGAGCGCATGAGCAAGGTCGGCGACACCCTGTCGAGCCTGAACCTGGAGCCGGAGCGCGTGGTCATCCATGAAGTCGCGATCACCGACATCCAGCGCGCGCCACAGCTGATCAACGACATGGCCAAGGTCGTCGACGAGATCGGCATGAGCCCATTCAAGTTCTAACTGGAGATTTGCGATGAGTACGAACACCGCAATGATAGAGAAATATCGCAACAACTTTCTGAAGGAAGTCGAGGCGAATGTCGAAGAAGGCGACTGGGTCAAGATGTGCATGCAGTGCGGCGTCTGCTCCGGCTCCTGCCCGTTGGGCAAGCACTGGGAGCACCCGCCGCAGGAGATCTTCATGATGATCCGCGCCGGCAAGCGTGACGAAGTATTGAGTTCCGACTCGATGTGGATGTGTACCTCCTGCTACAACTGTATCGTGCGTTGTCCGCGCGAACTGCCGATCACCCACATCATGCATGGCCTGGCGCACTACGCGAAGCGCCTCGGCCTGGCGCCGAAGAACCAGCCGACGATGAAATTCGCCCAACTGTTCTGGGACAACCTTTCGAAGAAGGGTCGCGTCAACGAACTGAAGCTCGGTATCAGTCTGTACTTCATGAACGGTTTCGGCGAGGGCATCAAGACCTCGCTGAAGATGAAGGACATTGGTCTGGGCATGCTCAAGGCCAAGCGCATGAGCGTCGCCGAGGCCTTTGGCGGTCACTCGGTGAAGGATCTGTCCGGTTTCCACAAGATGCTGAAGAAGGCGCAGGAACTGGAAGATGCGCGCCTCACCCAACACGGCTAAATAGAGGTCCATCATGGCGAAATACGAATATTCGTTCTATCCGGGGTGTTCCTCGCAGAAAGGCGCATCCTCCTCCAACTACCTGACATCGGTCGAAACCATGTGCGAAGAGCTGGACATCCAACTCAACCACATCCCCGACTGGAACTGCTGCTCGGCGTCGATCGGCTACGCCGGTGGCGGCGAACTGCCGCGCCTGACGCTATCGGCGCGGAACATCGCACTGTCCGAGGAGCACAACCCCGGCCAGGAGATCGTCGCCACCTGCGCCGCCTGCTGGCTGGCCACGCGCGAGGCCTCCGAACGCCTCGGCGAGGACGACGAACTGATGGCGGAAGCCAACACCGCGCTGGCCGAGGCCGGCCTGAAGCTGAAGAACGAGACCCCGATCAAGCACATGGCCGAGGTTCTGGTCGAGGAAGTCGGCTATGACGAGATCGCCTCGAAGGTCAAGAAGCCGCTCGAAGGCATCAAGATCGCCGGCTATGTCGGCTGCCAGACCAACCGCCCGTTCGGCATCCACGGCGAGTCCTACGAGAACCCCAAGTATCTCGACAAACTGGTTGACACCCTGGGCGCGGAGTCGATCCCCGACTACGAGAAAAAAGTGCAATGCTGCGGCGGCGCGCTGGCCTTCTCCGAACCGGACAAATCGCAAGAGATGATCAAGGGCATCCTCGAGGCCGCCTATGACAACGGCGCCGACATGGTCGTCACGCCCTGCCCGGTGTGCCAGATGAACGTCGAGGTCTATCAGGATCAGATCAACGCGAAATACGGCACCAAGTTCAAGATGCCGGTGGTCTACTACTCGACGCTGATGTCGGTCGCCTTCGGCCGCTCGTCCAAAGACGCCGCGCTCGATGGTCAGATCATCCGCGCGAAGAAGCTGGAAGAGATTGCCGGCTGATCGCCCGCTTGTTCGTTGAATGTCGCACAGCCCCCCTACACCTCGTTGGGGGGCTGATGCGTTTCGGGCCTCGCCGCCCCCTCTCCCCCAGTATCTCACCGGAAGACCATACGTCATTGATTTATATTGTTATCAATGATTTGTCGAACGCCCTGGCGAGCTATGTTGGTGATACTCGTCGCCCATGAATTTTCGGTCACTGCGGCCGCCCCTCGCAGCCGTGGGCGTCGTGGCGGAAACCCGCCATAGAATGGGCTATAACTCGTTTCCGCGCCTGGCCCACGGGCGCGAGAAACGGCCTCGAAAATCCAAAAAATCATGGGCGACGAGTATAAGCAATGAACACTGATTCCATGATAGCAGCTTTGGCCGCGCGGCTTACCGCCCTGGGTTGGCGGCTGGTTACCGCCGAATCCTGTACCGGCGGCATGATCGCCGCGCGGCTTACCGACCTGCCAGGCAGCAGCGCCTGGTTCGATCGCGCCTTTGTCACCTATAGCAATCAAGCGAAGCAACAGATGCTCAGCGTATCGCCCCGAACCCTGAATGCCCACGGGGCGGTCAGTGAAGCCGTAGCACAAGAGATGGCCGCAGGCGCCTTGCGCGCCAGCGGCATGCGCGTCGCTTTGTCGGTCAGTGGTATCGCCGGGCCTACTGGCGGTTCTTCGGAAAAACCGGTTGGCACAGTATGCTTCGCCTGGGCTATTGCGCGTGATGATGGGCGAGCACCGTGGATCGAGGTCGAACGCCAGCGTTTTTTTGGCCCTCGTGCATTGGTGCGCGAACAGGCGAGTGCTTTTGCGCTACGCGGGATGCTCGAACGGCTGTAACCGTTCAAATCCCACCGTTCTTCCCAGCCTGATCACCATAACCTGCTCTTGCATTCACCAACAGGAGCAGGATAGGAACAAGCGACGCAGCAGGACTGTCAAGGCCCGTGTGATTATATCCCGAAAAGGAGCTATGCTCTGCCCCTGGCGAGGGCAGTGCTACAGGCCCTCGCGGAAGAGCGTCATTCACACACACGAGGCATGATATATACGCTTCACAATTTTTCAGCAAGATAATCAATAAATTTTCGCACCTTGGCTTGTTGTAAATGATGACTTTGGTGGACCGCGTAAATGCCCGCGTCTGCAATATGATAGTCGGGTAATAGGCGGATGAGTCTCCCTTTATTTAAGTCTTTTGCAACGAGAAAATCTGATAGCGCAGATATTCCTGCACCTTCCAGCAATAATGTGCGCACGGCATTGCCATTATTGGTTCTTATTCTTCCTTTTACTTGGACTTTCTTGCTTTTCTTGTTTTTAGTGAAGGTATAATGGTGTGGGGTGGGGAGAAGTGTAAATATAACCCATTCGTGCTGAGCTAGATCCTCCGGTGTTTCTGGTAATCCCATGCGTTCAATATAGTTTGGAGATGCACACAATAAACGGGGAGAATCCTTCAGTTTTCGTGCGCGTAAGCTTGAATCCGGTAACCAGCCAACTCGGATAGCCACGTCGATACCTGCCTCAGTCATATCTACAATACTGTCATCGAGCAGCAACTCTGCCTTCAGTTCAGGGTGCTCTTCTAGAAAGCTATTCAGTAGAGGGGCTATATGTTCGATGCCAAAACTGGCAGGGCATGATATTTTTAACGTGCCTCGTGGTACATCTTGCAAAGCACTTGTACATTGCTTTGCATCCTCCGCCACTTCCAATAAGCGCGCACAAGCCTGAAAATAAGCCTCACCAACATCGGTCAGGCTTAAGCTGCGCGTGGTGCGGTTAAGTAGTCGTGCACCGATATTTTTCTCCAATAAAGAGATATGCTTGCTAACGGCCGATTTTGCAATGCCTAGCCGCCGCGCAGCTCCAGAAAAACTTCCAGCTTCTACGACATGCGCAAAAATCGCCATGCGTTTTAGATCATCTATCATATTATTGTTCTCGATTTGAGCACGGAGTGTTATCGGTGCCGTGTATTGTCAATTAATTAGAGTCGGGTTTATGATTCAATAATCATTGAGGCAACGCTTAAGTGCTTTCTACCTTTGGAAATGCACGGTGAAGAGGATACAGAAATGAAACTGAAAAACATCCATGAGGAAATATATGTAAACGTAACGCCAGAAAGGATGTGGGAAATATTATCCCAATATGGTGATGTTTCAGACTTCCATGCCGGTGTGGATAGCTCGTTCAGCGTCGAAGGTAGTCGTAATGAAGCTAAATTAGGCGGCGAGCGCGTTTGCAATATTGTCGACATGGGGCTGAAGATTATTCTGAAGGAGCGCATTATCAATTATGAAGAAGGTGTGGGCTACCAATACGAGGTGTATGAGTGGAAGAACTTCCCGCTGCGTAAGATGTTGTTTGGTTTTAAAATGAGAGAAAGTGAAAATGGCAATACGCTACTTCGCATTGATCTTGATTACAAAGCTAAACCTGCCTTTTTGACGCCTTTAATGGCAGGCAAAATGAGGAAGCTCGTCCATGATGTATTGCTCGGTTATAAACATTATGCGGAAACGGGTGAGAAGAAAATCCCTATTAAATCACTGAGGAAAAAGTATGCTAACGGCCTTTCAAGTTAGGGTGATTTTCCAGCTTTCCAGATATTCTTTCACTTTCTTCGATCGATAGTGGCGGGCGTTGGCACAAATGACGTAGATCGCGCCGGCTTCCGGATGATGGGCTTCCAGCTGTTCAAATAGCTGAAGGGTCGATTCGGCGTTGATCGTGTCATCATGGCGTATGACGCTCGTCTGGCTTTCAACATCGATGGCGCCATTGGTTTTGAGCTGCTTCCGGCTCGTATTACTCGGTAGGCGCTAGCTACCCTTTATGAATCCATGGCCGCTATGCAGGCAAAATCGAGGCGATGCGGCATGTAGGTCATGCCTTGTTCGCTACAGCGAATGCCGAAAGTTTTCTCAACGTGGGCCGCAACGGCTTTGGTTGTAATATAAAGGGTCGTTTGGAGTTCTTTGATCAGAGGGCTTGTTGCTGCTCTTCATTGAGCCAGGCTTCACTACCGCCAACGGCTCCCATTACCAACCCCGACAGGCCATTTTCCTGATAACGCTTGTAGTGGTTGCGAACGGTATCGTCGTCGATCAGCAAGGTTTCGGCAACGGCCTTCGGTGTCTATCCACTGCCCAGCAAATAAACCGCCTTGAGCCGGTCCGCATGCCGCTTGTCAGGCAAGCGGCGATGCTCCGATCTCTATTCTTCCAGTTCAGATAGGGGCAGGTGGTAGTGATTCATGATTCAGAAATACTAGTGGATCGATGCCGGCTTGTGAAGTAGTTTCTTGGTTCCCGGATCACTTCTTGCCAAAGAGGACAAAAAGGCGCACGCCGAGAGGATTGCGGAAAAATGCCGGGTGACGAAGCCCTCACCCCACAGGGGCGCCGATGCCAAGAGTACAAGTATTCCCCGCCAAGATCGACATTGATTTCACCGATGAGAAGCTGAGGAGCCATGGCGGTTGGGTATTTCTTGGGCGTCTGTTCAAGCAGTTGGAACCGGGAAGGCGCCTTGGGGAGGCGATTTGCCTGAAGCGTCGCCGCCGGGGTGCCGCGGATGCCCAGATGCTGCTTTCGCTGGAGGCTTCCGAGGTGGCCGGAGGGGGCTGTCAGATGTGGACGTACTGCGGGAGGATAGGGTGGGCCGGACCTTGCTGGGGTTGGACGAGGTGCCGACGCTGGAAGGCGGTGGTGCAATCGGTGGCCCGCGAGATGGCATCCGCGGTGATGGCGCATAGGGAAGTAGTTTTTGATGCTTGACGGCTAGGCGTATATTTATGTCGGAACAACCCAGCCACGTCAAACGCTTGACCCGGAAACTTTGTAAGTATTCGGTGTGCCCGTCCCCGATCACACGGGCCTTGACACAGAATCCCTGATACGGGACGCCTCCAGAAAATTCCTTGTGGAAGCAATCTCCTGCACGATCATCACGTGAATTCATGAAATTTCCGGGTTAGAAGGCGTGCCCCGATTTTTTCCCGAGTTTTTTCAGCACGGTCGCCAGCGGGCAGAAGCCGGTAAAGGCAGATTGCAGCAGATTGGCGCCGACGAAGGCCGTCAGCCACAGCCAGTTCGGATCGGCATAGTGAGCGAGTGCCAGGCTGGCCAGGATGACGCTGCCGGCAAAGGCGAGGACGATGCGTTCGATCGACATTGAGATTCCTCCGCAAGATACATGGATAATATTAGCCTATGATAGCATAAGTTATTCTTCATGAATGATCTCCGGACAGAAAAAAGCCCGGCCAAAACCGGGCTCAAGGTCTGTCTTGTTATTATTACTTTCTGGAGCGGCGGCTTGCGCCGGTCGCCAGCAAGCCGATGCCCATCAGAAACAATGAGCCGGGAACCGGAACATCTCCCCCGGGGCCACCGTTGCCGCCGCAGCCGTTCTGTGTGCTGCCTGGCGGGCAATCGAAGACATCGCCACCGACGAATTCCAGCTTGAAGAAATCATTGCCGCTGGACCATCCCATCGAGTTGGAGTCCAGTGCCGGGTTATAGGCGCCGACCAACCAGTAGCGGCTCTTGATGCCCCCGCTGTTGAAGTTGTACATATTGAAGTTCTGTAGGTTCGAGAGCTGGGCGACATCGGTCCAGCCATTGTTCAGCAAGGTGTCATAGGACGCGCCGTTGAGATCGACCGGACCGTTGCCGGTGAATGCCGCGATCGACATGTCGGTATCATGTCCCTCGTCCGAGCCGTAGCCGATGCAGATCTCGTTCAGCGAAACCTCGTGGTCGGGGCCGAAATCCAGCAGTATGGTTTCGAAGCCGTCGCTGTTGTCGATCGCGTTGTCCGGTGTATAGTAATCCTCTCCCGAGGTATGCGCCCCCAGGCCGCCGTTATAGAGCTTCATGCGCGCACCCGACAGCGCTCCGGAGGTGCCGGACTGGCCGGTGCCGTTGGACCAGGCTGAGACGTCGACATCAGTGGTCGGCGTGCCCAACGTGCTGGCGAAGGTTACGGTATCGCCATAGTTGGTCCAGTTGTTGCTGTCGATATCAGCGCAGTTTGCAACACAGTCATGGTTGTCTCGCGTCATCGACCAACGGTTTGCCGCTTCCACTTGAGTAATGGCCGATGTAGAGGCCAGGGCCAATATGATAAAAATAAGATTTCTCTTCATTAGTGCCAACCTTTTGGTGTAACTGTACGTAACTTATATCTATGCTCCCCTATGAGTCATAGCAGAATTTGTGCCAAATTGTTTCAAGCGGAAACAAATCTGCTTTTTTTCGTCTTTCATCGCGTTGGCATGCCGGCTGGAATGTCGGATAATTTGCTGTACGGCAATGAGTTAGCTGCTTCTCATCGTGGCGAACTGGAGAGGTATTGGGGTGGAAAACTCGGCGGGGAGCTGGTCGTGTTGGAAATATACGATAATGCAACCTGTTAAAAAAATTGACAGGAGTTTAGGTGTTTTTTTGTTCGATCGACTAAGAATCCTGGGAAATTCATTCAAAACAAGGAGATGGTGAGTGTAGGCTGCCTTGTCTTTATGTAAAAAAAGTTAACAAGGGAAGTTTTTTCATGGGGCGCGTCGAAGCGTGTCGAGCGACGCAGGATAGGGGGGGCATGTGTGTCACCACGCGCGCCGAAGCCGACGGTGGGCAGCGCCTGGGGTGATGCCTCTGTGGATGTCCGTGCCGGCCCCCGCATTTCCAGCCCGGAAAATTCATGAATTACACGCGCTCGCTGGTTTCTGGTTCCCACAAGAAATTTTCTTCCGTTGCCCGTTATCCCTGATGTGAGACGCCTTCAGGAAATTCCTTGTGAAAACAATCCACTGCGCGATCATCACATGAATCCATGAGATTTCCGGACTAGCAGTCTGTCGGACTGGGCCAAAGGAATCATAGAGACAGCAAGCTGCTCGATGTTCCGCGCTCCGGGGGCAGGCAAGTGTCCTGAGCTGCTGACTGGGACGTTCATCGGCCCTGGGTATGAACCCTACGCCAATACCGGCTCTGACTTGGGGGCAATGGGCGGCTAAACCCGGTATTCAGGCCATCTGCATCATCCGACGAAGGCGTTTGCAGTTGTAGGCCAGACAGACCAGCTCCCATTCGCCCTCGACCTTCTCCAAGCCGCGCAACAGAAATCGTCGGAAGCCCATCACCTCCTTGATGAGGCCGAACACCGGTTCCACGGTTTGCTGTCTCATGCGGTACTTCTTGCGGCCCCTTGCAGTCTCGGTGCGCTGCTTCATCCGTTTGATCCACGGTTGTGAGTTGGCCGGTGGGTCCTTGGGCGCTTTG
>JALVEB010000010.1 GCA_027008705.1 Sedimenticola sp. | reverse complement strand
CCTCCACATGCATGATACGCAGTTGCGAAGGGCTGGCCCTGAGCTTTTCCTTTATCCATGAGCGGCGGAAGTGATAGGCGCGCCCGGCACTTTGCGCATGATCTTGCACCACCGCGCCGCCACCCATGGAGGGGCGCGGGCTGGCATGCGGGATTGCAACGAAGGCCTCGTCGGGGTTCTCGATGAAGGGCGGCGTGCCCTCGACCTCGCCGATGCCGTGGATCAGCCAGTCCCTTTCCACCTTCAGCACTGCGGCGATGGCACTGAGGCGCTCGATATTCGGCCGCAGGGAGCGCCCCCGCAGGATGTCGTAGACGAAGGACCGGTTGACACCCGCCATTTCCGCGACATGGGCTGGACTCAACCCCAACTGGTGCGCTCGGGCCCGCAGACGGTCGGCCAGCGTATGGTGTTCGGTCATGTTTTCCCCAGCGGATTGTGGATAACATAGGATAAAACAGGATTGATCGCCGAGGGTCAAGCGAATAAGAACAAATTGAAAACAATCGAGGCGGGATTCGGAGGGCGCGGATGCAAATCGAGAAACTGTATTTCACGCTCCCCGAGATCCTGAAACGCTGGTCCATTTCCGAGGACGACCTGATTTATCTGGCCGAGAACGACAAAGTCAGGCTGTCGGTGCGGGTCTTCGGTGTTCGGACAGAGTTTGGTGGTTTCCTGGAAACGCCCGAAGGCGAGCGGGTCAGGGTGCCGTGGGAGAATACCCGTTTCAACGGCAAACCCTGTCAATGAGCGTTCAAAACTGACCCGGTTTCAGCATTTAAAATTGACCCACCCATTATGTTGCAAAGGCCCCAGTCGGGCCGCCCTCATATAGCGAGTCCGTCTGGGGGCTTTGCTTGCGCGGCGTTCAGGTTTTTACGCGCTGCTTGCTTTGTGCGAACCGGTAAGACTTGTTGCCGGTTTCGATGATTGCGCAGTGGTGTGTGACGCGATCCAAGAGCGCGGTTGTCATCTTGGCGTCACCGAAGACCGAGACCCATTCGCCGAACTCAAGGTTGGTGGTGATGATGACGCTGCTCTTCTCGTAGAGCTTGCTGATCAAATGGAAGAGGAGCGCGCCGCCGGATTTGGGGAACGGGATGTAGCCCAGCTCGTCGATGATGACCAAGTCCAGTGCCGAGAGTTGCCGGATGATCTTCCCGGCATTGCCTTCGGCCTGTTCCTTGATCAGAGCATTGATCAGATCGACGACGTTGAAGAAGCGGGCCTTCTTGCCGTTGTTGATCAAGGTGGTTCCCAGAGCGATGGCGATGTGGGTTTTACCTGTTCCGGTTCCGCCCACCAGGATGAGGTTGTGGGCCTCGTCGGTGAACTGGCCTGAGCAGAAGGGCTCGATCTGGGTCCGGGTGACGGCCGCCGCGCCGTAATCGAAGGTGGCGAAGTCCTTGTGGTGGGGGAACTTCGCAACGCGCATTTGATACTGGATGGAGCGCACCCGGCGCTCTACAGTCTCGGCGTCGATCAGTTGCCTTATCGCTGTGGTCAGACTTGGTGGCTTGCGCGCGGACAGCAAATCATGGGCGCAAGCTGCCATTCCATGCAACCTCAGGGCAGTCAGTTGATCGATGAGGGCGTTCATGCTGCGGCCCCCCCACCAGTGTACAGCGTCTCATAGCGCTTGCAGTCAGCTTCCGGGCGCAGGGTCAGCTGCGGATAAGCACAGGCGTCGTTCAATGGCGTGATGACCGGCTCCACCAACTGGTTGATCAGGTTGATGACGGCGGGCAGGCGCAGGGTGTTTTGTTCCACTGCCAGTTCGCAAGCTGTCTCGACCACTTCGATCCCGTGATCCTGGGCCAGCAGAAGCAGATCGACAAACTCCCGATCCCCGCCTTTGCCGGCCATGTAATGTTCTCTGATCCGATGCATGGCCTTGGGCAGTTGCCAGTCCACAAAGGGCGCGCCGTCACGCAGGGCACCCGGCTTGCGATCCAGCAGCGGCACGTAATGCCAAGGTTCAAAATAGCTGACATTGCGGGTGAAGCGGCGCTTATGCTCGGCGATGACATCCTGACCCGATACCAGCACGATCCGGCCTGCATAGGCGCGCAGGGAGACGTGCTGTCCGGCAAACCGGGAGGGCACGCTGTAGCGGTTTCGGGCATATTGAACCAGGCAGGTGGAGCGGACACGAACGGTCTTCTCCACATAGCCATCAAATGCCCGGCCCAGAGGGCGCAGTTCGGCGCGCTCGTCTTCGAACACCTCGGCAACCGTGCGATCCTGCTGCTCGGGATGGGGACGCTCTGCCAGTTCCTCGCAACGCAGGCGCAGCCACGCGTTCAGCGCCTCGAGATCGTCAAAGGCCGGTTTGGGAACAAACAACCGGCCCCGCAAGAACTGGACCTGGTTCTCGACCTGTCCCTTCTCCCAGCCCGCAGCGGGCGTGCAGGCCACCGGCTCCATCACGTAATGGTTCATCAAGGCCAGGAACCGGGGATGGAAGATGCGGTCCTTCGAGCGGGACACATAGGTCACCATGGTCTTGGGGTTGTCGATGATCACCCGGCGCGGCACACCGCCGTAGAAGGACAGCGCCTGCACGAAAGCATCCAGCACCATCTCCTGGGCTTCGCCGGGATAGGCGATCACGAAAGGTTTGCGGCTGTGGCACAGACGGAAATGGGCAACCTTGATCTTCTGTTCGACACCGCCCAGGGCAACCCGTTCCTCGCTCCAGTCAAATTGCAGCGCGTCGCCCGCCGCGAAATGCAGCGGGATGAAGGCATCCCCCGAAACGGCACCGGCGCGCTTCAGATCGCGCACGAAGCGCTGAACCGGGGAATAGGACCCGGTGTAGCCCTCTGCCACAAGCTGCTCGTATAGCTTCTGGGCCGTCCGCCGCTCCCGGCGCGGCCGCTTTTGGTCCTGATCGAACAGTTCCTGAAGCCGTAGATCAAACCCGTTGCACAGTTTGTGCCGCACCGGCGGAGCCTAGCGCTGGTAGCTCGGAGGGGCCTCATCCTTCAGATACTTCTTGATCGTGTTGCGCGATAATCCTGTCGTTCGCGAAACAGACCGGATGCTGCGTCCCTCAACCAATACCCAACGCCGGATCTTCGATACGCTTTCCATCAATAACACCTGCTCTTTCCTCCGCACTTGAAGTGCGGATGTTAACGAAACAGGTGGGTCAATTTTACTCGCTCATAACCCACCCAAGTGGGTCAGTTTTGCATGCCGATTCACAGCATATGAGCGTGGCCGACAACATGGCCTTCGGCCTGAAGCTGCGCGGCATCGGCAAGGCGCAGCGCGACAAGGCCGTGAGGGAGGCGGCGGCAATCCTGGGCCTGGAGGAGCTGCTCGACCGCAAGCCGCGCGCGCTGTCTGGCGGCCAGCGCCAGCGCGTCGCCATGGGCCGCGCGATCGTGCGCGACCCGGATGTGTTCCTGATGGACGAGCCGCTCAGCAATCTCGACGCCAAGCTGCGCACCCAGATGCGGGTGGAAATCCGCAAACTCCAGCGCCGCCTCGGTACCACCATGATCTATGTCACCCACGATCAGGTCGAGGCCATGACGCTGGCCGATCGTATCGCGGTGCTCGACGGCGGCTATGTGCAGCAATTCGGCCGCCCCGCGGAACTGTATCATGCGCCGTGCAACAAGTTCGTGGCCGGGTTCCTGGGCTCGCCCAGCATCAATTTCATCCGCTGCGCGCCGGGCTCCGACAACATGCTGCAAATGCCCGACGGCCAGAACATTCCGCTCCCTGCGGAACGGGCCGAGGCGATAAAGGACGTATCCGGCATCGACATCGGTATCCGCCCCGAGGAAATCACCGTGCTGGAAAAAGGCGCCGCGAAACCGTCAGAGCCCGGCCTGATGGTCTGGGAAAGCGAAGTCAGCCTCTCCGAGGCACTGGGCGGCGAGATCCTGGTCTATGTCACCCTCGGCGGGCAGAACATGATCGTGAAAGTACCCGACCGCGACGATGTAGGCGAAGGCAGCATGGTCACCCTGACGTTCAGAATGGACAAGGCGCACATGTTCTCGGCCAACAGCGGCGAGCTTCTCAGCCTCGGGGCTCGGGACTGAGCCCGGATCTGGGCAGCGCCACACGATCGCCCATCTCCATGATGTGTTTGGCGATAGGAATTCCGGTTTTGTTCGCGGATGCCCACAACAGGAAATAGAGCGGATTGCCTCTGGTGTTTGTGACCAGGCTTGGCGGTACCGAATGACCGAAGGCCTGTCGCAGCCGCTCGTGATAGAGCCCGAGAAGCCGTTCGGCGGCTGCCTCACTCTTGCGCACGGTATCTACCCCGAAAAGATCGCCTTCGGTCTCATAGGCCAGCGCATGCCATTCATGCGTTCCGAAACAGGCGTCGAGGAGAATGACTTGTTTCTCTGGAATGTCGCCATCTCGCTTAACCAGACGGTTGATCGCCATTGCAAGCGGGAAGTTGATGATCACATCGACCTTCCTTGTCGCGGCGAGCGCCTCGACTGTCTTCCAGTGCAAGTGCGGACCGTAGGGATCCAGAAAGGCCACGCCACGCGCGTAAGGCCTCTTGTGAAAATGCGCCGCCAACTTCTGAACACCCGTGTTTGCATCGCCGGTCTCAATATGGATGTCCTTTCCTGGATACTCACGCTTGAGTCGCTCCAACTGCGCAGCGCGGCGCGGGTCGGCATCGAAGAAGAAGTAATGATCAAACCCACGTCCGGTAGCCAATGCGCGGACGGGCGACCCGGCGATGAACTGTTCCTCCGCCGCGGCCTGCTCGTCGTCGATCAACAGGTCGAGACTTGGAGCATTGCCATGTTGCGTTCGCACGCGTGCCCGCCCGGCGCCAGCGAAAGCATCGATGTAAATCAGCTTGAAGCGTTGATTCTGCATTACGCGGTGATACGCTTCCAGATACCGCTCCAACGCGCCCAGCTTTTTTCTGGCCCAGGGGCCAACGGTGTTCTGAACGTGGCTTTTCCTCAATTCATTGGCCTCACACGCCCAGCGCAGCCATGATCGGCTCGGGAACGACCTGCCAAGGAAAGCCGTTCCACTCCTCACCGTCCAACAACCGGCCTCCTGACTTCGGTCTCGGGCCACCCCACTGCTTGAAGAAGAAAGCCACGCCATCGCGTTCGCAGATGTCGCGCAACCGCCGCGCCCAGTCGGGGTGCATTGGCCGCGCGCCGGGCCCGCTCTCACCACCGACTATCGCCCATGCTATGTCTTTCAGGTCAACGTCGTCGATAGGCCCCAGAAGTGGCTCGAACGAAATGAACCGAGCCTCGGAACGGATCTCTTTCAGATGCACTATGCGACTCACATGCGCGGCATCCTCTACCGACACACCCAGCCAGATATGCGGCGGGACAGACCCGCCGTCGTAACGGGCCTTGACATAACTTCGCAAGAGCGAACTGCGCTTCGTAAGCACTTGAAAAACATGCCAGTCGGCTTGCTCCATCACCTCGAACACGCGGTCGATGAAGGCGCGATCGATATCCTTGTGAAAAAGATCGCTCATCGAATTCACGAAGATCATCCGTGGCTTCTTCCAGCCGAGCGGCTGCTGTAACCGCGAGGGCCAGAGCTTCAGATCGAAGCCCTGCTCATAGGGATGCCCGGAGAGTCCACGCCAGCGTTCTGCGAAGCGCTCAGCATAGCAGTGGTCGCAACCTGGGCCGACCTTTGTGCACCCGGTGACCGGGTTCCATGTCGCGTCGGTCCATTCGATCTCGGATTTCTGTGCCACCTGCTCGCCTCACGGGTTTTTTTTCAGTTTAACACGCAGGGAGTCCGGCACAAAGCACAAACCCAGCGTT
>JALVEB010000009.1 GCA_027008705.1 Sedimenticola sp. | reverse complement strand
AACACGCCGGTCTCATGCCAGCGGGTCAGGCGATAACGCAGATCGCCCTCGCGCAGGGTGCCGTGGTCGGCGGCTGCGTCTTCCCAGAACGCACGACATTCATAGACCACCGGCAAACCGACGGCGCGACCGACCGCGAGCGCCGCGGCGCCATCGAGACTCGGTGAGTGCGCGTGGAGGATGTCCGGTCGCTCGATCGCCACGACCTCCCGCAGACGCTTGCGCAGCGAACGCACCACCTCCCACTGGTTGGCCACCGGCAGACGCGACAGCACCGGGTCGCTCTGCTGCGTGCGGTAGAAACGCAAGCCGTCCACCTCTTCCAGCGGCGGGCCGTCCGCGACATGCTTGGTGCTGGTCAGTTGCACGGTGTCGAGGCCCAGCTCGCGCTGCTGTTCGAGAATCGCGCGGGTACGGAAGGTATAGCCGCTGTGCAGCGGAATCGAGTGATCGAGTATATGCAGGATTTTCATTCTATGGTTCGCGAGAGAAGAGAAAGCCGCGGGCAACAAAGAGTCCGGGGGAACTCAGGCCGCCTTGCGGTCGGCCAGCCATTGCCCGATGACCGCGGCGATGCGATGCGCGGCCCGGCCATCCCAGAATTCCGGCACCCGGCCCGACTTGCCGCCGGAAGCCAGGATATCGGCCACCACCTCGCGGATGCGCGCCGACGAGGTGCCGACGATCTCGTTGGTGCCCTCGGCGACGGTGATCGGCCGCTCGGTGTTCTCGCGCAGGGTCACGCACGGCACGCCGAGCGCGGTCGTCTCCTCCTGGATACCGCCGGAATCGGTCAGCACATAACGCGCGCCGCGCATCAGCCCGAGCAGATCGAGGTATGGCAACGGCGGCAACAAGGCCACGTCCGCGTTGTCGGCGAGGCGGGTCAGCAGGCCGCTGTCCTCGAGACGGGCGCGCGTCCGCGGATGCACCGGGAATACCACCGGCACCTTTGCGGCGAGTTCCAGCAGCACATCCACCAACCCGCCCAGCACCTCGGGATCGTCGACATTCGAAGGCCGGTGCAGCGTCAGCAGGCTATAGCCGGCATCCTCGATGCGTTGCGCCAGCTCCGGCGCGTGGGCGCCAATCACCGCCTCGGGCGTGGCGGCGCGCTCCAGGTTGGCCATCAGAGTGTCGATCATGACATTCCCGACATAGTGAACGCGAGAAGCCGGGATCCCTTCCACCTTCAGATTCTCGGCGCCGGCGCGCTCGGTGGTAAACAACAGATCGGAGAGCTGATCGGTGAGGATGCGGTTGATCTCCTCCGGCATGGAGCGGTCGAAGCTGCGCAGCCCAGCCTCGACATGGATCACCGGCACATGTTCCTTGACCGCCACCAGCGCGCAGGCGATGGTCGAATTGACATCGCCGACCACCAGCACCGCGTCGGGCCGCTCGGCCAGCATCACCGGTTCGAAACGCTGCATGATCTCGGCGGTCTGCCAAGCGTGGCTGCCGGAACCGACGCCGAGATCCACATCCGGCGTCGGGATCCCGAGCTGGTCGAAGAAATCCTCTTTCATCGCTTGGTCGTAATGCTGACCGGTATGCACCAGATGGGTGCTCAGTCCGCGTTCCTGAAGGGCGCGAAGTATCGGCGCGATCTTCATGAAATTGGGACGCGCGCCGACGATGCACTGAATCCTTCCGCTGCCGTTCACCGCCATGTGAGCCTCCGCGCCTTGCTCATCGTGACAAGCGCCACGCCGCCGGGTGAAACATTCAACGATTGCATACTCTGATCCCTGCTCAATAACTGGAATGGCGACGACCGGCGGCGATGAAAACAAGCCCACGATGGGCAGGCCGTTCGATAGCGCGCGACGAGTATAAAAGATTGCCACGCGCTTCGGAACCGCCGCACGACACCGAGTCTTGGCGCCGCGTCGCACAGATTCCCGATTATCCCTGCCCGGAGGGACGGCGGGAAACGCATGGCGCGACCGACTCGAGGGTCTCGCCGAACAGCGGCAAGCCATCACGCAACAGGGCTTCCCGCATGGCCTCTGGGATCGCGAGGCTCGCGACCTCGAGCTCGATGCGCTTGGCATGACGCCGGATCAATGCCAGCGCCTGCTCACGACTCAGCGGTCGACGCGTGGCAAAACGGCCATCGGCGGAGGCGACGCGCCAATGGTCGCCATGACGACGCATGCATAGCCACGGCTCCCGGGTGACCACATGAGTGGTCCCGACAGCGCCCGCCCAAGGGGATGAGAGGCGCTCGAGCAGCTGCGGGATGGCGCGATCGTAGTGACGCGCGAAGAAGTCACCGGCGCAACCGAAGCGCCGCGCGACCACCCATCCCGGAACCCAGGCGACCCGCCCGGCCCCCTCGTCGACGGCGCGCAGCAGGATCAACTTCAACGCCAGTGACAACCACTCCCGCGCGAACGGGGCGCGCGGCGCCGGCTCTTCCCAGGGGGCGGTGCCTGGGCGTGGCGCGCGTCCCTGGTGCCAGTCGCTCTGTATCTCTTCGACGAACAGCAGGGGATTGCCCTGCGCGTCGACCCGCCGGGTAGTGCGAAAATGCAGCAACAGATTGCGCTCGGTGAAGTGCGGCGTGAAGCAGGAAGCCGGGAACTCGGGCAGGGTCAGCAGCCACTCGCGGTAGTCTTCGCCGCCGGCCAGGGCGAGGTACGCATAGCGATCGCTGGGAAGCGCGGGTGCGCGCAGGCCATGGCGCGCGGTGGCATGCGCGCTGGCTGCGGCGCAGGCTGCCTCGAAGCTCGGACGGGGAGAGCCGATCGCGCGGCGATCGGGGTCGATCGCCTGCCACTGGGGTTGTCCGGCGGCGTGCCCGAGCAACAGGATGCGATAGCCGAAAGCACGATCGATGGCGCGGCGCCGGACCCGCTCGCCGCGCCAGCGTTCGAGCCTCGCGCGCTCCTGAAACGGCAGGCGCCAGGCGCCGGCGCCGGTGAGTTCAGTGCTGAGCACCAGTTGCAGGCCGGGAAAGCCGATGCGACGCTGGATGTCATCGCGATGCAGCTTGCGCCGCGCATCGGTGGCGTCGAGGAATTCGAGCACTCCTGACCATTCCAGCTCGTCACGACGAATTCCAGAAGCGGTCAGATTGACGAGCGTGGCGCGCCATTGCGCGACGCTGGCGCGATTCATCGGCAACGCCGCGACGCGGCGCGCGAGACAGCTGTAGAGGCGATCCGGATAGGCGTGACGCTCGATACGCCGGGGCAGGCTGTCATACATCACGCGATGACGCGCGGATTCGATCCGCTGACGCTGCGGGCGTTCCCGCAGCCACGCGGTCAGCGCGGCACGGTCATCGGTACGCCAACGCGCCAGCCAGTCGCTGTCGGCCAGAGTGTAGCCGGTGAAACGCCGCGCCGAGGCCTTGCAGCCGACGCTGTCGGGCGCATCGAGGAAGAGGATGTCGACGAGGCCGAGCAGCTGTTGCCACGGGGTATCGCGGTCGACACGCAGACCGAGGCGAAGCGCATGCAGCCGCGCGCGCTCACTGCTGAGCGCGACGAGCTGGCCGCTGGGCAAACGGATCACGAGCCCGCTCCCGATGCGGGCCGGCCCGGGAAGCGGGCGACCTCGGCCGGATCCGCGGAGCCGACACGCTCGCCGAGCAGCAATACCAGGGCTTCGAGCACGCGCGGCACGATCATCAACGCGTGGCAGTGATAGAGTTGCAACCGGCAGCGCACCGGCGCATCCAGCGAGGCACGCGGCTGGAAGTCGAGCCAGGCCAGCACCGGAACCCGGTTCAGGGCCTCATCGACAACGATCCAGGCCTCGCGTTGCAGCACCAAACGCAGGCTGCGCAGCCCCGGCAAGGCGAACTCGATGCCTTCGCCGAAACGCATCAGCGCAATCCGCGCAAGGTTATAGTGGCAGGCGGCGAGTTCGGCGTCGCGCGCCTCATAGACCGGGACTTCTTGGTGTCGCCTGTACATGCCCCTTCTCTCCGTATCGCGCCGTTCCGGGCCGCCCTACTTGGTCAGACTGGCGAACAACAGCGGCAGTTTCTCCGGCAGCCGGGCGACATGATCGACGATAGTGTAGTTGTTGACTCCAAAGATGCGCTTGACGTAGTCATCGGCGTTCGGATCCAACGTCAGGCAGTAGCTCATGATGCCCCGGCCATGGAGTTCCTCAACCGCCTTGCGTGTGTCATGACGCAGGTGTTGCGGATCCCGCTCGTCGATGTCGGCCGGTTCGCCGTCGGTGATCAGCAGCAACAACTTACGCCGTTCGGGCTGACGCAGCAGATGTTCGGCGGCATGTCGCATCGCCGCGCCCATGCGTGTCGAGAGACCGCCGCGCAGACCGGCGAGCCGCGCCCGCGCCTCGTCGTCGAAACGCTGTGCAAAGTCCTTGATCCGATAATAGTGGACATCGTGACGACCATCCGAGGCGAATCCATGGATCGCGAACGGATCGCCGATGCCGCTGATCGCCATTGCCACCAGGGCGCTGGCCTCGCGGGTCAGTTCCAGCACGGTCTTGTCGCTGCCTTCGACCGTTTCGTTGGTGGATTCGGACAGATCGAGCAACACCACCACCGCGAGATCGCGGTTGCGGATCACGTTGCGCATGGTGATGCGCGGATCGGGCTGGCGTTGCATGCGGATGTCGACCATCGCGTCGACCGCGGCGTTGAGATCCAGCTCCTCGCCATCCTCGAGACGCCGTTCGCGCTTCACGCCTTCGGGCTGCAACAGGTCGATGATCTGACGGATGCGCTGGGTGACCGGGCGGTATTCGAGCAGGATGCGATCGATGCTCTCCGGGTCGCCCTTGGTCTGGTGACGCTCATACAGGGTCACCCAGTCAGGACGGAACAATTGCACTTGGTAGTCCCATTCATGGTAGTGAAAGGGCTCCGATACCGGCTCCTTGCCCCACATCTGGTTGTAGCTCAGGCGGGCCTCGCGGGCGTCCTCATAGGGAAAGAATTCGGTCGTGCATGTCCAGATCTCCTGGGCGTCGTCACCGGCGAGTTCGCAATCCACCTCATTGGCCATTTCAATCGCCGAAACCTGCCGACGGATCTGCCGTGGCGCGTCCGAGAGCCCGCCTCCGGCTTCCCATGAGAGCTCTTCGAAGTGCCAGGAAAAACGGTTGTCGTCACGATGGGGAATACGCAGTTGTTCGAGTATACGCAGGCTGGGGATCTCGCGTCGCGCACCGAGCACGCCGAAAAGCTCCAGACCCAATCCCTCGCTGAGGCGACTGTCGTCGGCGCGCGCCGTGATGTCGGCGTGAAAACGTGCGACGATGGCGTCGATCCGCTCGTCACCACTGCGCTCGCCCGGGTCGAGCAGCGCCAGCGCGGTGCGTTCGAGCAAGCGCACGCTGGGATGCTCGACGTCGCTGTCGCGTGGCTGGCGCATGATCGCGCCGAACAGTGGACCAAGACCGGGAAAGGCACGCACGGCGCGGTATTCGATGCGCGCATCCTCGAGCAGGCCGATGAAGAAACGCTGGGCCGGCGAGAGCCCGTCTCCGGCAAGACCCCGCGTGGTGTACACCAGATGCGCGGCCATGTGCGCAGCGGTGGCGCGCATCAGCTCGAGCCCCCGGATCGCGCCGAAATCATCGACCGCGTCGGGCATGTGGATGACGCGCGACTCGATGAACGGGCGGAAGCTATCACTGTCGGCCGCCGCCGGTCGCAGGAAGAAGTCCCGCCCCCACAAAGCGCGCAGGTAGAAGTTCAGCTTGCGCTGTGTATCGATGAACAGGGTGCCGCGCCGCTGCTTGCGCAACATACCCAGCGAGTCACTGGTCTTCAGGTCGAAATAGGCGACCAGATTCTGGAGATCACGGCGATAGGCCTCGGCGCCGAAGAAGGCCCAGCGCCGCAAGCCGCCGAGGGTCAGCTTGCCGAGCAGCTCGTCGATATGCGCAAGCATCGGGCGCAATCCGCGCGCACCCTTCGCCGCCAGCTGGTGAATGAACTGTAGATAGGCGCGCAGCAATCCGGCATCGCTGAGCCGGCGCGCGGCAGTCGGCAGGCTGGCGAAAAGCAGCGAGATGACCTCGCCGGAGGTCATCGACGAGAGCTTCATCGCCGCGCGGATGCAATCGGTGATCACGTCCTCGCCGACTTCCCGGGCGACCAGCGGCATCTCTTGCAGATAGGAGAGCACCAGATCGGTGCCCCGCCCCAGGTCGCACAGACCGCGCGCGCCCTCCAGGTAGTTTTGCAGGCCGACCGGCGACATGATGCGGGCGGCCTCGGCGAAGGAGCCTTCGAAGGCTTCACGCAGCTCGGGGTGCCGCTCCAAACAGGCTTGGTAGTCGTCGAGTTCGATGGTCATGACGGTTCTCGGCGGAATGACTTCCACCGCCTCGGTTGCGCCAGGGGGATCGGTCGGGATCAGTCGAAAAAGGTCGCGACCGCCGCGTCGAGGGTATCCCGCATGTCGGGGTCATCGGTCAGCGGGCGCACCAAGGTCATGCCGCAGGCCGCCAGCGGATCCGCGCCTTGCGCGATCAACTGCCCGGCGTAGACCAGCAGGCGGGTCGAGATGCCCTCATCCAGCCCATGCCCCTTCAGGTTGCGCGCGCGATGCGCTATCTGGACCAACTTGCCGGCGGTGGCGGCGTCGACCCCGGTCTCGTGGGCCACGATGCCGGCCTCGACATCGGCCTCTGGGTAATCGAAATCCAACGCGGCGAAGCGCTGCCTGGTGGATTGCTTGAGATCCTTCATCAGGCTCTGATAGCCCGGATTGTATGAGATCACGAGCTGAAAATCGGGATGCGCCTCGACCAGCTCGCCCTTCTTGTCGAGTGGAAGGCTACGACGGTGATCGGTCAACGGATGGATTACCACGGTGGTGTCCTGGCGTGCTTCGACGACCTCATCGAGATAACAGATCGCGCCCTCGCGCGCCGCCGTGGTCAACGGCCCGTCGTGCCACTGCGTGCCGTCCTTGTCGAGCAGAAAGCGGCCGACCAGGTCGGAAGCCGTCATGTCCTCGTTGCAGGCCACGGTGATCAGCGGTCGCCCGAGCTTCCAGGCCATGTATTCGACGAAGCGCGACTTGCCGCAGCCAGTCGGACCCTTGAGCATGATCGGCATGCGCGCGCCGTAGGCGGTCTCGTAGAGTTCGATCTCGTCGTGAACGGCCCGATAGTAAGGCTCCGACCGAATCAGGTACTGCTCTGTTGCGTTTGTCATCTGGCGGTTCCTGCTGCTTGGGTTTGCCGGCGCACCACCCCCGTTGTCGGGGGCGGCGCGGTCACTCAACTCTTGCAGTTCCCCGGAACGCCGCGATAGATGACCATCGAGGCGCCCTGGGACTGGGCGTAGTTGTCGTAGCCGATCAGACGCACATGGTGGTCGGGATAGGCCTTGTGACAGGCCTCGGCCTCGGAGAGGATGCGCTCGACGTCGGTCTCGCCGAACATTGGCAGCTTCCACATATACCAGTAGTGATCGAAGGCGTTCTCCGGCTCGACGTGTTCGATCGCCGGATTCCAGCCTTGCGAGACAATGAAGGCAACCTGTTGTTTGATCTCCTCGATGCCCATCTCGGGCAGATAGGAGAAGGTTTCGAACTTGCGGCTGGCTGGGTCGCAGACGCTGGATTTATAGTCTTGTACTTCACTCATTGGCTTGCTTCCTCAAAGGGTTGGGGTTCGGATGCGCGTGGACGGCACCACCGAAACATGGCGCCGCATGGCCTCACTTGTGTGCGACGTCGAGCTTGTCCACGGTATCGAACTCGAATTTGATCTCTTTCCAGGTCTCCATCGCCATCTTCAGCTCGGGGCTGTGCTTGGCCGCGGCAATGAGAATCTCCTTGCCTTCCTTTTCCAGGTCGCGGCCCTGGTTGCGCGCCTCGACGCAGGCTTCCACCGCGACGCGGTTGGCGGCGGCGCCGGCGGCATTGCCCCACGGATGACCGAGGGTGCCGCCACCGAACTGCAATACCGCATCGTCACCGAAGATGGTGACCAGCGCCGGCATGTGCCAGACATGGATGCCGCCCGAGGCGACCGCGAAGGCACCCGGCATCGAGCCCCAGTCCTGGTCGAAGAAGATGCCGCGGCTGCGGTCTTCCTTGATGTAGGATTCACGCAGCAGATCGATCCAGCCCAGGGTGGCCTCGCGGTCGCCTTCCAGCTTGCCGACCACGGTGCCAGTATGCAGGTGGTCTCCGCCGGAGAGGCGCAGAATCTTGGTCAATACGCGGAAGTGAATGCCGTGATGGGGGTTGCGGTCCAGCACGGCATGCATCGCGCGGTGAATGTGCAGCAGCAGACCGTTATCACGGCACCACTGGGCCAGGCCGGTGTTGGCGCAGAAACCGCCGGTGATATAGTCGTGCATGATGATCGGCGCACCGATCTCCTTGGCGTACTCGGCGCGCTTGAACATCTCGTCCGGCGTCGGCGCGGTGACATTCAGGTAGTGTCCCTTGCGCTCGCCGGTTTCGGCCTCTGCTTTATGGATTGCTTCCATGACGAAATCGAAACGCTGGCGCCAGCGCATGAACGGCTGGGAGTTGACGTTTTCATCGTCCTTGGTGAAATCCAGGCCGCCACGCAACCCCTCGTAACAGGCGCGACCATAGTTCTTGGCCGACAGGCCGAGCTTGGGTTTGATCGTGCAACCCAACAGCGGACGGCCATACTTGTTCATGATGTCGCGCTCGACCTGAATGCCGTGCGGCGGACCGTTGCAGGTCATCACATAGGCGATCGGGAAACGCACATCCTCCAGCCGCAATGCGCGCACCGCCTTGAAGCCGAACACGTTACCGACCAGCGAGGTGAATACATTGACCACCGAGCCTTCCTCGAAGAGGTCGATCGGATAGGCAATAAAGGCATAGAAGGCCTCATCATCTCCGGGCACATCCTCGATCGCGTAGGCACGACCCTTGTAGTGGTCGAGATCGGTCAGCAGATCGGTCCAGACCGTGGTCCAGGTGCCGGTCGACGATTCGGCGGCAACCGCCGCGGCGGCCTCCTCGCGCGGCACGCCCGGCTGCGGGGTAATCTTGAAACAGGCCAGCAGGTCGGTTTCCTTGATGCTGTAATCGGGTTCCCAGTAGGTTTCGCGGTAATCCTTTACCCCAGCGGAATAGCTCTTGGCTGCCATGAGTGCGTCTCTCCTCGGTCAAACGGAAGGTAAGGATCAGAAGCGCCAGCCGCGCCCCGGATCGGTGTGGCTACAGAATCTAGTTGACCTGATGGATAAATAATAGTTATTTTTCTTTATGTTTTACATTAATAAAGTAAATGCTATATGTTTCACGCAACCCTTCAACAGCTCAAACTCTTCGACGCGGTGGCCCGCCATCTCAGCTACACCAAGGCCGCCGAGGAGGCCCATCTGTCACAACCGGCGGTCTCGATCCAGATCAAGCGCCTCGAGGAGCAGGTCGGCACACCCCTGTTCGAGAAACTCGGCAAGCGCCTGTTTCCAACCCCCGCCGGCGAAGCCCTGCAAACCGCCTGCGAGGACATCTTCTCGCGCCTGAACGAGGTCGCCACGCGCATCGACGAGCTTCGCGGCGAGATCGCCGGCCCGCTGCGCATCGGCGTGGTCTCGACAGCGAAATACATCCTGCCGCACCTGCTCGGGTCCTTTCTGAAAGCGCACCCCAAGGTGGAACCCAGCCTGAAGGTCTCGAACCGTTCACGCATCCTTGAACGCCTGGACCACAACCAGGACGATCTCTACATCCTCGGCAACCCGGTGGAGGATCGCGAGATCGCCGATCATCCCTTCCTCGACGATGAACTGATGATCTTCGCGCACCCCGGACACCGACTCGCCGGAGCACGCGACATCCCGATACAGGCGCTGCGCGACGAGCGTTTCCTGTTTCGCGAACGCGGCTCGGGGATCCGCGAGACACTGGAGGCATTCCTCGCCAGCCACGGCCTGGAGATTACGCCCTACATGACGCTCGGCAGCGGCGAGGCAATCAAACAGGCCGCAATGGCGGATCTGGGAATCGGCATGCTGTCGACCTTGAGCCTATGCCTGGAACTGGACAACGGACTGCTGACGCTGCTCGACGTGAGTGATCTACCGATCCGCCGCCAATGGCGCGTGATCCACCCGCGCGGCAAACAGCTCTCGCCGGCCGCGCGCGCATTCATCGATTTCGTGCAAACCAACGCCGAGGCTCTGCTCCCGGTCCGCCGCCTCCAGCGCCCAGCAGCGCCGTGATCCGGCCGTGTCGAGACGCGACGTCCGACACGACGGCGCCGGGCTTTATCGGCTGGCGCGGAACCGGTATAGTCGCCGCCAGCCGAGCCCCCCGGACGGGTGAGAAGCCACATTTTTGAAATTAATCAGGATGTCACCGAAACCATGAGCCGCTATACCGAACTGCAACAGACGTTGCGCGCCGAACCCCAAACCTGGCTGATCACCGGGGTTGCGGGATTCATCGGCTCCAACCTGCTCGAAGCACTGCTGAAGCTGGATCAAAACGTCGTCGGACTCGACAACTTCGCGACCGGTCACCAACACAACCTGGACAAGGTCCGCGCCGAGGTCACGCCGGAACAGTGGCGACGCTTCCGTTTCATCGAGGGCGATATCCGCTCGATGGACGATTGCCGCCAGGCCTGTGACGGCGTCGACTATGTGCTCCACCAAGCCGCGCTGGGCTCGGTTCCGCGCTCGCTGGAGGATCCGCTGAATACCAACGACAACAACATCACCGGCTTTCTGACGATGCTGGTCGCGGCGCGCGACGCCAAGGTCAAGCGCTTCGTCTATGCCGCCTCCAGCTCTACCTATGGGGATCACCCCGGCCTGCCGAAGGTCGAGGATCGCATTGGCAATCCACTATCGCCCTACGCCGTGACCAAGGTCGTCAACGAGCAATACGCCAAGGTCTTCGCAAGCTGTTACGGCTTCGAATCCATCGGCCTGCGCTACTTCAACATCTTCGGCCGCCGCCAGGATCCGGATGGCGCCTACGCGGCGGTCATCCCGAAATGGGTCAAATCGATGATCGAAGACGAAGATGTCTACATCAACGGCGATGGCGAGACCAGCCGCGATTTCTGCTATATCGACAACACCGTGCAGGCCAACCTGCTCGCCGCAACCAGCCAGACCGAAGGGGCGGCAAACCAGGTCTACAATGTCGCGGTCGGCGACCGCACCACGCTGAACGAGCTCTACACCGAGATCCGCGACCTGCTGAGCCCGCGCTTCCCGCATCTGAAGGACAAACAACCGGTCTATCGTGATTTTCGTCCGGGCGACGTGCGCCATTCGCTGGCTGACATCTCCAAGGCCCGCGAACGGCTCGGATACGAGCCCACGCACCGCATCGGAGAAGGCTTGAAAGAGGCCATGGACTGGTATGTGGAGGATTTGAGCCAGTCAGAATAATTCAGCCAGATCAAACACCCAACCATCACACCAAGCGACTGATTTCAAATGACTATTTTGACTGGCGTATCATTATGGAGATGCAAAAAAACCGTGGAAAACACCAACGGCTGCTCAGCAGTGTCCGGAGACTGCCGGATCTCGCCATCAAGCTGCGCCAGCCATTGTGGTTCGCGCTGACCCATCCGCATAAATTGCCTCACTTGGCGCGCCGCGCGCTGGCCTTGTATCGCGACGGACGGTTGCGGGCGATCGACGAGCGCCTGGAGATCATCGCCCGCCACGGCACCCGCGTCGAGTCAGGGGCCGCGTACCGGCGCTGGCTGCGACGTGTCGAGAAGACCGATCGCGCCAGCCGCCAGCGGGTTCTCGACGACATCGCCGGTTTTTCCGATCCACCACGGATCTCGATCGTGATGCCGGTGTACAACACCCGGCCGAAATGGCTGAACAAGGCGATACGTTCGGTGACGCGGCAGAGCTATCCGCATTGGGAGCTGTGCATCGCCGACGATAAGTCCAGCAAGCCGCGCACCCGGCGTGCGCTGAAAGCCTGGCAGCGTCGCGACGCGCGCATCAAGGTGGTCTATCGCGATGAGAACGGGCATATCTCGCGGGCGTCGAACTCGGCGTTGGGCCTGGCCAGCGGCGAGTTCGTCGCGCTATTCGACCACGATGACGAGCTGCCGCGCGACGCGCTCTATCATGTCGCCCGCGAGATCCATGCGCATCCGGACGCCGCGCTGATCTATTCCGACGAGGACAAGATCGACACGCGTGGACGCCGCTACGGGCACTACTTCAAGCCGGATTACAACCCCGAGCTGCTGTTGTCGCACAACATGATCTCGCATCTCGGCGTCTACCGACGTGAACGGGTCGAAGCCGTCGGCGGGTTTCGCGAGGGCGTCGAAGGCTCGCAGGACTACGACCTGGCGCTGCGCATCATTGAAAGCGTCGAGCCGCGCCAGATCCGGCATATCCCACGCATCCTCTACCACTGGCGGGCGATCCCGCAGAGCGCTGCGGCCGGCGGGCTGGAGGCCAAGCCGTATACGCTGAAGGCCGCGATCCGCGCGGTCGAGGAGCATCTACAACGCGTCGGACGGCCGGCGCGCATTGAGGAATCCACCCTCGCCCGCCTGAACCTGCGCGTGCGACCGCTATCACCCGGCAAGCCGCCACGGGTTAGCATCATCATCGCCTGTCCGCATCGGACCGACGGGCTGGACGCACGCCTCGCGCGCCTGCGCCGGATAACCCGATATGCCGACCGCCAAATCCTGGTCGCGCATCCCGCCGACCAGCCTCCGCCGCCCCATGTCGGCCAGACGCTGGCCTGTCCATGTCCGACCAGCCTCGCGGCGATGCTGAACCAGGGCGCGCGACAGGCCGACGGGGAACTGCTGCTGTTTCTGCATCCGGCTATCGAGGTGATGGCTCCGGGCTGGCTGGACGAACTGGTGGCGCTCGCATCCCAGAGCGGCGTCGGCGCGGTCGGCGCCAAATTGTATGACGAGAACGACCGGATACTGCATGCCGGCATCATCACCGGTCTGCACGGCCTGGCCGGTTACGCGATGCGCGGTCTGCCACGCGACGACCCCGGCTACAATGCGCGCGCGATGCTGATTCAGAATTATTCCGCGCTGAGCGCGGCATGCCTGATGATCCGCAAGGACCGATTCCAACGGATCGGCGGATTCGACAGCGCACATCTGCCCGACATACACCACGACATCGATCTGTGCCTGCGCCTGATCGACAGTGGCTTGCGCAACATCTGGACGCCGCACGCCGAACTCCGGTTGCCGGGCCGACAGCTCGCGGAAAAAAATGCCGGGCAATCGCAGCGGGATTATCTGCTGACACGCTGGGCCGACAGGCTGCCGCGCGATCCCGCCTACAACCCCAACCTGACGCTGGCGGGCGAGGATTTCTCATTGCGCCAGCCCAAAGGACACACACTTGTCTGACAAGGGAGGGTCTAGAGGCCGCCACCTGACCCGGTGCGCGCCAATCTCTTCATTCAATGGGGAATGACAAAGCGGATAGAGTAACGTCCTTGGGAACGCTCAAGGCTTCCAAGGGTGAATGACATCTCCCCCTGCCGCTTCAAAGGGACTGGCGTCTCGTGTGGCAACCATCACGCCGTTGGCGGCAGCTATTGCTGCGATATATCCATCGGCAGTGCCAATTGCCCGGGCCTTGGCCATCAGCTCGCTATAGGCTTGCGATGCCGACATGTCGAACGGAAGCACCCGCCCGGCAAGCAGCGGCAGTATCTGCTTTTCCAAGCTATCATGCAGCGTTACCCGGCGCTTACCGGCTGGCAGCGAAGCCATTGCGAAACGCAGCTCCGCGACGGTAATCGCCGACAGATACAGAGTTTCCAGCGCCTGTGCGCAATCCATTCGATCACCGGATTTTCGGGATCCGGCCGCAGCGGCTCCAAGATCACATTAGCATCCAGGATGATCAGTCAAATGTCATCGGCTTGGCGGGGGTTTTGTCGCGCAGTTGCTCCATGGTTGCAACATCTTCATCCGACAGCCTGGCCCGGCGGCCAATCTCAGCCAGCAGCGTCCCCAGTTTCTTGCGGCCCTGCGCCCATGCTGGGCAGCCAGTACCTTCAAGGCGCGGTGCACCTCATCCGATACGTTTCTGACTGTGATGGACGGCATTGCTTTTATTTCTCCGTTTGCTTTATAAGCTGTAGCCGGTTCAAGCGCAGCGGAACCGGCTACGGCGGCGCCGCGCAATTGCGCCGCTGCCCGATCCGCTGCGCTGGATCGGGCCTACGCATCACCGGGTGAATATCATTTCAGCTGGTTGACTGAGCGGTTACGGTATTTCCCCATTAACCCGGCTCCAGATCCAGCGCCTCGCCACTTGGTGTGCTTTCCGCGTCCGCGGCGGGAGTGGTCGGCAACAGTTCGGCACGCAGACGCTGATCGATATCGTCGGCGATTTCGGGGTGTTCGCGCAGGAAATCCTTGACCTTCTCGCGCCCCTGCCCGATGCGGTCACCGTTGTAGCTGTACCAGGCGCCGGCCTTGTCGACGATGCCGTGCTTGACACCGAGCTCGATCAGCTCGCCCTCGCGCGAGGTGCCCTCGCCGTAGAGGATCTCGAACTCGGCCTGACGGAACGGTGGCGCGACCTTGTTCTTGACGACCTTGACGCGGGTTTCATTGCCGATCACTTCGTCGCCTTTCTTGATGGCGCCGATGCGGCGGATATCGAGCCGCACCGAGGCGTAGAATTTCAGCGCGTTTCCGCCGGTAGTGGTCTCGGGGCTGCCGAACATGACGCCGATCTTCATGCGGATCTGGTTGATGAAGATCACCATGCAGTTGGTGCGCTTGATGTGGCCGGTGAGCTTGCGCAGGGCTTGTGACATCAGCCGCGCCTGCAGGCCGACGTGGGAATCACCCATGTCGCCCTCGATCTCGGCCTTCGGCGTCAGCGCCGCGACCGAATCGATGACGATCAGATCGACCGCGCCGGAGCGCACCAGCATGTCAGTGATCTCCAACGCCTGTTCGCCGGTATCGGGCTGCGAGACCAGCAGCTCATCCATGTTGACTCCAAGCTTTTCAGCATACACCGGGTCCAGCGCATGCTCGGCATCGACGAACGCGGCGGTGCCGCCCTGCTTCTGGCACTGCGCGATGACCTGGAGGGTCAGCGTGGTCTTACCGGAGGATTCCGGACCGTAGATCTCGACCACGCGACCTTTCGGCAAGCCGCCGACGCCAAGCGCCACGTCGAGTCCGAGCGAACCGGTCGAGATGGTCTCGATGCCGGAGACGCCCATGTCGCCCATGCGCATCACCGCGCCCTTGCCAAACTGGCGTTCGATCTGGCCGAGTGCGGCGCTCAACGCCTTTTTGCGGTTGTCATCCATCGTTTTCTCCGGTTAATGTTCTGCATCTGTTCTGCGATTAAAGCACAGTCAGTGGCTCACGTCATGAGCCACCCAGCGAATATTCCGCGATCGGGCGGTATCGTGGCAAGCGGCCATCCGATACCGAAGCGTACAGCAGAAAATGCGTCGCTCGCCATGTCGGCACGGGAGACAATTCGATCCTGGGGAAGGGATCCGCCTTGCGCCCCACGGTGACATGAGGACGATAGCGCCGGTGTTCGATCGGGAAACCCTGTTCACGCAAGGCGTCGGATAGCTTCTGTTGCAGTTGCATCAGGGCTTCTGCCGGATGGCGTGGCCGCGCGCAGACGACGCGGGCCCTGGGCCAGTATTCCAGGTGCTCGAGCGCAACCCGAAACGGCTCGACCGAAATTCGCGCGGCCAAGGCGCGCGCGCGTTCGAGACTCGCTTCATCCACGCCACCAAGAAACACCAAGGTCATGTGGATATCATCGATCGCCTGGGCGCGCGCCACCGCCAGGCCGTACTGCCGAGGCAGACCGGCAAGGAGTTCCCGCACCGGACGATCGGGCCGCAAACCAAAAAACAAACGATGCGGAGCCATCACATCACGCTATGTGTCAAGACCTGCGTGATTATAACCCAGGGCCACATCATCCAAGCGCCTAAATTATTGATAAATCTGGGGTGGCGTCGGCTCGGAAAACCTCGGAGGCATGGGTGAGCCGGATCGAAAATCCGGTGGATTTTCGCGGCCGGCGAACACCTCGCCAGGGATTGCGAGGCGAGACGTTACAGCATCTCCTTTACACAACTCCAGAAATCCATCGTAAACTGCTCATTTTGAACAGGGGGATGAATGGAAGGGCTGGATGTAAAGGACAAGCGCATCAAGGCTAGAGCAATAAGCACTTCGAAGCGAAGAGCGAGCAGTCACCATATTATTCCATGACGACCAACCCACCCTTCTGGCCTCGCCCTTCTTATGAAAAATCCGGAGGATAATTCATAAATAGACTACGGAGCATCGCGCACTACAAGGGCCGCATCCGCCTCGAAAAAGGATTCATCACTCGATGCAAAAAAACCAAAGGTTCCATTGTAGTAATTATCAAATATGAACCAGTCATATGACGTTCTCATATTCGTTGCAAGAAGTTGAAAACAACAAGGATTGTAGAGAAGAGGATTTTCTCTAATCCCATGAGGAATAAACGAACCGCTTTGGTTCTGAACATACTCAGGAACGATATAGAAGGGCAACGACATCAGCTCCTTTACATTTGGCAGGCGCCAGTTCTTTCCCGATTGCTGACGCAATGCCTCGACCCGGCTCATGAAATCGCTCCAGTTATTGCCCAGCCCATCGCCCCCCTCGCAAGACTCGCTTCCCTCGACCCACTCATACCCCAGTGGGCAGCGTCTCCAGATCAATCCGGTGCGTCGATCGATGACTTCGTCACCATTCATGGTCAATGGCGATTCCTGCACGAGACCCGCGTCCGCTCCGCTAACCAAGCGTACAGGTAATGGGACATCTACGCCTGACCAGCCGCCCCCGGGACGAACAGCGGAGGCATAGACATCCCCATAGAAATCACGCGTCCAATACGCTGTCTCATGGCTTGGGAAATAGCTGGTGTCCGCATGTACGCCCCCCTCCCCAACGGAAAAAGTACTGAAGTCGAACAGATTTACAAGCTCCGCGTTTGACGGCAGACGCCAGTCGTTCCTTCCGCACAGCCCGACACGATTGACCTCTTCCACATAACCTTCTGTGTCGCACCGACTTCCGACGCACTCTCCGCCATCCTTGCCATATTGCTCCAACAACTCCGCCTCATCCAGACGAAGATCAGAAATACGGCTGCTATACCAAGTGTAGGTATTATGAGCGTTACGCAATCCTTCAGCCTCGGTTTTCACCTCCCATATCAAGCCGGTCACATTGTCGCGCACACACCACCATTCCTCCGCATCAGCCGGCAGCGCATCGCCATTTTCATCCAATTTCGTAAAACTGAATCCCGCATGTCCATCACTGTCATCATTATGTGTGACATCCCTGCCTAGTTCTGCATCCTGTCCTAGCAGGCCGGGAACCGGACAATCTTGCTCCAGCCCCTGGGTGTCTACACAGGCGGTCAATCCAGTGTCATTCAGTTTTTCTGGCGATGGCGGGACATAAGAAATCGTCAGCTTCGGGCGGAACCGGGCCTTTCCTGGGCCCGCCTCTCGGCTGTAGAATTTCGCCACCTTTTCATTATTTCTGCCGGCGCTACCGATCAACCAACCATGATTTTCAACATTGCCCAGACTCATCTGCCGGACGGTCTCCGACACGTCGATATCGAGCCATTGAGGACCCGCGCCCACCGTGGACCCGCCGTCCGCCTGCGCGGCGACATCTTGACCTACCCCTTTGGCTCCGGGAGAGGACCAGGGCGCGCCATCGGCGCGTTGATTCCAGTTGACGCTTTCCTCATCCCATGCCGCGAGCAACCGTCTCGCACTCAATGTGTGTCCTGGTAAGGATTTCTTATACAAAGACAGCGTCGCTGACTGAATATCGGAGCCATCCGGCACAGGCCCACCTTCCGAACGAAAGATTGGAAACTCGACCAACAGATTGAAACGATGAAGCTTGTATTTCAGAACCTTTTTCGACCCAAAGTTCTTTACCTTCTTCCTTTTATTGATCCAGGCATCCTGACTCCCTGAATAACCCGCCAGTCCCTCCTGCAATACTTTCACCAATGCCTCCTGGGAAAACGCTCCTCCAGAAACAAGCACAAAAGACATCGCGATGCATCTCAATAACATTGACTGAAATCTCATAAACATAAAAAACCATCCTCCAATATCAAGACTGTTTCACATTTTACCGCCGCATAGATAGCAGGAAATTCAGTTTACAATTAAAGTTATTTTGTAGATAGACTCTGAAGCGCAAAATAAGAAAAAAACTGTCATGAGAATTTACTTATTGACAATGACTCTGTATCGGGAGATGGTACCCATCCTCAACATAACCCACGTGGTTGAGGTTGGGCAGGTCAAAACATTATGTCTAGAGCCCGGGCAAGATGGGTGTCTTCTATCGGATCGAAGACGGCAACATGGTCCATGATATGCTGGCGGACGAAGCAGGTCGCCTCCCCTGCGAGTTCGACTGAAC
>JALVEB010000008.1 GCA_027008705.1 Sedimenticola sp. | reverse complement strand
GGGTGTTCACGGGTAAGGATCCGCGCCACCGGCCAGTCGAGCTGGACCTCGGCGTCGGCGTCCCCTTTGCGCAGCAGCGCCTCGAGCCCCGCCGGCGGCGCGCTGCCTTCGAAACGCAGGCAAAACGCATCCGAGCGGGCCGCGGAATCGACCAGATGCGCGCCATAACCGGCATCGATGACCGCGGCGACCACCGCCTCCGGATCCCCACCGACCACGCGCGCCTCTTTCCCGACCAGGTTGACCGCCACCTCGCGCACCCCGGGCAGCGCGCGGATCGCCCGCTCGACCTTGGCGACACAGCTCGAGCAGCTCATGTCATCGATGGCGATGCGGTAATCATCGATTGAATCCGGCACGGCTTCCAGTCGCGCCGGGTAACCGTGGTCGATCACCGCAGCGACCAGCGCCTCGGGATCGCCTCCGATCACGCGCGCCTGTTTCTCGATCAGGTTGACCGCCACCTCGCGCACCCCGGGTACCGAGCGCAGCGCCTTCTCGACATTGGCTACACAAGAAGCACAACTCATCTCGTCGATCGACAACAGTCGCACCGCGCCGTCCTCCGCTTGCGCCTGGGGCACGGGGGCGGTCTGCGCGCCGGCCTCGGGCAACGGGCAGTCTTCCGGCACCTCGGCGATCGGTCGCGCCGGGTAGCCCGCCGCCGTGATCGCCTCGATCACCTGGCTCGGCCGGCCGCCTTCCAGCGTTACCTCGCCTTGCTCCAGATCGACCCGTGCCTGGCGCACGCCTTCGACCGCGCGCGCGGCCTCTTCAACCGCGTTGGCGCAATGGCTGCAACGCATCTCATCGACACGCAAACGGTAACTCCGGGGGATGGCGTTTGAGGGATCGTCTCGATGCATGCTGGTTCTCCCGATTGGACGAACGTTGAAAAATCCGCTCGCCGCCGATGAATTTTTGGCCACGGCGGCCGTTATGTTTCGTTGTAACGACTCAGCGCCACCGCCCGATCCGCGGTACTCGATCGGGCCTGCGCCTTGTCAGATCGTAACGGCTCGGTAGCCCTGCTTCCCCACATCTTCCAGGGATCTTGATGCCTAACTCGTTGCAAGCACTGCAAGCCAGCACGTCCACGTCCACGCGCCCGGCGCCCGTGCCGCGCTGGCCCGAGGGCCAGCTGCTCGATGCCCGAATCGAGGCCATCGACGAGAATGGCCTGGCGCTGGTGCGCATCGGCGGCGTGCAATACCGCACCCGGCTGCCCGCCCTGCCACTGATTGGACAAAGTGTCCGCCTGGAGGTTCTCGACGCCCGTCACGAACCCGTGCGCATGCGCCTTGCGCAACCGGCGCCTCCCGCCGGCTCACCGCTGGCGGCCTTGTTGCGCGCCAGCCTGCCGCGGCAACAGCCATTGAACGAGACCCTGGAGCAACTGCTCGCGCAGCAATACCCGGACTCCGCCCCCGACCCGGCGGCGCGCGCCGCGCTCGCGCGCCTGCCCGATCAGTTGCCGCGCCTCGACCGCCTGCTCGAACCTGCCGGATTAAAGGCCGCGGTGCTGGCCGCGGGCGGGCAGTTCGAGACCCGCTTGCTGCGTGGCGAGACGCCCCGGCGGGATCTCAAGTACCAACTGCTGCGCTTGCTCGCAACGGACGAGGGCGCGAACACATCGAAGCCACTGCTGGAGAGCGCGCTCGCCACGATCGAGACCCGCCAGGCCGAATGGCTGCAAGCCCGCGTGGCGGGCGAAAATCCGCTGTTGCGCATTGATCTGCCGCTGCTGGGGAACGACGGACAGATCGACCTGTTACGCCTGGATATCGACCGCGAAACGAACCAAGACGAGCCCCCGGAGGAAGCTGCCTGGGCCCTGCGCCTGCACCTGGATCTGGAGGCGACCGGGCCGATCGATGTCACCTTGCGCTTGCGCGGAGAGCACCTGGCAGTGGATCTGTGCTGCGAACGCGCGCGCACGCGGGACCAGGCCGCCGGGCTTGCGCCCCGCCTCGAAGCGGCGCTGCGCCAGGCCGGCTTCGCGCTCGATCGACTGACCACGCGGACCGGCCGCGCCTCCCGTCGCGCCGGCGAGCCGCCGGCGGCGGACGCTGCTCCGCCGTTAGTGGATGCCCACGCATGAAAGCGCCCCGGCCCCGCGCGGTCGCGCTGCGTTACGATGGACGGGGCGCGCCCCGGGTGACCGCGAAGGGCGAATGGAGCCTCGCCGAGCGGATCGAGTCGATCGCGCGCGAGCACGGCGTGCCGCTGCGCCAGGATCCGGAGCTGAGCGCGCTGCTGGCGCAACTGCCGCTCGCCGGCGAGGTGCCCGAAGCGCTCTACCGCGCGGTCGCCGAGGTGCTGGCCTTCGCCTGTCAGCTGCGGGAGATCTCCGCTTCGGAAGCTCCGGAAAGCGGCTGAATCAGACGCTTCATCGTCGCCACCGCCTCCTCGATGCCGGTGAACAATGCGCGCGCGACGATGCTGTGCCCGATATTCAGCTCACGCACGCCGTCGATCCGCGCGACCCGACCCACATTGTGGTAATCGAGGCCGTGGCCGACATTGACCTGTAGCCGGTTCTCAAGACCGAAGGCCACCGCCTCCTGAATACGCTGGAACTCGGCCTCCACTTGTTCCGGGGTTTCGGCATCGGCATAACGCCCGGTATGGATCTCGATGACCGGCGCGCCGACCGAGGCGGCGGCATTGATCTGCCGCCGGTCGGGATCGATGAACAAGGATACCCTCACCCCGGCCTCGGCAAGCGCGGCGCAGAAATCGCGCAGCACCGCCTGTTGTCCCAGGACATCGAGACCGCCTTCGGTGGTCAGCTCCTCGCGCCGCTCGGGCACCAGGCAGCAGTCCGCCGGCTGGATGATGCGCGCGATGCGCAACATCTCGTCGGTGGCCGCCATCTCCAGGTTCATGCGAGTCTGCAAGGTATCCACCAACAGCTCGACATCGCGATCCTGAATATGCCGACGATCCTCGCGCAGATGCAGCGTGATCGCGTCGGCGCCGGCCTGCTCGGCGAGCAGCGCCGCCTGCAACGGCTCCGGGTAGCGGGTGCCGCGCGCCTGACGGATGGTGGCGATATGGTCGATATTGACCCCCAGCAGTCTCTCGTATGACATGACTTGATCCTGATGCTCGTGGGAATGGGTGGCTTTCCGTCTCAGCGGCGAACCGGCTTCGCCACGCCGGCGAACAGCTCGCGACTCTTCAGGGGCCGGCCGTCGAGATGATACCCGATCAGCCGGCGCAGCAGCCGTTTCGCCTCGCGTCGCGCGTCGGCGTCCGGGAGTTCGCCGCGCGCCAGCGCGAGCAGCGTCGCACCCTGCACCGCCCCGGGCGTGGCCGCATCGCAGCGGCGCGCGCCGTCGGTGCCGAAACAATAGCACCCGGACGGATCGAGGGCCTTTCCGTCGAGATCGGCGCGCAGGTCCGGAGCATGACCGAGCTGCTCCAGCAGCGCCAGCTCGAAGCGGCGCAGCGCAACCTCCAGCTCCCCGCCGCCGGCCAGCGCCGCCAGGGTCTGCTGATAGAAGCCGAACAGCCACGGATGCGGGTCCTCGCGTGGCAGCAGCCGCATCAGCAGCTCGTTCAGATAGAAACCGCAGTAGAGCCGTTCACCGGCCAGGTCGATGGCCTGGCTTCCGCTCTCGGCGCTGATTTCGAAACGCCGCAGGGTCTTGACCTCGCCACGTCCGGACCATTCGATCCGCAACGGCAGGAACGACTGTAACGGCGCGCCGCGGCGCGCCGCCCGCGCGCCCCGGGCGATCGCCGGGAAACGCCCGTGATCGAGCGAGAAGATCTCCACCAGCAGGCTGGTATCGCCGTGCGCGCGCCGGTGCAGCAGGTAGGCGACATCGGTATGGATCGCCATCGGGGATCAATCGTCGCGGTAGCCCAGCCTGGCCAGCGCCTGTTCATCGGCCGACCAGCTCTTGTCGACCTTCACCCAGACCCGCAGGTAGATCTTCTTGCCGAACAGCTTCTCCATCGCCTTGCGAGCGCGCCGGCTGGCCTCCTTCAGCGCCGCGCCGCCCCGGCCGATCAGGATCGCCTTCTGGCTTTCCTTCTCGACCCGCACCAGGGCATGGATGCGCAACAACCGCTCGTGCTCTTCGAACTGTTCGATGGCCACGGTGAGCGCGTAAGGGATCTCTTTGTCGTAGAGTCGCGTCAGCTGCTCGCGCACCAATTCGGCGGCGAGAAAGCGCGAGGAGCGGTCGGTAAGCTGGTCTTCCGGATAGAGGGCCTCACCCTCGGGCAGTAACGGCGCCAGCAGCGGCTCGATCCGCTCGACATGCTCGCCGCTGCGTGCCGAGACAGGCACCACGGCTTCCAGTTCCAAGCGCTCGCTGAGTTGCGCCAGATACGGCAACAGGCGCCCCTTGTCCTGAACCTTGTCGACCTTGTTGACCACTGCGATCACGGGCACACCGGCCTCGCGCAGGGCATCGCGGACGATCTGATCCTCCTCGCTCCAAACCAGCGCCTCGACGACGAAAAGCACGGCGTCCACACCGGCGAGCACCGATTTCGCGGTGCGGTTCAGATAGCGGTTCATCGCTTGCCCGCCACGCCGATGGATGCCCGGGGTATCGACATAGATGAACTGCGCGCCAGGCACGCTGTTGACGCCGATGATGCTGTGCCGCGTGGTCTGCGGCTTGTGCGAGGTAATCGCCAGTTTCTGACCGATCAGGCGATTCAGCAGGGTCGACTTGCCGACGTTCGGGCGGCCGACAATGGCGATGTGTCCACAGCGGTGAACGGAGGCAGGGGTATCAGTACTCACAAGTCATCCTGGATAGAGAAATCGACGGCGCGGCTCATTCACGCAATTCGTCAAGCAACGCGGCGGCGGCCGCCTGCTCGGCCTTGCGCCGGCTGCCGCCTTGCGCGACCAGGGTGCGCCCGAGCGCGGCGACGCGGCAGGCGACGTGGAATACCTGCTGGTGCTGCTTGCCCTCGACGCGGGTAATCTCGTAAACCGGCAACGCGTGCCCACGCGCCTGCAACCATTCCTGCAGACGGGTTTTCGGGTCTTTCTGTTCTTGGTCCAGGGTCAAGCCATCGAGCTGTTTGCGCCACAACCGCAACACCAACGCGCGCGCCGCTTCGAAGCCTTGATCCCGGTAAACCGCGCCGATGATCGCCTCGAGCGCGTCGGCAAGGATGGAATCGCGCTGGTGCCCGCCGCTGCGTTGCTCGCCCTCGCCGAGTATCAGGTAATCGCCCAGCGACAGCCCATGCGCCACTTCGGCGAGCGCCTCGCGCTTCACCAGCGAGGCGCGCAGGCGGCTCATCTGCCCCTCGTTGGCCTGCGCGAAACGCTGGTAGAGCTGGTCGGCGACGATCATGCCGAGCACCGCATCGCCGACGAACTCCAGGCGCTCGTTGTTATGCTGGCCGGCGCTGCGATGCGTCAGGGCCTGCTTCAGCAGCCCCCGGTCATGGAACTGAAATCCCAATCGGCGCTCAAGACGTGCCACGGAAGTCATCGCGTGATCGGGATCGATACCTTGTCTTTGAAGCTGATCAATACATCGATATTCCCGACCAAGGGCTTGCGCACATCGTAGCTCAGGTCGATATCGAAACGGTCCGGCCGTTTCTTGATCTTCAGATTGTGCATGTCGAAATCGTAGACGCTGTTGATCTTCAGACGATTCCGGATCATCTGGCGAAGCATCCTCGACGATTTCTTCGCCAGCGAGGTATCGGCGTCGAAGGAGTGCAGCACTGAGCGGATACTGTAGTGTTCCATATAGGTCGGCCCGATCTTGAGGATCAGGAACACGAAAAACCCCAGTACCATCAGTACCATCAGCCAACCGATGCCGGTCATGCCGCGTTGGTGATATGCGAATCGATGCATCATGATATTACTCGATTTTCTTGCCGATACGGCTCCAGTCGATCGGGAAGCCTTCTTTTGCGGTATCGAAGTTCATCCAGATGAAACGCGCGCGACCGACCAGGTTCTCGTCCGGAACCGGCCCCCAACAACGGCTGTCGCTGCTGTTGTCGCGGTTGTCGCCCATTGCGAAGTAATGCCCTTCCGGCACCCGGTACGGACCGTGGGCCAGCACCATGCAGCCCCATGGCAGGTTCGGCGCCCGATCGGCGGTCAGGATGGAGTGCTTGACGCCGTCGAGATCCTCGATGCTTTCGAGCTCGCCGGTGGCGCGCTTGCCCCCACCTACTCCAGTATAGCGGCCGATCGGCACCTGCTTCATTTCCTTTCCGTTGATATAGAGCACCTTGTCACGGTACTCGATGACATCGCCGGGCAAACCGACGACCCGCTTGATGTAGTCGGTCGACGGATCGCGCGGATAACGGAATACGAACACCTCGCCACGCTTCGGCGAACCGGTATCGAGGATCTTCTTGTTCCACACCGGCAGGCGGATGCCATAGGCGTTTTTGTCGACGATGATGAAATCGCCGATGTCCAGGGTCGGCAGCATCGAGCCGGACGGGATGCGAAACGGCTCGAAGACGAACGAACGCAGGATCAGCACGATCAACAGGATCGGGAAGAAGGATTTCGAATACTCGACGACGGCCGGAGGCTTGGCCTGCTCGGGGGTCCCGGCCCGGGCCTTGCGCCGACGCGCGAAGAACAGCGCGTCGCTGAGCCAGATGAAGCCGGTGATCGCGGTACCGCTGACCAATATCAGGGGGAGATCGATGCTCATGGGTAGTATTGGTTTCCTTGTCGTTGGGGCGCGCGCGCCGTTTCAGTTGTTGTCCTTGCCGACCCGCAGCACGGCGAGGAAGGCATCCTGCGGGATCTCGACCTTGCCGACCTGCTTCATGCGCTTCTTGCCGGCTTTTTGTTTTTCGAGCAGCTTGCGCTTGCGCGTGGCATCGCCGCCATAGCATTTGGCGGTGACGTTCTTGCGCAAGGCCTTGACCGTCGAGCGCGCGATGATCTTGCTGCCGATCGCCGCCTGGATGGCCACCTCGAACATCTGCCGTGGGATGATTTCCTTCATCTTTCCGGTCAGCTCGCGACCGCGCGCCTCGGCGTTGTCGCGGTGCACGATCAGCGACAGCGCATCGACCCGCTCGCCGTTGATCAGGATATCCAGCTTCACCAGCGGCGCCGCCTGGAAGCGCTTGAATTCGTACTCGAATGAAGCAAAGCCGCGGCTGACCGATTTCAGGCGGTCGAAGAAATCCAGCACCACCTCGCTCATCGGCATCTCGTAGACCAGCTGTACCTGGCCGCCGAGGTAGTGCATCTGTTTCTGTATGCCGCGTTTCTCGATGCACAGCCCCATCACCGCGCCGAGGTAATCCTGCGGCGACAGAATCGTCGCCTCGATCACCGGTTCGCGGATCTCGTTGACGCGGCTCGGGTCCGGCAGATCGGCCGGGTTCTCGATCTGAATCACCTCGCCGTCGTTCAGCTCCACCTCGTAGATCACGGTCGGCGCGGTGGTGATCAGATCCAGGCCATACTCGCGCTCGAGCCGTTCCTGGATGATCTCCATGTGCAGCATGCCGAGAAAGCCGCAGCGGAAACCGAAACCCAGCGCTTGCGAGGTCTCCGGCTCATAGTGCAACGCGGCATCGTTCAGACGCAGTTTCTGCAGGGCCTCGCGGAAGGCCTCGTAATCCTCGGTGTTGACCGGGTACAGGCCGGAGAAGACACGCGGGCGCATCTGCTCGAAACCCGGCAGCGGCTCGGGCGCCGGGTTGTCCGCCAGCGTGATGGTGTCGCCGACCGGCACCCCGTCGATCTCCTTGATACCGGCGATCAGATAGCCGACCTCGCCGGGGCCGAGCGAGCCGGTGGCGGTGCGCTTGGGCGTGAACACCCCGACCTCGTCGACCTGGAAGGTGCGCCCATGCGACATCACCTGCATCTTGTCCCGCTTGCGGATGCGCCCGTTCATGACCCGCACCAGCGAGATCACGCCGACAAAGCTGTCGAACCAGGAATCGATGATCAAGGCCTGCAAGGGCGCGTTCTCGTCGCCTTGCGGCGGCGGCACCACCTCGACCAGACGTTCGAGCAGCTCCGGGATGCCCTGCCCGGTCTTCGCGCTGACGCGCACCGCGTCATGCGCCTCCAGCCCGATGATCTCCTCGATCTCGTTGATCACCCGCTCCGGCTCGGCCGACGGCAGATCGATCTTGTTCAGCACCGGCAGCACCTCCAGGCCCTGCTCGATCGCGGTATAGCAGTTCGCGACGCTCTGCGCCTCGACCCCTTGCGCGGCATCGACCACCAGCAAGGCTCCCTCGCAGGCCGCCAGCGAGCGCGATACCTCGTAGGAGAAATCCACATGCCCGGGCGTGTCGATGAAATTCAGCTTGTAGGTCTCGCCGTTCTCCGCCTGATAATCCAGCGTCACGCTCTGCGCCTTGATCGTAATCCCGCGTTCACGCTCCAGGTCCATCGAATCGAGCACCTGCGCCGCCATCTCGCGCTCGCTGAGGCCGCCGCAATGCTGGATGAAACGGTCGGCGATCGTCGACTTGCCGTGGTCGATATGCGCGATGATCGAAAAGTTTCGGATATGGCTTTGATCTGTCATAGAGAAAACGCGAAAGGGCCCGAAAAGGGGCCCCTTCGACGGAAAGGCGGAATGGCCGCCAATGATACCGCAGATGACCGTGGAAGGCGAAGCCGCCAGGACAATCGCGCTTCATTTCGCTTGAGGTTTCCTGATTTCAAAAGCTTGGCGCGATTGCCCGATCCGCCACCTTGCATCGGACCCATGCCTACATGGAAAAAAACCTTTGCGGGCCGGTTCAAGCGCAGCGGAAACGGCTACGGCGGTGCCGCGAAACCGCGCCGTTGGCCGATCCGCGGTACTTGATCGGGCCTACGCCTTGCCAAGTCAATGGCATTTACGCGCGATTGCCCTGTCACCCGCGCAATGAAGAGTGGATGTAAACCCGGCAGGCGGTCAACGCAACAGCGCGCGCAGCGCGTCCTCGTCGAGGACGTAGTCGCACAGATGGCGTTCGCCCGCCATCAACACCGGCACGCGGGTATCGAAGCGCTGGAACCAATCCGGATCGCTGTCGACATCCCGCGTCACCAGGCGAAAACGACCGCTGCCGAGCCAGGGCTCGAGCCGACGTCGCAACTCGTCACACAGGTGACAACCCTCGCGGGTGTACAAGGTCAGCTCGATCATCGCGACGCTCAGGACTTCGGGATACGCAGCGCCAGGAACATCGGACCGTCGGCCCGGCGCTGGATCAGCACCGGCACGGTGCGACCGGCGCCGGCGCGGGCGATCAGCTTCTTCAGCTCGCGTGGATCACGGACCGGGCGCTTGTCGAACATCAGGATCACGTCGCCAGGGCGGATACCGGCCTCGCGCGCCGGACCCGGCTCGACCTTTTCGACCAGCACGCCGGTATCGCCACGCAGCTTCAAGGCTTGGCGCCGACGGCTGTCGAGTTCGGTCACGACCAGACCGAGACGACCGCTGGCGGCCTGTTCCGGCTCGCCGAAACGGGCGGGCTCCACCTCGCCGTCGTTCTCAGCGAGCTTGCCGATGACCACCTGGACGTGCTTCTCGCGGCCATCGCGCAGGATGCCGAGATCGACCGCCTTGCCGATCGGGCTGGCGCCGACCATCGGCGGCAATGCCGAGGAGTCTTCGACCTCCTTGCCGTTGAAGCTCAGGATCACGTCGCCAAGCCGCAGGCCGGCCTTCTCGGCCGGGCTGCCGGCCACCACCTGGGCGACCAGCGCGCCGACCGGGCGCGACAGGCCGAAGGATTCGGCGAGATCGCGCGAAACATCCTGAATCGCGACGCCGAGCCAGCCACGCGAAACATGGCCCGTGGCGCGCAGTTGGTCGGCGACATTCATCGCCACCTGGATCGGGATCGAGAACGACAAACCCATGTAACCGCCGCTGCGGCTGTAGATCTGCGAGTTGACCCCGATCACCTCGCCGTCGAGATTGAACAACGGCCCGCCGGAGTTGCCGGGGTTGATGGCGACGTCGGTCTGGATGAAGGGAACATAGTTCTCACTCGGCAGGCTGCGCCCGAGCGCGCTGATGATACCGGCGGTGGCGGAGTGTTCCAGTCCGAATGGAGAACCGATCGCGAGCACCCATTCGCCGACCTTCAGGTTGTCGCTGCGACCGAGCTTGACCACCGGCAGGTTCTTCGCGTCGATCTTGACCAGGGCGATATCGGTTTTCTCATCCGCGCCGATGACCTTGGCGGTGAACTCGCGATGGTCGCTGAGACGCACCTGCACCTCATCGGCGCCATCGACGACATGCCGGTTGGTCAGGATGTAGCCATCCGGCGAGATAATGAAGCCGGAACCGGTCGAGCGTGTCTTGTAACCATGCGGCATGCCCCCGCCGTGCGGATCGAGAAAACGCTTGAACAATTCGCCGAACGGGCTGTTCTCGGGCAATTCCGGCAGTGGCAGATTCTTGCCGAGGAGCGCGCCCGGGTGGTTCTGGATGATGCTGATGTTGACCACCGCGGGCGCATTGCGCTCGACGATGGTGGTGAAATCCGGCAGCGCGGTGGTGCGCGCCTGGGCCAGAGCAAAACCGGCCAGCAACGCGGCGAACAAAACGAAGCGCTGGAATACGGAGAAAGACACTCGCATGGTACGACTCCTTGAAACGAGGATTCAGGGAAACAGAGGATTCAGCGCCGCGGAGACCGGGAACGCCGTGGCTCGTCGAGCAGCACGACCTCCGGGCCGGCGCTGGCGCGGGCCGATCGTTTCGCGATCAGCCAGAATGCGCCGCTCAGGCCCGATAGACCGCCGATGACGGTAAGGGTTTCATTCGCTTGCGAAAAAACCCGTTCGCCGAGCGCCTGACCAAGCACCGCGCCGATGATCAGCCCGACCACCGGCCACAGGTAGAGCCATAGCGAGCCACGCAGCAAAGTGCTTTCGCGGATGCCGATACGCACTGTTTCGCCCGGCAGACGCGCTTGCGCGCCGCGCCGCGCCACGCGCAATGGCGCCTGCCGGCGGGAGAAGAAAGGCGCCAACACCGCGGTCGAACAGCCCGACTGACCAGCGCAATTGGCGCATCCGCCCGGGCGCTGCACATCCACCCAGAGACAGTCGGCATCACAGCGCAGCACGCGGGCCTCGGCAACGATCATCGCCCTACTCCGCCGCTTTTCCGGCAAGCTTCGGGGGGGCGCCGTCGAGCGGCTCGATCCCCCGCGCCACGCGCTCGACCGTGGCGCCGGGCACCTCGCCGACAATGGTCACATGGCGATCGCCCAGCGCGCGGCCATAGGCATGCACCGCGCCGGCATGAACCAGGCTGTCGACGGCGCCGTCACGGCTGGGTTCCAGATAGACCGAGAAGCTCGACAAGCCGTCGCTGAAGATGTATTGCTCGACGCGCGCGTGCCGACCGGGCAAACGACGCCGGCCGACCAGTCGAAAGCCCGGCGGCAGATCGCCGAAGCGCCAGCGTTGCTGACTACCGGCCGCTTCCGCGCGCGCGGGGTTGGACTTCGCGTTCGCGGCGTGCAGGATAAGTTGATAGCGCTCCCGATCGCCGCTGACGCGAAGCGCATCGTCGAAGCCCGCGACCTCGGCGCCGGTCAGCAGGTTGACGAACAGGATGCGTGACAACACCCGGCCATCGCGGGTCAACCGGTCGGCGCGCAACGGCAGCGCGGTATGCTTGTCGAGAAACAACCGCAGGCCATAGCGGTACTCGTCGCGCGGCAACAGGCCGACCACCACCGCCGCGCGATCGGCGATACGGTTGTCGCGAAAACGCTGGATCTCATACGAGCGGGCGAGCCGCCCGGTATCGCTCGGCAACAGATGAGAAAGGCCTCGCGGCGCCCGAAAGCGCTCTACCGCCAGCGAATCCGCGCGTGGAGTAACGCAGATCACCCGGTCGCCATCATGCAGTACCTCGGTGACGGCGCCGTTCAAGGCGATCAGGTGGGATTTCTCGCCGTCCGGGGTGACGAAATGGCGAATCTCCATCGCATCGAGCTGGTCGTCGTGCTGGTAGACGAAACGTCCAATGTAGTTTTCGTGGCGCATCGCATGGCTCATGCGATGCAGCCACTGCAAGGCCCGCGACGCGGCATCCTCGCGCGCCGGGCCGGCCACCGCCGGCGCGCAAACGAGCAATGCCGACAGGGCCGCGCCGACCAACCTATCTGGCGTCATGGCCGACAAAGCTGGCATAGGGCAGGATACCGCCGACACCGTACTGACGTTCGAATTCGGAATGCTCCATCAGATAGTGATTCAGACGTTGTTCGTCGATCCGCGGGGAGTCGCCAGGCTGTTCATGCCAACGCGTGCTCGCGGTGCGCGCGCGCCAGCCGGCGGGTGCGAAAGTATCCAGATTGCCGCTGTCGAGCATCTGTCGCGCGATCGCGGCCTCGCTGTTTTCCGCCGGCGTCTGAACCTTCTCCGCGACGCGCGCGGCGCTATCGACCCCTTCCCGGCCGGGCAACAGCGCCAATACCGTCACCGCCGCGACGCTGGCCGCGATCGCCGCGCCGGCCACCGGCTTCAGCCAGACCGGCGACTGGGGCCGGCGCCGGGGCGCGGGCTCGTCGACCAATGCGCCGGCCACCCGGTCGGCGATCTCGAGGCCCTGTCGCGGCAGGCGCTCGCCCCGCAACGCCGCGCCGATCAGGTGATAGCGTTGCCAGGTGGCGACCAGGCTTGCATCGCCTTCTTCTTCGATACGGCCAAGCAGACGGCGCAGCTCGAACGTGGAAAGCTCTCCGTCCACCATCGCGGACAACTGCTCTTGTTGTGTCGTTCTGTCCATCGGAACCACCGTTTGGTCAAGGGTTCAATACCGGCTTCAGCTTCTTGTCGATGGCCTCGCGGGCGCGGAAGATGCGCGACCGCACGGTGCCGATCGGACAAGACATGGCTTCGGCAATCTGTTCATAACTCATGCCATCCAGCTCGCGCAGCATGATCGCGGTGCGCAGATCCTCCGGCAGATCGTCCATCGCCTGCCGGATCGTGCGCATGACCTCCTCCTCGTGGAGGAAACTCTCGGGCGTGGCCTGATCCTTCAGCCGCGCGCCGGCGTCGAGTTGCTCGGCGACATCGACCTCGACATCGGAATTCGGCGGCCGCCTCCCGCGCGACACCAGCACATTCTTCGCGGTATTGATCGCAATGCGATACAACCAAGTGTAGAACGCACTGTCACCGCGAAACCGGGGCAATGCGCGATAGGCCTTGATAAAGGCCTCCTGAGCGATATCCTGGGCCTCGTCCGGATCGTGCACATAGCGCATGATCACGTTCATGATCTTCTGCTGGTACTTGCGCACGAGCAGATCGAAGGCCTGTTTATCGCCCTGTTGGACGCGCTCCACCAAGGCCTGGTCGAGCTGCTTGTCGTCAGCCATCGGCGGAGACCCCGCCCGGACCCCACAGGCGACCCGCCCGGTACAGGGTATGGACCAAAAGACGCGGCGAAAGTTCGGCGCGAATGGGGAAATTCAACGGGGGCGATGCGTTGTCGTTTATCATGCGCTACATTATACCCGGCGGGGACGTACGATGCCGCGCGCTCCCCACTCAGCCTGACGGGCGGGAACCATGCATGAATCGATCCACGATGTCCTGATCATCGGCAGCGGCGCGGCTGGCCTGTCACTGGCGCTGCGCCTGCCGCGCGAACTGCGCATCGCGCTGATCTCCAAGCGCGGTATCGAGGAGGGCAATACCCTGTATGCCCAAGGCGGCATCTCGGCGGTGCTCGACGAAAGCGATTCGATCGAATCCCACATCCAGGATACGCTCGAGGCCGGCGCCGGCCTGTGCGATGAAGGAACCGTGCGCACCGTGGTGGAACAAGGCCCGGAGGCGATCCGCTGGCTGCAACGCACCGGGGTCGAATTCACGCGCGAGAACACCGCGCTGCATCTCACCCGCGAGGGCGGCCACAGCCATCGACGCGTGGTGCATGCCGCCGACGCCACCGGTCGCGCGCTGGAATTCACGCTGGTCGATCAGGTACGCGCGCGCGACAACGTCGAGATCCTCGAACACCACATCGCCATCGACCTGATCACGCGCAACCGCCCCAATGGCGGAAAAACCTGCCTTGGCGCCTATGTGCTCGATATCCGCGCCGACCGCGTGCGCACCTTCCGCGCGCGTTTCACCGCGCTCGCCACCGGCGGCGCGAGCAAGGTCTACCTGTATACCAGCAACCCCGATGTCGCCACCGGGGACGGCACCGCCATGGCCTGGCGCGCCGGTTGCCGGGTCGCCAACATGGAGTTCATGCAGTTTCACCCGACCTGCCTCTACCACCCCAAGGCCAAATCCTTCCTGATCTCCGAGGCGCTACGCGGCGAGGGAGCCAAGCTGTTGCTGCCCGATGGCAGCCGCTTCATGGAGCGTTTCGACCCGCGCGCCGAACTCGCTCCGCGCGACATCGTCGCGCGCGCGATCGACCACGAGATGAAGCGACTCGGCGCCGACCACCTCTATCTGGACATCAGCCACAAGCCGGCGGAATTCATCCGGGAACACTTCCCGACGATCCACCAACGCTGCCTGGAGTTCGGCATCGACATCACCCGTGAACCGATCCCGATCGTGCCCGCCGCCCACTACACCTGCGGCGGCGTCGTCAGCGACCGCCACGCGCGCACCGATATCGACAGGCTCTACGCCATCGGCGAAACCGCCTACACCGGTCTGCACGGCGCCAACCGCATGGCCAGCAACTCGCTGCTGGAATGCCTGGTGTTCGGCAAGCTCGCCACCGACGACATCATCGCGCGCCAGGCCGATACCCCGCCGCCGCCCGAGGTCGCGCCCTGGGACGAAAGCCGCGTCGGCAACCCCGACGAACGCGTCGTGGTCTCCCATAACTGGGACGAACTGCGCCGGTTCATGTGGGACTACGTCGGCATCGTGCGCAGCACCAAGCGCCTTGCGCGCGCCGAACGCCGCTGCAACCTGCTGCGCCACGAGATCCGCGAATACTACGGCAACTTCCGGGTCAACAATGACCTCCTCGAGCTGCGCAATCTGGTCGACGTCGCCGGAATGATCATCGCCAGCGCGCGCCGCCGCAAGGAAAGCCGCGGCTTGCACTATGTACTGGACTTCCCCCGCCGCGACGACCACCACCAGCGGCACCCAACGATCCTGTTTCCCGACAGTTACTCGCCGCGTTGAATCCTCAAGAGCCGCGCAGAAAGCGTATCGCGCTGCTCCTCCAGCCTTCGTCGAACAAACGGGCAATGTTGCGCGCGGTTCTGGATTGGTGCCTGACACGCGCGACATCCGCGCGGAATCTCCCCACGATTCCCGAATCCGGCCTGGAGCAGAGGGCGGTCTGTTCAGTACATTGACTGATAATAGAGATTCTGCGGATGTCGCGCCTCGGTGAAGAAATAGTATCGCTCCAACAACAGCCCCAGGTACTGGGAAACGAAGGCCAGCAGGGGCAGCCAGGCCGAATGCAGATACCAGGCAACCCCGAGTAGCGCAACCGGCGCCACGAACACCAACAGCAGAAATCCCCGGCGAATCCATTTCAATGCGCTCTCGCCGCGTCCGTGGAAGAATTCGCGGGTGTTGAACGAGCCGCCGATGAAGCCCTGCGCTTTCTGGCGCACCGTGGTATGGCGCACGCCGATGGCGGTCTGCAAGCTGGATTTCTGCTTGATGCGCGCGTTGCGATACAGCGAGGCCAAGCGCGTGAACACGGCAAGCAAGGTGAATACGACCGCCCAGGCGCCATAGAAGCCAACCAGATGCACGCCGATCCACGCGGTAAAGGCGGCGGCCAGGGTAAAACCGGAGGCCAACCCGAAAAAGACGAAGTTGAGCACCGTCAGCGGGCTATGCCATTCCTGCAAAAAGCGCAGGCTGGCGTAGATCATCGCGGTGCAAACATACAGCAGAAACGCCACGAGGGCGCCCACCACACCGACGATCAGACTGGCATCGACATCGACCACGCCGCGGATCGAGAACAGGGGCTGCGTCCATCCTTCGTAATGGATCAGGCCATAGAGCGCAACCAGCAGCATGAACAGTGGCAAGGCAATGACCTCACGTGAGAGCCACGAGGTACGCCATTGGGCAGCCGAGCGCCAGGCACGTTCGGGATGACCAAGGTGGAAGAACGAGGCAATCAGGCCGGCCACCAGCAATACCAGCGCCAGCGCGCTGCCCAAGGCGTAGAAACGTAGATTGTCTTGCGCCTCGAGCAGTTTGGCCAGCGAATAGACCTGACCGGTTACCAGGGCCAGAAACAGCCCCTGGGCGGCGCCGATCAGAGTGGTCAGAAAGATCACGGAGAAAGCGGGATGCATGGCGCTTGTTCCTCTTACCAGGCGACGTCGTCAAGGGTTTCGCCCTGCTCTTCGGGCAGGTCGATGGCCTCTTTGTCGAGCGGGTTGTCGGCGCGCACCAGCTCGTCTTCGTGGATGCGGATGCGGGTCTTGCGCCGTGGCAGGTAATGGTTGGCCGGCGAGGTGCCCCACTCCGGCATCAACTGGTAACCGCCACGCTCGCGGATCGCGACCGAGACCTCGGAATCGGGATCGTGCACATCGCCGAACAGGCGCGCGCTGGTCGGACAGGCGAGCACGCAGGCGGGCTTGCGCTCGGCCTCGGGCAGGCTCTGATCGGTGATGCGGTCGATGCACAGGGTGCATTTCTTCATCACCTTCTGCCGGGAATCCAGCTCTCGCGCGCCGTATGGACAAGCCCAGGAGCAATACTTACAGCCGATGCATTTGTCATAGTCGACCAGCACCACGCCGTTGTCCTCGCGCTTGTATGAGGCGCCGGTCGGGCATACCGGCACGCAAGGCGGCTCCTCGCAGTGCAGGCAGCTTTTCGGGAAATGCACCGTCTCGGTATTGGGAAACTCGCCGATCTCGAAGGTCTGCACGCGGTTGAAGAAGGTGCCGCTCGGATCGGCATCATAGGGGTGAAAATCCGACATCGGCCCGGCCCAGCCGGAGGTGTTCCACTCCTTGCAGCTGGTCACGCAGGCGTGACAGCCGACGCAGACGTTCAGATCGATTACCAGGGCTAACTGTGTCATGTTCTCATCCTGCCTTTTTGCCGAAGCGTCCGGCGAAATAGCTCAACCAACGGCCGCGTTTCGGCTCCTGGCCCGGATAGCGTTTGACCGGCTGAAAACGCGGCCAGGTGGCCTTTTCCTCTTCCGCGCTGGCCTTGTAGACCTTCACGCGCTGATCGAACCAGGCGGCTTGGCCGGTCACCGGATCGGAATTGGAAAGATGCGACCCGGCCTCGCATGGCGGCAGCTCCTCGGGGATCAGGTGGTTGAGGAGAAAGCCCTTGCGCGATTCGTTCGCCCTGGGCGACAGCCCCCACAGGCCAGAGGCCTTGCCGATGGCGTTCCAGGTCCATACCGTGCCCGGCTCGACCGCCTCGGTAAAGCGGCACATACAGCGCACCTTGCCGGTCGGCGATTCGACCCAGATCCAGTCGCCATCGTCAAAACCGTTGGCCGCGCCGGTCTTGGGGTTGACCATCAGATAGTTGTGGGTATGGATCTGGCGCAGCCAGGCGTTTTGCGAATCCCATGAATGGTACATGGCCATCGGCCGCTGGGTCAGGGCGTTCAGCGGGTACTCGTGGGTATCGATCAGCTCGTTCATCAGCGTATCGCTGTAGAACGGCAGTGGATCGAAATGGGTCTCCACGCGCTTGCGCAGCCGCTCCGGCGGCTGGCGGCCCGGCCACTTGCCCTGCGCGGCAAGGCGGAATTTCTGCAATACCTCGGAGTAGAGGTGCAGGGTGATCGGCTCGGCATAACGCGTCATGCCGTGGGCGCGCGCCCATTGCAGGTAGCCTTTGTTCCAGTTGCGCATGTACTGGTACGAGCGCGGCAGCTCATAGTGGTAGTAGCAGTTGTTCTGCGCATACATCTCCCACTGGCGCGGGTTGGGCTCGCCTTTCAGGAACTTCTCGCCCCCCTTGCCGCGCCAGCCGGCGAGGAAACCGATACCAGAGCCGGGCGAGGTCTCGTAGTTGATGATGAAATCGGGGTAGTCACGATACTTGCGCGAACCATCCTCCTTGACAAAGGCCGGCAGACCGAGACGCGAGCCCAGCTCGATCAAGACCTCCTGAAATGGCTTGCACTCGCCTGTTGGCTCGACCACCGGGATGCGCACCGAGTCGACCGGGCCGGTAAACTGCGAGATCGGCCTGTCCAGCATCGACAAGGCATCGTGGCGTTCCAGGTAGGTGGTATCCGGCAATACCAGGTCGGCAAAGGCAGTGGTCTCGGACTGAAAGGCGTCGCAAACGATCAGGAAGGGGATCTTGTATTCGCCGTTGTCGTCCTTGTCGGTGAGCATCTCGCGCACGCGCTCGGTGTTCATCGACGAATTCCACGCCATGTTGGCCATGAACAACAACAAGGTGTCGATGCGATACGGATCGCCCCGCCAGGCATTGGTGATGACGTTGTGCATCAACCCGTGCACCGACAGCGGATACTCC
>JALVEB010000007.1 GCA_027008705.1 Sedimenticola sp. | reverse complement strand
GGTTCTGAGCTGCCAAAGGATCTTCCGGTGCCGGGGCGCGAGTTCGACGGCATCCATTTCGCGATGGATTTCCTGCGCGCCAACAGCCGCAGGGTGCAGGGCGATCAGCTGTCGGACGACGAGTTCATCAGCGCCGCCGACAAGCATGTTCTCGTCATCGGCGGGGGAGATACCGGTTCCGATTGCATCGGCACCTCCAACCGCCACGGCGCGGCCTCGGTCACCCAGATCGAGATCCTGCCGAAACCACCGGAGAAGCCCGACAAGCTCACGATATGGCCCTATTGGCCGAACAAGCTGCGCACCTCGACCTCCCAGGAAGAAGGCTGCGAGCGCCTGTTCAGTGTGTTGACCAAGGAATTCCTCGGCGAAGACGGCCGGGTGCGCGCCGCGCGCTGCGTGAAGGTCGATTGGGAGCGCGACGACGACGGCGCCTGGCAGATGACCGAGATCCCCGGCTCCGAGTTCGAGCTGAAGGCCGATCTGGTGCTGCTCGCGATGGGCTTCGTGCACCCGGTGCACGAAGGCATGCTCGAGGAGCTGGAAGTGGAACTCGACGAGCGCGGCAATGTGCGCGCCGCAACCGACGGCGATGGCGCATACCACACCTCGATCGACGGCGTGTTCGCCGCCGGCGACATGCGTCGTGGCCAGTCGCTGGTGGTCTGGGCGATCCGCGAAGGGCGCCAGTGCGCGCGCGCCGTCGATGAGTACCTGATGGGCGTCAGCAATTTGCCGCGCTGAGCCGGCGTCCCGCCGGCCCCGCGGAAGACGGGGCCGGGTTGCCTCAGGCGGCCTCCGGGCGCGTGTTTTCGCTTACCGGGAAGCGTTCCTCCAGCCAGGCGATGATGTCCGACGATTCGTACAGCCATCGCTCGCTGCCGTCCTCGTTGCGGATGCGCAGGCAGGGCACCTGCTCCTTTCCCCCTTTCTCGACCAGCTCCCGCTTCCACTCCGGGTTGCGCTTCGCGTCGCGCAGCTCGATCGGCAGATTCAGGCGCCGGATCCGACGCCGCACCTTCACGCAGAACGGGCAGGCCTGGTAATGATAGAGCGCGAGATTCCGCGTCGCCTCGCGGATGCGGGCCATCTCCTCGTCGGAACGGGGCAGCGGTTCGGGCGAGGTCATGCGGTCGACGCCCAGAATGACGCGGCCCAGGACCCAACGGATCGGTTTCAGGATCATGACTTCTTTCCTCCTCCAAGACAGGGCGGGGATTGCGGGGCTTCGCCACCCCGGGTTTGCCATTCTTCCGGGGTCATGGTGTGTAGCGCCAGCGCGTGGATCGAGCCGCTGGCGATCTCGTCGGAAAACAGCTCATTGACCAGCCGGTGGCGCGCGACCAACGGCTTGCCGTCGAAGCGCTCGCTGACGACGACGATCTTGAAATGAGACTCGGCATCCTCGGGCACATTGTGGTTGCGAGTCTCGTCAACGACCTCGAGATGCGCGGGCTGAAGCTGTTCGCGCAAACGGGTTTCGATATCGGCTTTCTTGCTCATGATGGAGATCCTGCATGATGGAAACCGCGTGATTATACTCGTCCATCGAGAAACGGGCTGTAACTACTCCGCCGACCGTTGAAATGATATTGACCCGATCAAGCGCGGCGGAGCGGGCAAGGACGTGGCTTCACGGCACCGCCGCAGCCGGTTCCGCGGTACTTGAACCGGCCTCTCATAACCATTGTCAAGGGCGTAGGCCCGATCAAGCGCAGCGGATCGGGCAGCGATGCAATTGCGTGGCACCGCCGCAGCCGGTTCCGCTACGCTTGAACCGGCCTACGCCGGTGGAAATGCGCAAGCGGCGCGGTTTCTAAGCACCGCCCGAGCCGTTGCGATCCGTCAGGGCGTAGGCCCGATCAAGCGCAGCGGATCGGGCAACAGCGCTATTGCGCGGCACCGCCGCAGCCGGTTCCGCTGCGCTTGAACCGGCCTACAGCGGTTTTTTGCATTCAATGTGCGCGCAGGCCCGATCAAGCAGCAGCGCCAGGTCTTTGAAATCAGGAAACGTCACGCGAAATCAAGCGCGATCGCCCTGCCGGTCCGGTCGATCCGGATACTCCCGGGTCCGACAGTCTGCTAGCATAAGGCGCGCCGTCGAGCCCGTAGCGAGGAAGAAAACATGGCCGCAAGCCCCGACAACCTGATCTGGATCGATCTCGAGATGACCGGCCTGGATACCTTCAACGACCATATCATCGAGATCGCGACCATCGTGACCGACAACGATCTGAATCTTCTCGCCGAAGGCCCGATGATCGCGATCCATCAGCCGGACCATGTCATGGCGTCGATGGACGAATGGAACACCCGCCAGCACGGCGGCTCGGGCCTGACCGCGCGCGTGCGCGAGAGCGTTCACGATGCCGCCGCGGCCGAGCGCGAGACGCTCGATTTCCTGCGCCGCTGGGTCACCCCCGGCAGCTCGCCGATGTGCGGCAACAGCATCTGCCAGGACCGCCGCTTCCTGGCCCGGGAGATGCCGGAGCTGGAAGCCTTCTTCCATTACCGCAACCTCGATGTCAGCACCCTGAAAGAGCTTGCGAAACGCTGGGCGCCGGCGCTGGTCGAAGGCTTCCACAAGGATTCCAGCCACCTCGCGATGGACGATGTGCGCGATTCGATCGCGGAACTGCGCTACTATCGCGAGCATTTCATCGTCGCCACGGATTGAAGCCGCCACCCACCGGGATTCACCGCCGCATGCCGTAGACCGATGTCACAGACGAAGCCCGAGAATCCGTTGCGCCGCCTCTTTCGCGGCAAGCCGCAGCTATGGCTGCCCGGCCTGCTGCTGGTTTTGTTTCTCGTCGCCTTGTCGATCTATTTCGTGCGCTCCGCGCCGCCCGGCCGCATCGTCATCGCCAGCGGAGACCCGAACGGAGCCTACACCGCCTTCGCGCGCAAGTACCGGGACTACATGAAACCCCAGGGTGTGGAACTGGTGATCCGCGAAACCCACGGCTCGGTCGAGAACCTGAAACTGCTGACGGACCCCGATAGCGGTGTCGATCTGGCCTTCGTGCAAAGCGGCATCGGCACGCCGGAAGACTATCCCGGCCTGATCGGCATCGCCAGCCTCTACCACGAGCCGCTGTGGATCTTCAAGCGCCGCGCGGTGAAGATCAGCCTGTTGCGTGATCTGCGTGGCGCGCGCATCGGGCTGGGCCCCCAAGGCTCGGGCAGTTACCAGGCGGCGCTGACCCTGCTGCGCGACAACGGGGTCGACGAGACCAACAGCCGGCTGTCGCCGGAAGACATGGCAGGGCAGATTCAGGGGCTGCGCAGCGGCCGTCTCGATGCCGCCTTCATCATCTCCGCCGGCAGCTCGGAGGCGGTGCGACGCCTGCTCGCCGAGCCCGGAGTCGAGTTGTTCGATGTCAAGCGCGCCGAGGCCTATACCCGGCGTCAGCCGGTCCTCGGCCAGGTCATCCTGCCGCGCGGCGCGATCGACCCGGCGCGCGACATCCCCGACGAAGACAAGCACATGGTCTCGCCGGTCGCGACCCTGGTGGCGCGCAAGGACTTCAACCCGGCCTTGATCAGCCTGGTGTTGCAGGCCGCCAGCGACGCCCACGCGCATCCCAACCTGTTCGACCGGCCGGGGGATTTTCCATCGGCCCGGTATGTCGACTTCCCGCTGGCGAAGCGTTCCAAACGCTATTTCAAGAACGGCCCGCCGTTCCTGCAACGCTACCTGCCATTCTGGGCGGCGACGCTGATCGACCGTCTGGTATTGCTTGCGCTGCCGCTGGTCACCCTGCTGTTTCCATTGGCCAAGGTGGTGCCGCCCCTGTACCGCTGGCGCGTGCGCTCGCGCATCTACTCCTGGTACGAGCAGTTGCTCGAGATCGAATCCAACGCCGAGAAGAACCTGCCGGCGGGAGACATCGCCGCCTACCTGCAAGAGCTCGACGAGATGGAGGACGAGGTCAACGCCATCAGCGTGCCGCTCTCCTATGCCGACAACAAATACAACCTGCGCGTGCATATCGAGCTGGTGCGCAAGCGCCTGGTCGAGAAACTGCAACGCCTGATCGAGCAGCGCGCCTCCTCCTGAACCGGCCGGGCGGCGCAACCTGCCGGCGCCCGGCCTGGCGCCGCGTTCAAGCCGGTACCGTGCGATCAGCCGCCCAGCGGCGCAACGCCTCGATCCGTTCGCCCATCACCACCGACAGCGGACGCGTGCGGCACAGCTCGTCGGCGATGCGGTCGCTGTCGACCTGCGCATCGTTGGCGTCGGCGGCGTAGATCGCGGCGATCACCGCCTGCTCGATCTCGGCGCCGCTGAAGCCCTCGCTGAGCGCCACCAACCGCGCCAGATCGAACCGGCCGGGAGCGAGGTTGCGCCTGCGCAGATGGATCTCGAGGATCTTGCGCCGCATCGAGGCGTCCGGCAGATCGACGAAGAAGATCTCGTCCAGGCGACCCTTGCGGATCAGCTCCGGCGGCAGGCGCTGGATATCGTTCGCCGTCGCGACGATGAACACGCCCCGCTGGTTGTCCGCCATCCAGGTCAGCAGGGTGCCGAGGACGCGCGTTGAAACCCCGCCGTCCTCATCGCTGGAGGCGAGACCCTTCTCGATCTCGTCGATCCACAACACGCAGGGCGCCATCGCGCGCGCGGCTTCCAGCGCGTCGCGCAGATTCTTCTCGGTTTCACCGATGTACTTGTTATACAGCGTGGCGAAATCCAGGCGCAGCAGCGGCAGCCCGAGCTGGCCGGCGATCGCGCGCGCCGCCAGGCTCTTGCCGCCGCCCTGCACGCCCAACAGCAACACCCCGCGCGGCTGATCCTTGTGCCGCCCGCCCTCCAGCAGACGCTTGCGCCGCAGTTGCACCCAGTTCTTCAGATTTTCAAGGCCGGCCACATCCTGGAAGTGCGCGACATCGGCCTCGAAATGAAGCAGCCCGGTCTGGTTCAGCAATGCCTGCTTGGCGCTCAACAGCTGTTCGACATCCTCGCGCGTGATCGCGCCGTCGTTCTCGATGGCATCACGGATCATCCGGCGCGCATCCGACAAGGTCAGCCCGGTGGCGTGGCGCGCCAACTGCTTCACCGCATCGCGGTTCGCGCGCGGGGAGTGGCCGTGGCGCTCGCCATAGCGCCGCACCTCGTCGCGAATCACCTGAAACAGGGTGTTGGTGTCCGGCAGGCGCAGATGCATGCGCGCGCACAGATGACGGATCTCCGGCGGAATCTCCAAGGCGTGGCTGATCAGCACCAGCTTGCGCGCCACCTGATCGTAGTCTTGCGCGATCTCCTTCATCAGGCGCGTCAGCAGCGGCTCGCTGACGAAGGGATGAAAATCCAGCAGCAGATACAGACCCGCCTGGCTGGTGGCGCGGATATGCCGCAAAGCCTGCTCCGGGGTATCGGTGTTCATGATGCTGTGCGGTGGATCGGATTCCGCGCGCCGCAGGCCGTCGGTCAGCGTCCAGCGATAGACCGGCCGCATCAGCTCGATGCCGAGTCGCGTGAACTGGCCGAGCAGGCGCGGCTCCTCCAGGGTCTCGATCACCAGGATCGGCGTCGCGGATCTCAGGTTCAGTTTCAGGTCATGCAGATCGGGCATCTCATCGCTTCACTGTGTGGGGAGGGTAGGCGGTATCTTACCCGGAAAACGCCTGCATTCCGCGCGGACAGCGTGACCGCCCGGTGCGATCGGCGCCTCGGTTTCCGGCAGGGCGCCCGACTGGGTTATGCTATCGCGAAGCCGGTTCTTGCAATAGCCATGCTTCATCGGGGCGCGGACATTGCCTCATATGAGAATGGAAGTCAGATGTACAACGGATCCAGTCGGGGTGCCGATCAGGGGCAGACAAGCAAGGAATGTCGGATTCGGGCTTGGCTGTCGTATCGACATGGCAACCCAGACCATAAAGCGGCTCGGGATCAGCTGGAAAAACTTTGTCGCGAGAGGGAAATCGAGCTGATCTATGACAAGAAAGGAA
>JALVEB010000006.1 GCA_027008705.1 Sedimenticola sp. | reverse complement strand
TACGTTATCGGTATAAAGCAAACGCGTCGTGATCCCCCACTCCGCCCTCGGAGTCACTGCCCAAATCTCATCTGGAAGAAAGAAACCCAGGGCAATGAACCCGAGAAAAATGCGCCTGATAAAAAAAGGCAGCCATCGGGGGAAATGGGAAGAAAATCGTCTTTTTTTAAAAAGAAAAAGCATTAGCGAAAATAAATAAAAATATAAAAATAAAAATAAATTCCGGCATCACCGCTCCTCCATGGAAAGCAAGGCGGCCCATCTTCTGATCGAAACAAGCGTTCTCCGAGTCCTCCGCCATGGAGTCATGCTCATCGCCCATGAATTCAGGGTATTTCGAGGATACGCCCCGCAACCCTGAAACAGACGCGGAAACGAGCCATGACATTCCATGGCGGGTTTCCACGACAAGCTCAATGGCGCTAAGGGTGGCCGCCATGGCCGGATAGTTATGGGCGACGAGTATACGTCCAAAGAAACGCTGCGGCTTACGGAAACAACACATGGCTTCGCGGACGCGAAGCAGCATTCGACTCACGCTTTTTCATTCCCGTATCCATAGCCATATCCATAGCCATAACCGTACCCCTTGTATCCACCCAGTCTCCCACTGAACACATCGGAACTGACCTTGTTCAGGATAAGCGATACCTTGCTCTGATCCTCGATACGATGCAGCGCTTCCTTCACCAGGTACTGAGGGGTGGCCTCGGCCTCCACCACCATCAGAATCTGCCCCATGTGTCCCGCAAGCACGCTGGCTTCACTCGTTGCCAGCAACGGCGGCGAATCGAACAACACGACACGATCCGGATAACGCAGCGCCAACTCGTCGAGCAGCTCATTCATCGTCTGACTCGCGAGCAGCTCGGTGGAACGCTCGTGGCGGGTACCCGCCGGAATGATCCGAAGCTTCGGAATATCCGTCGGCAGGATGAATTCCGCGGTATCGGTATCCGCATGGGACAAACGGTCAGTCAGCCCCGGCATGTTCTGGATACCCAGCAGACGGGAAAGACCTGGTTTGGCAAGATCCGAATCCACCAACAGCACGGTCCGGTCCATCTCCATGGCGATGGAAATGGCCAGATTCAGCGAGGTATAGGTCTTGCCTTCGCCGGCAACCGAACTCGTCACCATGATGAGGTTGGGATGGGCGGCGCCAGCGGCGCGGCGACCAAACGCATTCTGAAGGACCGGCCGCTTGATCAGGCGGTATTCCTCCGAAAGACGCGATCGGTCCGCATGCGGCGGAAGAATGCCTTCGAGACGCAACGCCTCAATCTCCACCACCAGCTCATCATGGCCTTTCACACGCGCATGTTCGGCGGGCATCCCCTCGAAGGCGTATTCCGAATCATGGGGTTCGCCGGCCTCGGCAGCCAGCGATGGATCGGGGATGGGTTCGTCCATGGCGCCATCGACAAGGTAGCGTTCCGGGGATTTGCTGCTGCCTTTCCTCGTACCCGCTGGCATGACATCACCGATATCCGCATCGAGTTCGTCGAGCAGTTCTTGCGCGATGCGGCGTTTTCGGGTGGCCTGCCGTTTGTTCCTGGCGGTTTTACTCGCGCCTTCGACGGGTTCGCCCACCCCCTCACCATCAGACGAAAGCGTGGCCTCCTCCGCTTGGCTCGGATCGACCTTATCCGACTTCTTCTTGCCGGTATCCGCGTACCTGGCGGCTCGTTCGATAATGCTCATTCAGTTCACCCCTATCATGGAAGACAGGTTGTCCAAAACCCGTATATCCTTGTAATGCATCAGCATCACCGCGCCAAAACACAGCAGCAAGGCGAGCACGCCAAGAGCATAACCAAGGTTGCCGAAGCGGCGTTTCTTGATCTGTTCCGAGGTCCAGACCATATCGACGCTACCGAGAACAGGCAGATCGGTCACTTCTCCCAAGGTTCGGCGCTCATCGAATGTTGGACGCAACTGCGACATCAGAAACGCCACGGCAAGACCAACGGCAAAGCCAGCCCCCAACACCATGCTGCTCAAGAGCAGACGGTTCGGACCCGAAGGCTCGGGGGGCACGCGCGGCGGGTCGATGACGCGGAATCGCACCGTATCCCCACGGGACTGCGCCTTTCGCGACAAACGCATGGCCTCGAGGCGCGCCTGCAAGACCGAGCGATTCCGCTTCAGCATCTCATAGTCGCGGTTGAGTTGCGCCGCTTCCGCTTCCACCTTGAGCACCCGGTCGACCGCGGCTTCCAGCGATTTGACCCGCTTCTTGTACTCGTTGAGCAACGCCGTCTTGGCCGCGATCGCGGCCTTCAGGTTGGCCTCTTCGAGACGCATCTGCCCGAACATCGAACCCGAGCCGGTGGATTCCCGAATCTGCTGAACCTTGGCGGCCTTGCGGCGCGCCGCTTGCTGCTTTTTCTTCAAGCCAGCCAATGTCTGCCGGATCGCCGCGACATCCGGATGCTTCTCGGTATACTGCACGAGCAGTTCATCGAGGCGCTGCTGCAACGATTCGATGCGCGCATCATACTCGGTCTGGGTCGATTCGACGAACTCCGGCTCGTCGACACTCAGGCTCGGCGCCTCGCCCGCCAGCTGTTCCTGCACCGAGGCCAGCTTCTCCTTGGTGATCTTCAAATCCAGCTCGGCGCTCGCCACCTTCTCCTGGGCCTTGCGCAGGCGATCGTAATATCCACCACTTTCCCCCGCCATGAAGCCGAGGTTGCGCTGTTTGAACAATTTGCGATTGTCCTCGGCCTCGGCCAAACGACGCTCATAGTCTTCCACCTGCTGTTCCAGGAATTGGCGAGCCTGGTCTTCTTCCTTGCGCTCCTCGCCCAAGCTGCTTTCCATGAAGATCGTCAACAATGATTTGACGACCAGCTTGGCCAGTTTCGGATCCTTGTTTTGATAGGTGATCGAATAGAGATTCTCACGACTCGTTCCCTTGAGATGAATGCCATCCGCCAGCTTGTCGACGATCTCTTCCTTTTCCGCGTCATTTTTCGCATGAAGATCAAGATCGGTCATCCGCATGACCTTTTCGAGGTTCGGTCGACTGAGCAAGGTCTTGGTCATCAAGCGGATCTTGCGCTGCTGATTCTGGCTCTGTACCGCGATCCCTTTCAGCAATGGACGCAGCACCGAATCGGTATTGACATAGACACGCGCATAGGCTTGATACTGATCGGGCATGCGCGCGACGATGATCCAGCCGATCAGGGAAATGATCCATGCAATCGTCAACATCCACCAGCGGTACCGCCAGATACCCCGTAGATAAGACGCCAGTTGAAGTAAAATACTATCCATAAATACTCAGCTTGAAACCCAATAGTCAAAAACACGACTTCGACAACCGCGCGGAGAGAAGTCGACGAACAAAGCGATCGGAGCGCCATCGGACCGGAGACGATTCACTGATCGCCATAGCAGGAAGAGGCTCGAGTACTACCAAAGGGACATCCGCCCCGCCCGACACGAGCTTCCCGCGCCACCCTGGCACCCGCGTCAGAACCAGGCCTCGGGAATGATCAACACATCGCCCGGCTGCATCGGGGCGTTCGCGGAGATATCCCCCTTTTTCAGCAAGGACTCCAGGCGCACACGATACTGTTTTATCCCGTCCTTCTCGCGACGAATCACAACCGCCTTGTCGCCATCCGCGAACTCCGTCAGGCCACCAACGCTGATCATGACATCGAGTAAGGACATATCGTCACGATAGAGCAAAGTTTGAGGTTGAGTGGCTTCGCCGACGACCCGGATCTGATCATTGTAATTTCCGACGAAACCGCCGACGATCACGGTCACCAACGGATCGCGGATATAGACAGAGAGCGCTTTTTCGAGATCGCGCGCCAGTTCGGTCGGCGTCTTTCCGGCCGCGAGCACATCCTCGAGCAATGGCGCGGTCAGATAGCCGTCCGGACGAACCGGCACCGATGTCGAGACATCGGGATTCCGCCAGACGAAGATCTGCAAGGTGTCTCCCGGCGCAATGCGATAGCGGGATCCATGTTTGGTGACCTTGCCCTCGCTGGACAGCTCGGGATAGGGATCCTTGGTGGCGCAACCGGCAAATAACATGGCTGCAAACAGAATAATAAATAAACGCATACCCAAACCTCTGGCTTGTTTCTTTACGAATTGAGCAAAACAAAATATGAAATCACCCGACAACGCGCCCGCTGTCCCGAAGCATCCACCGTTCCGTATCCCGCGGCTGCCCAAACAGCCCGTCCGTCGAGCGCGTCAAATCTTTCAAGTATAAAAGATCGACACGCTCGCTGAAACCTGAATCGAGCGAATGACCAGGGCCATCGCACTGGATTTCGCTTGACGCCTCCTGATTTCAAAGGCTTGGCGCTGTCGCCCGATCCACTCGCTTGATCGGACCCACGCCTTGTCAGGTCGATGGCATTCAAACGCGATGGCCCTGAGCGAATGACTCCGATACGACGCCAGCGGCAATTGTAACTCAACTTTACATCCGAAATGCAATCATCCTATCCGCCCTGAAGCAAGGTCGCGCACAAACGGCCAATGGCATCGAAGGCAGTCCGCATCTCGCCATCTTCCGCGACACAGGCCAGGCGGATGTGGCGTTCCGCGCGATGGACGCCAAAATCCACACCGGGCGTCACCGCCACGCCCTCTTCTTCCAACAAACGGCGACAGAATTCACTGGCCGTGACCGGCAGCCCGGCAAGACCGACATAGAGATAGAAGCCGCCATCGGGTGAACGGGTGACCTCCAGTCCGGTGGACGCCAGCTCGCGCTCGGCCCAGCGCAGCTTTTTCCCCAACGCCTCGCGACGCGCCTCGAGGATCGGACGCGTGGCCGGCGCCAAGGCCGCCACCGCGGCATGCTGCGCGAGGGTCGGGGCCGCCAAGTACATATTCTGGGCCAGACGATCCGCCGCCTCGATGAACGACTCGGGCAATACCAACCAGCCCACGCGCCAACCCGTCATGCAGAAATATTTCGAAAAACTGTTGACGACGACGACCCGGTCATCGACTTCCAGCACGCTATGCGGCGACATGCCGTGGTGGAGCCCCTGATAGATCTCATCGACGATCAACACCCCACCGAGCCGCTCGATACATGCGGCATACGCCCGCAGTCGCTCGCGCGGGATCACGCTGCCGGTGGGATTGGCGGGAGAAGCGAGCAGCAGCGCCCGGGTCGCCGGAGACCAGGCGGCTTCGATCTGTTCCAGGGTTGGCAGGAAGGCGTTCCCGGCCGAGACCGGCAGACCGACCGGAGTGATGCCGTACAGCCGGGCGAAATGGCGGTTGCAGGGATAACCCGGATCGGTCAGCAGCAGTTCGCTGCCCGCGTCACACAGCATCGCAAGCGCCAACTGCAAGCCGGCCGAGGAACCCGGCGTGACGACGATGCGATCGGACGACAAGCGAACCCCGAAGCGCTCCTGGTAGTAGTCCGCGATCGCCGCGCGCAAGCGCGGCAGACCAAGCGCCGGGGTATAGAAGGTTTCACCGGCATCGAGAGCCCGCCGCGCCTGCGCGACGACCGGCCCGGGCGTCGGAAAGGGCGGCTCGCCGACCTCCATATGGACCACCGCGCGACCGTTCGCTTCCATCGCTCTTGCCCGCGCCAGGATGCGCATGACGTGGAATGGCGCAATACCCTCCATGCGGGACGCCAACCGCGCGCGTGAAGCCGTCATCGGCGCTCAGGCATGCCGCGCGCGCAGGTAGCCCAGATCGACGACGCCTTCCGCCGGGGCCGCGCCCGCCAGACAACGGGCCGGCCGACCGGGTTCGCCTAAGCCGTCGAGCACCACGCTGGCGCGGGAGAAATCGTGATCCCGGGTGTAATCGTTGACCGTCACGACGATGTCCCGGATACCGGCATCGGCGGCCGACAGCACACCGTTGCCGGAATCCTCGAAGGCGACTACTTCTTCCGGCGCCAAGCGCATCTTGCGCAAGGCCCAGTCGTAGATATCCGGCGCCGGTTTCTTTGCCGGCACGATGTCGCCGGCCGCAATCACCTCGAACCAATCGATGGACTCCGGTCCCAAGGTGTGTTCGAGCAGCGCGGTGACATTCGCCGGCGTCGTCGTCGTGGCGATCGCCAGGCGCACGCCTTCCGCGCGCGCCTCATCGAGCAGGCGACGCACGCCAGGGCGCAGCGGGATCGCGCCCTCGGAGAGCATGCGCGTATAGTGAGCGGTTTTGGCTCGATGCAGACCGGCGATCCAGGCATCCTGATCCGTGATTTCCGGACAGGCCGGCGACCAACGCTCGATATAGTAGCGCATCCGCTCCTTGCCGCCGGTCACCGCGAGCAACTCGCCGTAGAGCGCCTCGTCCCAATCCCACTCCAGACCGGCGTCACGGAATGCCGCGTTGAAGGCGACCCGGTGGCCGTCCTTCTCGGTATCGGCCAGGGTCCCATCGACATCGAAGATCAGCGCCTGCAATCCGGCCATCGCTCTGCCCCATCGATACTTCAGGTATCAGTCAAGGAAAACGCGCGCTATTCTATCCGGATTCCGCCGTCATGCAAGCTGGCCGGCTCGCTTGCTGGCGCCAGGTGATTCTGGTATAGATATGCGCCTTCTCATGCCCACTGGGATGTATGGAGTCCATTATGCCCGCCAAGAAAAAGGCTGACGAAAAGGTCAATCTGTTCGGCTTCTCCCCATACAAGGAGAAGAAGAACGAGGAATACATGAATGAAGAGCAGGAAGCGCATTTCCGCAACATCCTCGAAGCCTGGAAGAAAGAACTGATGGAAGAGGTCGACCGCACCGTCCATCACATGCAGGCCGACGCCGCCAACTTTCCCGACCCGAACGATCGCGCGACCCAGGAATCGGAGTTCGCGTTGGAGCTGCGTACCCGCGACCGCGAGCGCAAACTGATCAAGAAGATCGACGAGGCGCTGCTGCGTCTCGATACCCACGACTATGGCTACTGCGAATCCTGCGGCGTCGAGATCGGCATCCGGCGCCTCGAGGCGCGCCCGACCGCGACCCAATGCATCGACTGCAAGACGCTCGATGAGATCCGTGAAAAGCAGATGGGCTGAGCGACGCCCAATTCCCTCCGACAACCGGCCGCGCGCCGGTTTTTTCTTGGCGGGATGATGAACGGACAGGCCGGCGGCTACCGGGGCCGTTTCGCCCCATCACCGACCGGCCCGCTGCACTTCGGCTCATTGGTCGCGGCTTGCGCCAGCTTTCTCGATGCGCGCGCGGTCGGCGGCGCCTGGCTGTTGCGCATCGACGACATCGACCAGACCCGCGCGCGCCGCGAAGCGGCCGACGACATCCTGCGCACCCTGGAAGCCTTCGGCCTGACATGGGATGAAACACCGCAATACCCATCGCAGCGCGCCGAGCGCCATCGCGCGGCGCTGGCCACGCTGGCGCGCCGCGGTCGGCTTTATGCCTGCGATTGCAGCCGCGCGCGCGTCCGCGCCGCCGGTCTGCAAGGCGCGGAAGGGCCGCGCTATTTCGGTCGCTGTCGCGCGCGCGGCCTGCCGCTGGAGAGCGCCGGCCTGGCGCTGCGCGCGCGGACGCCGGACGAGACGATCCGGGTCGTCGACCGCGTCCATGGCGAGATCGCACAGAACCTGCAACGCGATCTCGGCGATTTCATCGTGCGCCGCGCCGACGGGGGCTTCGCCTACCAGCTCGCAGTGGTCGTCGACGATGCCGACTGGGGCATCGATCATGTGGTGCGCGGCGCCGATCTGCTGTTGTCGACCCCACGCCAGGTCTGGCTGCAACGCGAACTCGGCCTGCCCACGCCGACCTACGCCCACCTGCCGCTGGTGCGCGACGCCGCCGGCCGCAAGCTCAGCAAGAGCGACCGCGCCCATCCGGTCGAGCGCAACGATCCACTTCCAGCGCTGCTCTCGGCGTTGAGATTTCTGCGCCAGCCGCTGCCGCCGGAGCGACCGGACGGACTCGATGAGCTTTGGCGCTGGGCGATCGCCCATTGGCGCGTCCGCGCACTGCCGGCAACGCGCTGACACGCTTGGCGAGGCGCCGCGCCAACTCGGCCAGCGCCTCGCCCTGCGCCGCCACCCAGGCCGCCTCGCCGCCCCCCTCGGGCCGCTGCTCGATCCGTTCGCGCCCTTCGGCCAACAGCCGCCGCGCCTCGCCGTCGAGCAATTGCCAGGCGGCATACAGCCGTACCCGACCGGCACGGTCGGCATCGAAGCGATCGATCGCCAGCGCAAGCAACCAGCGCGGGCGTGCGCCACGCGGCCACGGCCGGCGGTAGACCGAGGCACCGGGCAACAGCACCGCCAGATCTTGCGCCAGCACGCGCTGGATATCGGACTTCAGCGCCCCCGCCCAGCGCGCGAATTCGCGCAGCTCGATGCGCTCGGCGCTGTCGCGCACCACCAGCTGTGGGCGATCCAGATAGGCCGGCAGATCGATCTCGAGGACGCCGAGCGACAGGCCGTCGGCACGCGCCGACGCCGGTTTCCCGGGAAGATCGGCAAGGCTCGGCAAGACATAGTAATGGTTCGGCCTGGAGACGCCGGCGGCGCAGCCGGCGAGCGCCACCACGGCGGCAAGCCACAGACAAGAGAGGAATCGATTCAAGGTCACCTCCGCCCGGACAGGATCGCCTCGGGATGATCAGTCAGGAACTCCGACAGCACGCGCAGCGCGCGCGCGGCATCGGCAATCTCGCGCAGGGTACGCGCCAAATCATTGCCCAGCGGCGAATCGGCCGACACGGTCGCGCGTAGCGTCTGCATCGCGCGACGCCCGGTCATCAGGGTGCGGTCGAGCGATTCCAGGGTCGCCAGGGCCTTGCCGCCGAGCGGGTCGATCTTGGCATCGACGTGGCGCACCGTCGCGCCGATCGCATCCATCACCTCGCTGGTCTTGCGACTGGCGCGACGCAATTCGAGCAGCGCCGGATCGATGTGGCGCGCCAGACTGGTGACCACCTTGTCGAAGCTCGCCACCGCTTCGCGCGCGTCATGGATCATGCCGTCAAGGTCGTTCGCGTCGGCCAAGGCCTCGATACGCGCAAGGATGTGGTCGACGCGTTGCGCGTAACGGTCCAGCGGAAGCGCATCGAGCTTGCGGCTCAGCGAACGGATCGTCGCGGTGACCTCGGCGAAATCGGACGGCAGCGTGGGAATCTCGGGGTAATCCGATTCGGACCGCGCGGTCGCCGGCGGCGCGTCCGGGTAGAGACTCAACTCGATCAGCAACTTGCCGGTGATCAGGCTCTGCGTGGCGAGCTTCGCGCGCAGTCCCTCGTGCACCAGCTGGCGCACCAGGCCGGTGCCGACGCGCACATCCTTGCGCGGATGCACCTTCTCCGGTTCCAACTCGACGATCACCGGGATATCCAACCGGTGATTCGGGTACATGTCGATCTGGATCGACACCACCTTGCCGATGCTGACACCGCGAAACAACACCGGCGCGCCGATGTCCAGCCCGGCGACCGATCCGTCGAAGTAGAGCACATAGCGCGGCCGCTCCCTGCCGAACTCGCCCCGGGTCAATACCAGCACGCCGGCGACCAACAATACCAGCGCGCCGACCACAAAGGCGCCGATCGCGGTCGCGCTGACCGGGCGGCTCATGCCGGGAGCTCCCCACGACGCAGAAAGCGCTGCACACGCTCGTCGTCGCAATGGGCCAGCAGTTCGTTGGGATCCCCACCAGCAATCATCGTGCGTGACTCCGCATCCAAAAACACCGAATTATTCCCTATTGCAAAGATACTGGCCAGCTCGTGGGTGACGACAACGATGGTCGCGCCGAGGCTGTCGCGCAGTTCGAGGATCAGATCGTCGAGCAGCTTCGCGCTGATCGGGTCGAGACCGGCCGAGGGCTCGTCGAAGAACAGGATCTCCGGATCCAGCGCGATCGCGCGCGCCAGGCCGGCGCGTTTCTTCATGCCACCACTGATTTCGGAAGGATAGTAATCCTCGAAACCCGCCAGCCCGACCAGCGCCAGCTTCAACGAGGCCAGATCACGGATCTCGGCCGCCGACAGCGAGGTATAGCGCTCCAGCGGCAGCGCGATGTTCTCGGCCAGGGTCATCGCGCTCCACAGCGCGCCGCTCTGAAACAACATACCGGTACGCCGCAACACCGCGTCACGCTCGGCCTGGGAGACATGCCACAGATCGACCCCGTCGATCGCCACACACCCCCGCGCCGGCGATTTCAGCCCCACCAGATGGCGCAACAGCGTGCTCTTGCCACAACCACTCCCCCCCATGATGATGAAGATGTCGCGCCGCCGCACGTCGAAACTCAGATCGTGCTGGATGACGAAATCGCCATAGGCCATGGTCAGATCACGGACCTGAATGTGTGCTTCCGTCATCACCACCCCAAGGCGTCGTAGAGCACGGTCAGAATCGAATCGGCCACCACGATGGCGACGATCGAGGTGACCACCGCCGAGGTCGTCGCCTCGCCCACCGCCGCCGAGTTGCGGCCGCTGTGCATACCGCGCAGGCAGCCGGCCAACGCGATCAACACGCCGAACACCGAACCCTTGAGCAAGCCGACAGCGAAATCCACCAGATCGACCGAAGCCACCGACTCATTGTAGTACTCCGGGAACGACAGCCCCATCATGCCACAGCTGACCAGCGCGCCGCCGATCATCCCGAGCAGGTCGGAATACAGCGTCAGCAAGGGCATCGCCAGACTCAAGGCCAACACCCGCGGCGCCACCAGAAAGCTCATCGGATCGATGCCGAAGGTACGGATCGCGTCGATCTCTTCGTTCGCCTGCATGCTGCCGAGTTCGGCGGCGAAAGAGGCGCCGGTGCGCCCGGCGACGATGATCGCGGTCATCATCGCCCCCATCTCGCGCGACATACCCAGCGCGACCAGATCAGCGATATAGATCTCGGCACCGAAATGGCGCAACTGTACCGCGCCGACGAAAGCCAGCACCAAGCCGATCAATACGCTGATCAGGCTCACGATCGGCAACGCCGACGGACCGGCGCGCAGAAACTGATATGCCAGCTCGCGCCAGCGCATCGGGTTGCGCCGGGCGAGAATCGAGAAGATCGCGAGCAGCGTTTCCCCGACGAAGTCGAGCATGTCCGCGGCGGCGTTCCAGAACGCAATCGCCTGTTCGCCGATGCGCGTCAACCAACCGGCGCGCCTGTTCCGCTTGGCCACCCCGGCGTTCTCGGTCTCGTTGGCCAATGACAGCAGGCGCCGCACACCTTCCGGCAGCGCGCCGACATCCAGCTCCCGCCCCTGGGTACGCAACCGGCGTTGCAGATCACGGACGAACACCACCAGGGTGCTGTCCCAGGCCTCCAGCGCCCCGGCCTCGAGGCGCACCGGCATCGCCCGCGGCACCGCCGCGAGGATTTCCAGCGCCTCGTCGAGCGAGGGTCGCCGCGCTTCGCGGGTCCAACGGCCGCGCAGACGCAGGCTGATCCCGCCCGGCGCGAAAGGCGTCAGCGCCAGCTCCGCCACGCGGACTACCCTGTCACCGGCCGGGCCGACAGACTCGTCGCCCATGAATTGTCGGTCATTGCAAACGCTCCTCGTACTCGTGGGTGTCGTCGCGGTGAGATCCTCGCCTTACCGGCGAATGCCCTCAGCGCGCGGAATCGGCCCGGGCCCCAGGACCCGTCATCCAGGTTTCGACCGGGGTGGCGTCGGCATCCCTGCCTCCGAGTTTTCCGGGCCGACGCCACCCCAGCTTTATCAATTAAGTTAAGCGCTTAGATAGAACGTGGTCCTGGGGGCCGGCCTGGATTGCATTCCCGCGCGAGGCTTGGCAGAGTAGCGCTTCCATGCCGACCCGGAGGAATGATGAGCACCGAAGGCAGCCTGATCCTACTGGCCTTGCTCTTCGCCGCTGCCTGGTTTCTGCTCGACAGCGCGCGGGCTCGCGAGATCGCGATCGAGGTCAGCCGCGAGGCCTGTCGGCGACGAGGCTTCCAGTTTCTCGACGAAACCGTGGCGCTACGCGGCATTCGGGTCGCGCGTGGCGAGCGGGGACTGCGCCTCCGGCGCCTCTATCACTTCGAGTTCAGCGACGACCAGGTCAGCCGTCGTTCCGGCTCGATCGCCATGCTCGGCGCCGAGGTCGAGCACTTCGTTCTGTCACCGATCCGCCCGGATTCCGGGTGATTCCCGGCGCCATTCCGTCCATTCGACCGGACGATCAATGGTCACCGGTATCCATCAGGGTCACATCGCTGACCCGGTCGGCATAGTAGCCCGCCTCGCTGCTCGCTCCGAGTTTGATCATCAGCCGCACCTCGTTGGCCGAGTCGGCATGGCGCAAGGCGTCTTCCTCGGTAATCTCGCCCTGACGGTAGAGATCGTATAGCGCCTGATCGAAAGTCAGCATGCCTTGCTCGGTCGAGCGCTTCATCAGGTCCTTCAGCTTGTGCACCTCGCCCTTGCGGATATAGTCCGAGGCCAGCGGCGTGTTCAACATCACCTCGACCACCGCGCGCCGTCCCTTGCCATCGGGCCGACGCACCAACTGTTGCGCGACGATCGCCTTCAGGTTCAACGACAAATCCATCAGCAACTGAGCGCGACGCTCCTCCGGAAAGAAGTTGATGATGCGATCCAGCGCCTGGTTGGCGTTGTTGGCATGCAAGGTAGTCAGGCACAGGTGGCCGGTCTCGGCAAAGGCGATCGCGTATTCCATGGTCTCGCGCGACCGCACCTCGCCGATCAGGATCACGTCGGGCGCCTGGCGCAAGGTGTTCTTCAACGCCACCTCGTAGGATTCGGTATCGATGCCGACCTCACGCTGGGTGACGATACAGCCCTGATGGTTGTGCATGAACTCGATTGGATCCTCGATCGAGATGATATGGCCGGTATCGTGACGGTTGCGATAACCGATCATCGCCGCCAACGAGGTGGACTTGCCGGTGCCGGTGGCGCCGACGAAGATCACCAGGCCGCGTTTCTCCATCGCGATCTGCTTGATCACCGGCGGCAGCATCAGCTTTTCCAAGGTCGGGATGATGGTCTCGATACGCCGCAACACCATGCCGACCGAATCCCGCTGCACGAAGGCGCTGACGCGAAAGCGCCCGACCCCGCGCGCGCTGATCGCGAAGTTGCACTCCTTGGTCGCCATGAACTCCTCGCGTTGCTCCGGCGACATCAACGACAAGGTCAGCTCGCGCGTCTGCTCCGCGCTCAGGCGCGAGTTCGACACCGGCATGATCCGCCCATGGACCTTCAGGCTCGGCGGCAGATCCGAGGTGATGAACAGGTCCGAGGCCTGCTTCTTGACCATCACTTTCAACAGGGAATTGAAGTCCACGGGTTCACCTCGCTGTTACCGGCGCCATCGCGCCGGGCTGTCATCAAACGGTAAAAGCCGCCTTGTCCATGGCGCGGGCGCGGGCGTCCGCGCGACTGATCATGCCGCGGTCGACCAGCTCTTTGAGATGCTGGTCGAGGGTCTGCATGCCATAAGCCTGGCCGGTCTGGATCGCCGAATACATCTGCGCGACCTTGTCCTCGCGGATCAGATTGCGGATCGCCGGCGTGCCGATCATGATCTCCCACGCGGCGGTACGTCCGCCGCCGATCTTCTTCAACAGGGTCTGGGCGATCACCGCGCGCAACGATTCCGACAGCATCGAACGCACCATGTCCTTCTCGCCACCCGGAAAGACATCGACGATGCGGTCGATGGTCTTCGCCGCCGAGCTGGTGTGCAAGGTGCCGAACACCAAGTGGCCGGTCTCGGCGGCGGTCAACGCCAGACGGATGGTTTCCAGGTCGCGCAACTCGCCGACCAGGATGATGTCCGGATCCTCGCGCAGCGCCGAGCGCAAGGCCTCGGCGAAACCCAATGTGTCGCGGTGCACCTCACGCTGATTGATCAGGCTCTTCTTGCTCTGATGGACGAATTCGATCGGGTCCTCGATGGTGAGGATATGACCGTACTCATTGTCGTTCTTATGGTCGATCATCGCCGCCAGCGTGGTCGATTTGCCCGAGCCGGTCGGCCCGGTGACCAGCACCATGCCGCGCGGCACATTGATGATCTCCTTGAAGGTATCCGGACAACCCAGATCTTCCAGCGTCAACACCTTGGAAGGAATCGTACGAAACACCGCCGAGGCGCCGCGATCCTGGTTGAACGCGTTGACGCGGAAACGCGCCAGGCCCGGAATCTCGAACGAGAAATCGACCTCGAGAAATTCCTCGTAATCCTTGCGCTGGCGGTCGTTCATGATGTCGTAGACCAAGCCATGCACGACCTTGTGATCCAGCGCCGGCACATTGATGCGGCGGATGTCGCCATCGACACGGATCATCGGCGGCAGGCCGGCGGAAAGATGCAGGTCCGAAGCATCGTGCTTGACGCTGAAGGCGAGCAACTCGGCTATATCCACTCAGGATCTCCCGTAACAGATTGGCCGGTCATGGATCTTGGGGGAGCCGAAGCGGCTCTGCGTTCTCGCGCGGGAACGCAAGAGGCCGGCAGCCACGGAGTCCGGAAAAGCGGTCGTTTCCCGCCGAGGCAGTGGCCGCCTGCTCCCGGGAACGAAACTCCGTAGAAGCATGACCGAAAACCCGCATGATCCCATGCCCGCCAGACGGATACCAGTGCCCAGGTCTCACCACGCGGCCATCCGCCGGTCACTTGAAAATGGCCTCGAGCGAGAAACCGTCCTTTTCGAGAATCCGACGCAAGCGCCGCAAGGCATCGATCTGGATCTGGCGCACCCGTTCCCGCGTCACGCCCAACTCGCGCGCAACCTGCTCCAGTGTCGAGTTCTCGTAGCCATGCAGGCCGAAGCGCCGTTGCACCACCTCGCGCTGCTTGTCATTCAGACGCTCCAGCCATTTCTCCAAATGGCGCTTGAGCTCTTCCGAGTGCAGCACATGGGTCGGATCCGGCGCCTCGTCATCGGCAATGGTGTCGAGCAGCGGCTTGTCGGCATCCTTGCCATAGGGCGTGTCCACCGAGGAAACCCGTTCATTCAGGCCGAGCATGCGCTCGACCTCGGATACCGGACGACCGAGCAGACGGGCGATCTCCTCGGCGCTCGGCTCGTGATCCAGCTTCTGCGTCAACTCGCGCGCCGCGCGCAGGTAGACGTTGATCTCCTTGACGACATGGATCGGCAGGCGGATCGTGCGCGTCTGGTTCATGATCGCGCGCTCGATGGTTTGACGAATCCACCAAGTGGCGTAGGTGGAAAAACGAAAGCCCCGCTCCGGGTCGAACTTCTCGACCGCCCGGATCAATCCGAGGTTGCCCTCTTCGATCAGATCCAGCAATGCCAGGCCCCGGTTCATATAGCGGCGCGCAATCTTCACCACCAGGCGCAGATTGCTTTCGATCATGCGCTTGCGCGCGGCCTCGTCACCTTTCTGCGCGCGCCGGGCAAAATAGACCTCTTCCTCCGCCGTCAACAGGGCGGACGCGCCGATCTCCGACAGGTAGACACGCGTCGCATCCATCTGCGCGGCGCTCACCTCGCCCGCGGCATAGACGTGTTCCCCATCCCCCCCAATCTCTCGCGCCTTCACCTCCGGCGCCGGTTTCGTATCTTCATCCTCTTTCATTCGCTCCTGCCTCCTTATCGTGGAGAGCCAAGCCAACAAACCGTCGGCCCGAAAAAGCTAACGGGGCAACAGCCGCAACGGATTCACGGGTTTCCCTGCCCGTCGGATCTCGAAATGCAGCAATGGACGACCATCCGGCCCCTTGCCCATCTCGGCGATCCGCTGCCCCCTGGCCACCCTCTGTTTATCTTTTACCAGCAGTTTGCGGTTGAACCCGTAAGCGCTGAAATAATTGTTATTGTGCTTAACGATAATAAGCTTGCCGTATCCACGAAGTCCACTCCCGGCGTATACGACTTTTCCGCTTTCCGCTGTACGAATTGCCTGACCCAGCTGTCCCGCGATATGGATCCCCTGATTGAGCCGCGAACCCGCCACGAAACGTTGGACGACCTGCCCGCGCGCGGGCCAGACCCAGTGGAGCCGGTGCGGCTTGCGTGAGGCGTGCGTGACGCGGCTTGCGGGCGGAATCCTCGTCCCGGACACGGGCTTGCGGAGCGCATGCGTCGGGGCGGAACCGGCCCGCGTGGAGCGCGTCGGAGGATGCAGCAGAAGGCGCTGCCCGGGATAGATCAGATAGGGCTCGCGAATGCCGTTCCATGTCGCCAGCTTGCGGTAGTCGAGGCGGTAGCGCCAAGCGATCTCATACAGGGTATCGCCCCGTTTCACGATATGGTAGGTCGGCGCCGCGACGCGATGCCACGGGCTCGCGCGGCTCTCCACCGGCGCATTGTTGTAGCGCGCGCAGGCGCCGAGTGCCAGCGCGAGAACCAAGCCCAGCGGAATCCATCGCACCCATCGCGGCATCGCGCGCTCAGCTCATCGTCTTATAGCCGACATAGGCAAGAATCAATACGACCAGCCCCCATCCGATGGCATCGATATACCGGCGGAGATGGCGTTCCATCGTCTCCCCGCCACGGGCGATCAGAAAGGCGACGAGGAAGAAGCGCGCGCCGCGCCCGATCGCCGAGGCCAGCACGAACGGCAGCAACGCCATCGACACCGCCCCGGCGGTAATCGTAAACAGCTTGTATGGAATCGGACTGAAACCCGCGATCAGCATCGCCCAGAAACCCCATTCATTGAACCAGCCACGCACTACCAGATATTTCTCGTAATAACCGAGCTTGTGCAGCCAGGGCTCGACCAATTCGAAGCCGAAATGACCGATGGCGTAGCCGAGCAGGCCACCCAGCACCGAAGCGATCGTGGTCAATAAGGCGAAGCGCAAAGCCCGATCGTTGCGCGCCAGCGCCATCGGCGCGAGCATCACGTCCGGCGGCACCGGGAAGAACGAAGACTCGGCAAAGCTCAGCCCGGCCAGGTAACGCTCGGCGTGCGGGTGTCGCGACCAGTTCAGGGTTTTGTCATACAAGGCGCCGAACAGGCTCACTACTGGGTTCCTCCGAGCAAGGGCACGAAACTGACCGATTCGAGACGTTCGGTCTCATAGCCGTGGGGGGTGCGGACGACCCGCACCAATTGTTGGCGATTGCGTTGCCCATAAGGCAGAATCATATGCCCCCCGACGACCAACTGCTCGATCAGCGACTCGGGAATGTATTCCGGGGCCGCGGTGACGATGATGCCATCATAGGGCGCGTACTGGGGCAAGCCCATGCCACCGTCACAGTGTCGTGGATGGGCGTTTTTCAACTTCAGCGCGCGCAGGCGCATGCGCGCGAGCTTCAGCAGGGCCTCGATGCGTTCCACGCTGTATACCCGCTTCACCAGCTGCGCCAGAATCGCCGTCTGATACCCCGAACCGGTACCGATCTCGAGTACCTTGTTCATCGGCTGCCGTTCGAGCAGGGCTTGCGTCATCAATGCGACGATAAACGGTTGCGAAATGGTTTGACCGTGCCCGATCGGCAAGGCCGTATCCTCGTAGGCGCGGCTCGCCAGGGCTTCATCGACGAAGATATGGCGTGGCGTGTTGCGGATCGCATCGAGCACCCTGGGATCCTGGATGCCGCGCTGGCGCAAACGTTCGACCAGACGCTCGCGGGTACGCTGCGAGGTCATCCCGATCCCCTGATAACCGATACCCGCGATCATGCCCAGGCCTCGAGCCAGCTTTCGAGCCGCGGCAGCGCGGCCTCGTGGGTCAGGTCGACGCGCAACGGCGTCACCGATGCATAGCCGCTACGCAGCGCATGGAAATCGGTGCCCGGCCCGGCATCCTGCTCCGGCCCCGGCGGACCGACCCAGTAGATGGTTTCGCCCCGGTGGTCGCTCGCGCGGATCGCCGGCTCCGCCTTATGGCGATGCCCGAGACGCGTGGCGCGCAAGCCTTGCAGATCCGCCCACGGGATATCCGGCACATTGACATTGAGAATGGTGAAGCGATCCAGCGGCCGCGCGCGCAACTGAGTCAGCAACTCGACCGCGACACGCGCGGCGGTATCGAGGTGGCGCGGAGTAAAGGAATCGATCGAGATCGCCACTGCGGGAAAACCCAGAAAACGCCCCTCGGTGGCGGCCGCGACGGTACCGGAATAGAGCACATCGTCTCCCAGGTTGGCGCCGAGATTGATCCCCGAGAACACCATGTCGGGTTCCTCGTCGAGGAGGCCCGTGATCGCGACATGCACGCAATCCGTCGGCGTGCCATTGACATAGTGGAACCCGTTCGCCGCGCGCCGCACGCGCAACGGGTTCTCCAAGGTCAGGGAATTGCTCGCGCCGCTGCGATCCCGATCGGGCGCCACGACAAGAATCTCGGCCCGGTCTCGCAGCGCATCGGCAAGCGCCTTCAGGCCAGGCGCCAGATAGCCGTCATCGTTGCTGAGCAATATTCTCATCGGGTTCCGACACATGATAAGGACACTCCGGTATCGACAGCGACCGGAGGGTGCTCAATATACTGGAATTGCCCCAGCGCTGCACGCCCCGCCCCGCGCGATCCGGCGAAACCGGCCCATACTCCCCGCCCACCGCGTTACACGCCCCAAGTTCGACCCGCTGTTATACTCGTCGCCCATGAATCATCAGCCACGCACCC
>JALVEB010000005.1 GCA_027008705.1 Sedimenticola sp. | reverse complement strand
AGAATCCCGCTGTACTGAAGGAAACGCTTGAAGTGGGACGGCGGGCGGGTTTATAAAGAACGACGCGACAACCATCCGTTGCATACGGGTTTTCGCGAAGCGGCTGCTCGGGGAGCAGCGAGGGGGGTAATGGCTCGACGGGTCGATGCGATTCGCCGGAGCCTGTTCGCGTGCCGGTTTTCGGCGCGTGGCGACGGCGGCGTTTTCGGGAGAACCCGGCCATTATCCGACCACCAATCAATAAAATCAGGAGGCAGCACATGGCTGACAAAAAGAACGAGGAGCTCAATCTGACCCCAACCGAGCTCGAATGGGATGAGGAAGCGGATGACCTGCGCATCAAAAGCGTGGGCTGGAAGGAGCTTTGGCTGAAGGAAGACTGGTGGGCCATCTGGGTGGGCCTTGGCATCGTCATCGTGGCGGTGCTGTTCTTCCTGAATGGCGACACCATCAAATGGATCGCGATCAAGCCCGCCAAATGGGACAGCCTGGGCGAGGCGTTCTCCCATCTCGGCGCGCATCTGCCGCAGTACCTGGCGATGTTCCTGATGTGGCTGGCGATCTTCGTCGTCGCGATGAAGGCGATGGGCTACAAGCTCGCGGAGTATGTCCCGTCGTTCATCTTTGTGTTCGTGTTCTCGGTGATCATCTTCATCATCGGCGCCTGGAGCCAGGCGCATCGCTACAATCTGGAACCGCCGCTGGTGGCGCTGCTGCTCGGCATGCTGATCTCCAACCTGATCGGCTTGCCGCGCTGGATGGACACCGGTTTCCGCGTTGAGTTCTACATCAAGATCGGTATCGTGCTGCTCGGTGCGACCCTGCCGTTCACCTTGATCATCTGGGCCGGTCCGGTCGCCATCGTGCAGGCCTCGATCGTTTCGATCACGACCTTTCTGGTGATTTATTTCACCGCGAAGAAGTTGGGGCTGGACCGCCGGCTCGGCGCCACCCTTGGCGCTGGCGGCGCGGTCTGTGGCGTCTCCGGCGCGATCGCCATCGCCGGCGCGGTCGGCGCGAAGAAGGAACACGCGCCGATCGCGATCACGATGGTGATTCTGTGGGCCATCGTGATGATCTTCTTCCTGCCGCTGGTGTCGCGCGCGCTGGGGCTGCATGCCGGCATCGCCGGCGCCTGGGTGGGCACCTCGGAGTTCGCCGATGCCGCCGGTTTCGCCGCCGCGCAGGCCTATGGCAACGTTGCCGAGCACCTGCCGGACATCCCCGGAAAGCAGGATGACGCGGTATGGGCCTTCACCTTGATGAAGGTGGTCGGGCGTGATATCTGGATCGGCATCTGGGCTTTCGTGCTGGCGCTGATTTCGACGATGAAGTGGGAGCGCAAGGAGGGCCAGAAGCCCAACCCGGCCGAGATCTGGTGGCGTTTTCCGAAGTTCGTGATCGGCTTCGTCATCGCCTCGATCATCATCACGCTGATCTCGCAGGATTACAGCTTCGCTGACTACAACAAGCTGGTGAAGCCTGAACTGGTCGGGCCGGTGAAGACCCTGCGCACCTGGGCCTTCATCTTCTGCTTCTTCTCGATCGGTCTGACCACCCGCTTCCGCGAGCTGGCATCGGCCGGGACCAAGCCGTTCATGGCCTTCACCACCGGCGTGGTGGTCAATGTGTTGCTGGGTTTCGTGCTGTCGGCGGTGGTGTTCGCCAGCTATTGGTCTAACCTCAGCCACTGACCGGCTGGAAATCCGCCAACCGGGCCCGCCCGCTGGGCGGGCCGTTTCCCATCGGGAGCCGAACCATGAGCAAGCGACCAAAGGCGATCTGCCTGCATTGCCACCATTTCCGGAACTCGCCCGAGTTCCTAGAGAAAACCTTTCCCGGCCTGAAGGTCATGAGCTCCGGCATGGCGTCGGTGCGCGCCGACGACGGTCTGTGCCTGAAACGCGAGGTCTACCTCGCCGCCTACTATAGCTGCGAGGCGTTCGAGGCGGTGGAGTAGTCGTCAGAACCCACGCTGGGAGCGCCGCTGTGCCTAGGGCAATCGCACTTAAATGCCAATTGCCCCGACAGGGCGTAGGCCCGATCAAGCGAAGCGGGTCGGGCAGCGACGCCATTGCGCGGCACCGCCGCAGCCGGTTCCGCGGTACTTGAACCGGCCTACAGCGGTTTTTTTGCCATATGGGCGTAGGTCCGATCAAGCGAGCGGATCGGGCGACAGCGCCAAGCCTTTGAAATCAGGAAACGTCAAGCGAAATGAAGCGCGATTGCCTTGTCGCTGTGCCTCAGTTCAGTTGAACATTGATGCGTTCAGCAGTCGGTGCGCGATGATGCTGGCGGCGTAGCCCAGTGCAATGACCGGCGTCCATCTTAGATGGCCAAAAAAGGTATAGAAGCCGCGCGCCTGCCCCATCAGCGCCACCCCGGCTGCCGAGCCGATCGACAGCAGGCTGCCGCCGACACCGGCGGTGAGCGTGACCAGCAGCCACTGGCCCATGCTCATGTCCGGGTTCATCGTCAGAACCGCGAACATCACCGGGATATTGTCGATGATCGACGACAGCACGCCGACAATGATATTGGCCCAGGTCGCGCCGAGGCCGACATACATGGATTCCGAGATCATCGCCAGATAGCCGATGAAGCCCAGTCCGCCGACGCATAAGACCACTCCATAGAAGAAGAACAGCGTGTCCCATTCGGCGCGCGCAACCTTCTCGAATACGTCGAACGCGACCGGATCGCCCATCCGCCCGGCATGCTCGGCACCTTTCGGGTTGTGGTCTCGGATCTCGATTTTTTTCAGGTAGTACCCGAAAAGCTGGAGAAAGGACAGACCCGTGAGCATGCCGATCACCGGCGGCAGGTGCAGAAACTGATGGAAGCCCACCGCGGTGACGATCGTGGCCAGGAACAGCGCCACGATGCGCCGCGCGCCCCGTTTCATCGGCACATCCTCGCCACCGGCCTCCGGCTGCTCGTTTGGCACCTTCAGGCTCATCAGCACGGCGGGCACCAGCCAGTTGATTGCGGCCGGGATGAACAGATGGAAGAAAGACCAGAAATCGACGATGCCTTCCGGGGTATGGATTGCCTTCTGCCAGACCATCAGCGTGGTGATGTCACCAAACGGGCTGAACGCGCCGCCGGCATTGGCCGCGATGACGATGTTGATGCAGGAGAGCAGCACGAACTCCGGCTTGCCGCCGCCAACCGCCAGGACCACCGCGCACATCAGCAAGGCCGTGGTCAGATTGTCCGCGAATGGAGAGATAAAGAAGGCCAGCAGGCCGGTGATCCAGAACAGTTTGCGCAGCCCGAAGCCCTTGCGGATCAACCACGAGCGCAGCGCCTCGAAGACATTCCGCTCGTCCATCGCATTGATGTAAGTCATCGCCACCAGCAGGAACAACATCAGCTCGGCATACTCGAGCAGATTGTGACGCACCGCGTGCTCGGCCTCGGCCGGCACGCCATGCTGGACGTAGTACCAGCCGATCATGCCCCAGATGATGCCGGCGGCGAGGATTACCGGCTTGGATTTGCGCAGGTGGGTGAATTCCTCGCCGATCACCAGCGCGTAGGCGAGGAAAAAGACGATCAGCGAGGCGATGCCGACCCAGCTGCTGGTCAGGTCGAAGTGGTCTCCGCCCGTTTCGGCGGCGAACAACAGGCTCGGCAGAAACAGCAGGAGCAGCGCGGCAGGGATTCGTTTCACGGTATTCTCCATCTCGAATGATTCGCGCCCGGCCCATCGGAACGCGCGGTTCGATCGAGCTTGGCGGCACGAAGGGCGGGATTTTAACAGAAACCGCTTTCCTTGCCGGCAAGGTTCAGAAAATCAGGTTCATCATCGCCATCATCACGATCAGGAACAGAATGGTCATAATGCCGCCGGCGCGCATGAAATCCGCCACCCGATAACCGCCCGGCCCCATGATCAGCGCGTTGACCTGGTGGGTTGGGATCAGGAACGAGTTCGATGTCGCGATCGCCACGGTCAATGCGAAGACCGCCGGGTCGCCCCCGGCGCCGAGGGCGATATTGATCGCCAGCGGCACCAGCAATACCGTGGCGCCGACGTTCGACATCACCAGCGTAAAGAGGGTGGCGAGCACCGCGATCGCCAACTGCACCTGCCAGACGACCGGCTCTTCGCCGAACAGCGCCAGGGTTTTGTCGGCGATCCAGGCCGCGGTGCCTGAGGTCTCGACCGCGTAGCCCAGCGGGATCAGGCTGGCTAGCAGGAACACCGTCTTCCAGCTTACCGCATCATAGGCCTCTTCGATCTTCAGCACTCCAGCCAGCACCATGCCGATGGCGCCGGTCAGCAGCGCGATCGACAGCCGGATATCGGTGAACAGCACCAGGATCAGCGCAATGAAAAAGAACACCAGCGCCCAGCCGACCTTGTGCGGACGCAGTTCCTCGTGTGGGAAATCCGTGGTGACGACGACGAAATTGCGATCCTTGGTCAGGCGGTGGAGGCTGTCCCAGTCGATATGCACGATCAGCGTATCACCGGCCTGAAAGGGCTCATCGCGCACGCCTTCGCCCTCGCGTACCAAGGTCTTGCCGTTGCGGTGGATTGCCAGCAGCGAAGCGCCGTAGGTCTTGCGCATCCATAGGTCACGCGCCGATTTGCCGATCAACGATGAGCCGGGCGGGATGACCAGTTCGGCAATGCCCGCCTTCGACGGCGACATGGTATCGGCAAAGGTAATCAGCTCCATGCGTTGCGTGAGTCCGTTTTCCCTGACGAAATGTGTCAGATCCTCTGGCGCGGCGATCACAGCCATCACCGTCTCCGGCGTGATTCCCTCGTCGCGCGCCAGTCCGGTCGCGCCGATCAGAATCTCCTTGCCCCCATGCGAGATGGCGACCACGCGGATCTTCCAGTCGTGCTCGATATCGTCGAGCTTCTTACCGATCAGCGGACTATTGGCCGGCACCACAACCTCTTTCAGGTCAAAGCCGATACCGTAGACCTCGCGCAGATAGTCCATCGTGTCGATCGCCTGGTTCATGGGCTCCTCGGGCGCGCGCGGCAGCACGAAACGGCCGGCGACGACGAAATAGAGGATGCCGCTGATCACCAGGGCGACCCCGACCGGCGTCACCGAAAACAGCCCAAAGGTAGTCATCTGTTGTTCTGGCGGCAACACCTGGTTGGAGTTCAGGATCAGGTCGTTGAGCAGAATCAGCGGGCTGGAACCGACCAGCGTCACCGTGCCGCCGAGAATCGCGCAGAAGCCCATCGGCATCAACAGGCGCGACATCGGCAGCCCTGTGCGGGTCGAGATGCGGCTGACCACCGGCAGAAACAACGCCGCCGCGCCAACGTTCTGCATAAAGCTCGATATGAAAGCCACAGTGCCCGAGATGATCGGGATGATCCGGGTTTCCGTGGCTCCGCCGATCTTCAGGATATAACCGGCGACCTTGCTCATCAGGCCCGTCTTATCGAGGCCGGCGCCGATGATCATCACCGCGATGATCGAGATCACCGCATTGCTCGAAAAGCCGTTGAACAGGTCGCTCTCCGGCACCAGCGGTTCCGCGAGACCGACATGAGTACCAAAATAGGACAACAGCCCCAGCAACACCATGATACAGGTGGCGGCGACATCCACGCCGACGACCTCGAAAGCGAAAAGATAGATCGTCAGCAACAAAATCCAGGTCACTATCGCGACCTCAAAACTGGGAGCGATCATGGAGAGAACAGCACCGGCCAATACGAACGCGAACGCCGCAATCCACTGTTTCTTCGCTTGCTGGTTCAACTTGCTCATCCTCCGTTGGGGACATTACAGCTGGATGACGGCACCCTGTTCGCGCCGGCTGCCGCATGCCAGGATCGATATTGCATTATACCCAACGCCCATGGATAGCGCTTTGCTAATGCGTCATGGATATCGCCTTGGAGAATTTCGCGATGGCTTTCCATGAATGCTATTGTCAACGCCACCTACTGGTAAGTGCCAGAATACCCCCAGGGCAATCGCGCTTAATTCATCGCAAGCACCTTGAGCAAGTAGCGCTGATCCCAACCGGCCT
>JALVEB010000004.1 GCA_027008705.1 Sedimenticola sp. | reverse complement strand
AGGCGAACACCACCGCGCGGCCAACCGCTGTCATGATGGGCAGCCCTTGTCATCATCATGTTCCTTCGAGAGCACGCAGCCGACCAGGTAACGCGGCCGCCCACGCGACTGCACCAGGATACGGCCAACGTATTCGCCGAGCAGGCCGATACCGAACAGGATGATGCCGGCGACCAGGAACAGGATCGCGAACAGGGTGAACACGCCCTCGACCTCGGGTCCGACGATCAGCCGGCGCAAGGCGAGGTAAATGACGAAGAAGAACGACACCACCGAGATGAAGAACCCGACCACCGAGAAGATCTGCAACGGCGCCAGCGAGAAGCCGGTCATCAGATCGAAATTCAGGTGGATCAGCTTGTAGAGCGGGTATTTGGACTCGCCCGCGGCGCGCTCCTCGTGCTCGACGACGACCTCGGTCGGGTGGCCAGCGTAGAGGTAGCCGAGCGCGGGGATGAAGGTCTGGGCCTCGTGTGAATCGAGCATCGCCTGGACGATGTCACGATCATAGGCGCGCAGCATGCAGCCCTGATCGGTCATGTGGATGTTGGTGATTTTCTCGCGCAACCGGTTCATCGCCCTGGATGCCTTGTCTCGCCACCAACTGTCCTTGCGCTGGCGGCGGATCGAGCCGACATAGTCGTGACCGGCGTCGATCTGCTCCAACAGCTTGCCGATCTCCTCCGGCGGGTTTTGCAGATCGGCATCCAGCGTGACCACCGTCTTTCCCCGGGTGTATTCAAAACCGGCCATCAGGGCCGCGTGCTGTCCGGCGTTGGCGCGCAGGTAGATCACCCGGGTGACGTCCGGACGCCGCTGATATTGCTCGCGCAGCAAGGCCGGCGAGCGGTCACGGCTGCCATCGTCGACGAAGATGACCTCGTAGGAGCGGCCGAGGGCATCGAGCGCCGGATAGAGGCGCTCGAACAGGGCCGGAAGCACATCCTGCTCGTTATAGACCGGGATCACCACGCTGAGATCCAGCGTCTGCTCCGGCAGTGGAGGCTCAACCATCCAACACCTCCGCAAGAGCCGCGCAGACGCGCTCGACATCATCCGGTTCCATCCCGGGGAACAGCGGCAGGGTCAGGGTCTGCTCGCCGATGCGCTCGGCGTTTGGGAAATCCCCCGGAGCATAGCCGTAGTGGCGGTAGAGCCCGAACAGATGCATCGCCGGGTAGTGCACGCCGGTGCCGATGTCGCGCTCCGCCAGCGCCTGCTGGAAGGCCGCGCGGGTGGTGCCGAGCGCGGCGTAGTCGATGCGCACGCAGAACATGTGCCAACTGTGTCCCGGCCCGGACGCCGGCGGATGCAGCGCGGGGTGACGCGGCAATCGTTCCAGGTAGTGCTCGGCAAGCTTGCGCCGCTTGCGGTTGAACGCATCCAGCCGCGCCAACTGGCTCAGACCCAGCGCGGCGTTTACATCCGGCAGGTTCATCTTGCCACCCCACAGGGGCACGTTCATGTCGCCGTCGGCATTGCGCTCGATACCGTGGAAACGGATGCGCTCGAGGCGGCGCACCAAGGCGCTGTCGTTCGTTGCCACCGCCCCACCCTCGATCGTGGTGAGGTTCTTGTTGGGATGAAAACTGAAGCAGGTCGGGTTGCCGAAGCTGCCGATCGCGCGCCCGGCATGGCGCGTACCGATCGCCTGCGCGGCATCTTCCAGCAACAACAAGCGGTGGTGTTCGGCGAGATCGCGCAGCGGCGCCATCTCCACCGCGAGGCCGGCGAAATGCACCGGGATCAGCGCGCGGCTGCGCGGTGTCAGCGCCGCCTCGACACGCTCGGCGTCGAGGTTGCGGCTGTCGAGATCAACATCGACGAACACCGGCCGCGCACCAGCGCGCACGACGACGTTCGCGCTCGCGGTAAAACTCATCGCCGGCACGATGACCTCGTCACCCGGGCCGATGCCGGAGGCCAGCAACACCGCCTCCAACGCACTGGTCGCCGAGTTGAAGGCGCACACCGTGACACCGCCGCCGAGATAATCGGCCAGCGCCTGCTCGAAGGCCGCGACCTTGGGCCCGGTGGTGATCCAGCCGGAGCGCAGCACCTCCAGTACGGCCTGTTCGTCTTCTTCGCTCAGCGTCGGGCGGGTAAAAGGCAGCATGCTCTTGAGGCTCCAGTGATTGGGTTACCATACCCGGCACGAGATACCGGATACCGCCAGGGCGGTGGCCTACTCCGCCGCCTCCCCTTCCTTGCGCGGCGCGCGCACGCGGATATGCAGCTCGCGCAGTTGCTCGGGTGAGACCTCGGACGGGGCATCGGTGAGCAGGCAGGCGGCGGTCTGGGTCTTCGGAAAGGCCATCACATCGCGGATGGAATGCGCGCCAGCCATCAACATCACCAGGCGGTCGAGGCCAAAGGCGATGCCGCCGTGCGGCGGACAACCATACTTCAAGGCATCGAGCAGGAAGCCGAACTTGTCGCGCGCCTCCTGTTCACCAATGCCAAGCAGCTCGAAGACCTGCTCCTGCACCGCCTCCTGGTGGATACGGGTGGAGCCACCGCCCAGTTCGGTGCCGTTCAGCACCATGTCGTAGGCGATCGACTGGCACGCGCCAGGATCGCTCGCAAGCAGCGGAACGTGTTCCGGCTTCGGCGCGGTGAAGGGATGATGCAGGGCGTTCCAGCGCTGTTTGTCGTCATCCCATTCGAACATCGGGAAATCGACCACCCACAACGGGCGCCATTCGCCTTCCATCAGATCGAGATCCTGACCCAGGCGCACGCGCAGCGCGCCAAGCGCCTCGTTGACGATACTGGCCTTGTCGGCGCCGAAGAAGATCAGATCACCGCTCTCCGCGCCGCTGCGCTCGAGGATGCCGGTCACGGCCTCGTCGGGCAGAAACTTCAGGATCGGCGATTGCAGCCCCTCGCGTCCGGCCGAGGCATCGTTGACCTTGATATAGGCCAGGCCACGCGCGCCGTAGATACCGACGAACTTGGTGTACTCGTCGATCTCCTTGCGCGTCAGGCGGTTGCCACCGGGCACGCGCAGTGCGGCGACGCGACCCTTGGGATCGTTCGCCGGGCCGGCGAAGACCTTGAAATCGACCCCGCTCATCAGGTCGCCGACATCCACCAGCTCCAGCGGCACGCGCAGATCGGGGCGGTCGGAGCCGAAGCGGCGCATCGCCTCGTCCCAGCTCATGCGGGGAAAGGGGTTGGGCAGCTCGACCTCCAGCACCTCCCGGAACAGGCGGCGGATCATCTCTTCCATCCGCGTGATCAGCTCCTCGTCGCTCATGAACGAGGTCTCTATATCCAGTTGGGTGAACTCGGGCTGGCGATCGGCGCGCAGATCCTCGTCACGGAAACAACGCACGATCTGGTAATAACGATCCATGCCGGACATCATCAGCAACTGCTTGAACAACTGCGGCGATTGCGGCAAGGCAAAGAAACGCCCGGCATGGGTGCGGCTTGGCACCAGGTAATCACGCGCCCCTTCCGGCGTGGCCTTGGTCAGCATTGGGGTCTCGATATCGAGAAAGCCATTGTCATCGAGGTAACGGCGCAGCACGCGCGTAACCTGAGCGCGCAGGCGGATGCGCTGCTGCATCACCGGGCGGCGCAGATCGATGTAGCGATAACGCAGGCGCAGCTCCTCGGAGAGGTCTTTATCATCGAGATGGATCGGCGGGGTCTCGGCGCGATTCAGCACCTCCAGCTCCAATGCCAGCAGCTCGATCTCGCCGGTGTGCATCTGGGGGTTTTCGGTGCCCTCCGGGCGGGCGCGCACACGCCCCTTGACGCGCAATACCCACTCCGAGCGGATGTGCTCGGCGGTTTCGAACATCTCGGGGCGGTCGGGGTCGAATACCACCTGCACCACCCCCTCGCGATCACGCAGATCGACGAAGATCACCCCACCATGATCGCGGCGGCGATGAACCCAGCCGCACACCTCGATTTCCTGCCCTTCCAGCGAGCGCTCGATCTCGCCGCAATAGTGAGTACGCATGTTAGTGAAACCCTTCCCGAAGAACCCGGCCCAGCGGCCGATCCAAAAGCGGGAATGGTACGGACTGCGGAAGCGCGAGGCAAGTCATCGCGGTTGCCCGATCGGGACGATCGCGTTTAATTTCGCTTGACATTTCCTGATTTCAAAGGCTTAGCGCTGTCGCCCGATCCACCAGGCCGGATCGGGCCTATGCCCCTATGGCAATAAAACCGCTGTAGGCCGGTTCAAGTACCGCGGAACCGGCTGCGGCGCCGCCGCGTAATTGCGCCGCTGCCTGATCCGCTGCGCTTGATCGGGCCTACGCCTTGTCAGGGCAATGGCATTTCAGCGCGATTGCCCTGGTTGCCCGATCAGGGCGATCGCGCTTTTATCCTACAGCTCCAGCGAACCAGGGCGCAGCAGGATCATCGGGTCGACGGTAAACTTCAACGCCGCATGGGCGCTGCGCAAGGCATCTTCGACAGCCTCCGGCGTATCGCCTTCGGCAAACAGAAACCCCAGATAACTGGAGGCGCGCGGCAGTACCTCCAACGGCTGACCGGGGCGAACCGCGATACGCAGGCCGGTGATGCCCGGCACCGCACGAGCCTCCGCCTCGCCGGTCACACGTCGCAGCACGCCGGCGCGCGGCACCGGGATCATCATGACGCCCGCCGCGCGCTCCCGCGCGCGCAACGGCAGGGGACGGCCCAGCGCGCTGGCGAGCACATGCATCTCCAGCGGTTCGACGAGGCCGGCATCGAGCGCGCGGCTGCATTCGCCGCCGATGGTGCGCGCGGCCACCTCGAGAATCCATGCCCGCTCGCCGTCGATGCGCAACTCAGCGTGTACCGGCCCCTGGCGCAGACCATAGGCCGCGCAGGCATCGGCCACGGTCGAGATAATCTTCCGCTGGAGCATTTCGGGCAGACGCGATGGGCTGACGTAGCAGGTCTCCTCGAAGAAAGGCCCGGTGAGCGGGTCGGGCTTGTCGAAGATGGTGATCGCCTGATACCCGCCGTGATGTAGAAAGCCTTCGACAGCGACTTCGGCACCCGGCAGATAGCGTTCAGCGAGCACCCGCCGGCGTTCTTCACGATCGGGCAGATCGGCGATCAGCTCCGCGATGACGGCGAGCGCGTGTCGCGCCGAGTCCGCATCGTCGACGCGAATCACTCCGGTGCTGGCGGAGAGGCTGAGCGGCTTCAGCACCACCGGCCAGCACAGCGCGTCGAGCTGTGGAGACAGCGGCCGGTCGAGGTCGATCAGCGAAAACGCCGGTACCGGCACGCCGGCGTCGGCAAGGCATTGGCGCGCCAGATCCTTGCGCCGGGTGAGGCGCGCCGCACTCGGCGCGTTGTGCGCCAGACCCAATGACTCGGCCAGGCGCGCGGCCAGCTCGACCGTGGTATCGTCGCTGGCGACGATGCCGGAGAACGGGGTCTCGGCATGAACTCGCGCAACGGTGTCGAGACAGGCAGCCGGGTCGGACAGGTCGAGGTGGATGCCGGCGGCCACCTCGCGCGCCAGCGAGTGCCTTCCATCGGAGGCGATCACCAGCGACACCCCCAGGCGTCGGGCAGCGTCGAGATAGGCCGCGATGCGGTAACTCCTCGCCGGGCTGAGCAGCAATACACGAGGCGTCTTCATCGCACGCGCCCTGTCCGACCGGGATGGCGCGACGGGCAGAGGTGAGTCACGAAACTGCGGTTCAGACCCTGCTCCGGGCAGTCGATCCCGACGCCTTTGAGCAAATCCAGCGCGACCACGTCGACAAAGACCTTGAGCTCGTCATCAGTGGTCAGGGTGCAGTCAAGGTGGAAATGTGCAGGCATTAGGACAATCACGCTTCATTTCGCTTGCGGTGTCCTGATTCCAAAGGCTTAGCGTCACTCGATCCACCAAGCTTGGATCGGGCCGGCCTATGCCATATGGCAAAAAAGCCGCTGTAGGACGGTTCAAGCGCATCGGAACCAGCCGCGGCGGGACTATAGTTATCTGCATAATTCTCTATACTTTATCGCATTATCTGCAAACTTCTCCATCCATGCCTTTGCGTATGTG
>JALVEB010000003.1 GCA_027008705.1 Sedimenticola sp. | reverse complement strand
TCTGGCAATACCAGGTCGGCAAAGGCAGTGGTCTCGGACTGAAAGGCGTCGCAAACGATCAGGAAGGGGATCTTGTATTCGCCGTTGTCGTCCTTGTCGGTGAGCATCTCGCGCACGCGCTCGGTATTCATCGACGAATTCCACGCCATGTTGGCCATGAACAACAACAAGGTGTCGATGCGATACGGATCGCCCCGCCAGGCATTGGTGATGACGTTGTGCATCAACCCGTGCACCGACAGCGGATACTCCCATGAGAACGCCTTGTCGATGCGCAGCGGCTCGCCATCCTCATCCACGAACAGATGCTCTGGCGCGGACGGCCAACCCAGCGGCATGCCATCGAGCACGCTTTCGGGCTGAACCGCATCGGCGCTGTTCGGTGGCTTCGGACAGGGCGGGATGGGCCGGGGGAAAGGCGCCTTGTGGCGGAACCCGCCAGGGCGATCGATGGTGCCGAGCAGGGTCATCAGAATACCCAGCGCGCGGATCGCCTGGAAACCGTTGGAGTGCGCCGCCAGCCCGCGCATCGCATGAAACGAGACCGGATTGCCGGTGACCGAGTTGTGCTCGTTACCCCAGCAATCGGTCCACTGGATCGGCAGCTCGATCTTGTGATCGCGCGCGGTCACGCCCATCTCGTGCGCCAGGCGGCGAATGGTATCGGCGGGGATGCCAGTCAGGTTCTCGGCCCACTCCGGGGTGTACTCCTCGACCCGCTCCTTCAACAACTGGAAGGCCGGCTTTACCTTTGTACCATCATCCAGCTTGAACTCGCCGAGCAGGTAGGGGTCGCAACCCGGCGTATGGGTGCCCATCGCGATATCCAGGTCGCGATCCCACCACAGCTTGTTCTCGGGATCGAAACAGCCTTCCTCATAATGCATCTCGACCCGCTTGAACAAACCGTGATCGTCACGCTCAGGATCATCGATGACAAGCTCGGCGGCGTTGGTGTACTGCACCAGGAAATCGCGATCGAACAATCCCAGCTCGATGATCTCGCGGATCAATGCAAGCAACAGCGCGCCATCGGTACCGGGACGGATCGGCACCCACTCATCGGCAATCGCCGAGTAACCCGTGCGCACCGGGTTGATCGAGATGAACTTCCCGCCGTTGCGCTTGAACCTGGAGATATGGATCTTCAGCGGATTGGAATCGTGATCCTCGGCGGTGCCCAGCATCACGAACAGCTTCGAGCGATCCAGATCCGGCCCGCCGAACTCCCAGAACGAGCCGCCGATGGTATAGATCAATCCGGCGGCCATGTTCACCGAGCAAAAGCCACCGTGGGCGGCATAGTTCGGCGTGCCGAACTGCTTTGCGAACATCCCGGTCAAGGCCTGCATCTGGTCGCGCCCGGTAAACAGCGCGAATTTCTTGGGATCGGTCTTGCGCAGATGAGACAGGCGCTGCTCCATGATCTCGAAAGCGCGCTCCCAACTGATCTCTTCGAATTGGGCCTCGCCACGCTCGGCATTCTCCTTGCGCAACAACGGGCGGGTCAGGCGCGCCGGAGAATACTGCTTCATGATGCCCGAGGCGCCCTTCGCGCAGATCACGCCCTGATTGTGCGGGTGCTCGGGATTGCCCTCGATATGGCGCACCTGCCCGTCACGCAAGGTGACGCGAATGCCGCAACGGCAGGCGCACATGTAACAGGTTGTGTTCTTGGTCTCAACGCGGCCAAGATCACGATCAGAGATGGTTGCCGGGTCCTGCATGCCTGAACATCCTGGTGAATATAAGCGAACGCACAAACGCCCCCGCGACCTTGCCGCGCGGAACGCCCGTCGGAAAAACAATAGTCTATTTTAATATTATGTAATGCTAATTTACAATGAGAAAACGCTCCCTCTACTCCATCGGAGATACCTCAGACAAACCAGCGCTGGGTCCTCCATCGGCCAGTCATCGGATTCCCGCCTGCGCGCCCCTGCGTTTCCGGCAGGCGCGGCGTCTCAGAAACGCGAGCGTTCGATGACCCGGTAGCCGTAAGCGCTCTTCCAGTCCCATGCGAAACCGGTCAGGTTCAGCATCGCCAGGGTCTCGGCGTGTTCCCACGACACCCGACTGAAGCCACAACCGTAGTTCACGCGCGCCCGGCCGCGGCGACTGGTATAGTCGGCGCGCACGACGACCAGGAAACCATGCGCCAGATTGCTGGTCTCTTGAGGGAAGACGACCTTGTAGCCTTTCTCGTGCAGCTGCCGTTCGGCGGCCTGGAGCGCAAGGTAAGGATGAGACTTACCGGTGACCCAGACGATATCCAGCGCCGAGCCGTCCTTCTTGGCCACCACGCAAGCCCCGCCGCCACGCGGCGGCCCGGCATGCGCCGTCACGCCGATCGTCATCGACGACAGAAGCGACAACAGGCACAGAAGAATACGGATATGGTTTAACATAAATGCATGACGTAACGGTCGGGAATATTCAAAATAGCGACCCGCCGGAAGATTGCTGAAGCCTGCCCGATATCCAACACGGAGCCCGATCGATGAGCGAACAACCAAGCCCCGACCGCAACGAACTCTTCGACCGCGGCACCCGGATCTATATCGGCGTGCTCACTGCCATCGTGCTGATCTTCGCCGCCCACTGGCTGTACACCTGGTTCCAGCAGCGCAACTCCCCGGCCGGCAGGATCAACGCGGAACTGGCCGCCGATGCGATGCTGGCGGACTATCCCTACCCGTTCCGCGCATTGCATACCGAAGGCGATACCGCGGTCTTGTCGTCACCGCGCTCGCCTCAGTTCTCGGTGCTGCGCTTCCTTGACATCGTGCATCCCGAATTGAAAGGCAGCGATCCGAACAGCGCGCAGGTGATCGCCGCGCAGAAGGAGTTGGCGCGTCACCAGAAGCGCGCCCGCGACATCGCCCTCGCCCACCCCGGCATAAAGCATGTGAAATGGGAACTGGATCGTCGCTGGCTGGCCCGACACGGCGTCGAGTTCTACGATTGAACTTGCACACGATCGCTCGCGCCCCCATCATCGGACCGATTCCCTACTGGAGAGAACCATGAAACCCGAAGTGCCCAAAGATCCGATCGAAGTGCTTGGCGAAGCCTATGAGCTGATGCTGGAACGCGCCCTGGAACATCTCGAAAAAGCCAGGGAAACCGGTAACGAGGCGCTGCACCATTTCATCGACAAGGCCCGCGACACCGCCGTCGAGCTCGAAGAGCTGACCGAGGAGGAAGCCGACAAGGTCGCCACCGCGCTGAAGCGCGACCTGCACGATTTCGGCAAATCGCTGCGCGAGGGCGCCGAGGATTTCACTACTTGGCTCGGCTTCGACCTCGAACTGCTCGGCGACCGGCTGAAGGAACTCCTCGCCAAGGCCGCCGACCCGACCGTGCTGGAACTGCTGGAACTCAAGGAACAGGCCGAACTGGCGCCTTACCACACGGGTGAATACACCGGTCCCGGCACGCTGGTGTGCGACAACTGCGGCGAGAAGATTCATTTCCACAAGTTCAGCCGCATCCCGCCATGCCCGAAATGCAAGGGCACCACCTTCCACCGGGTGTTCGACGAATGAGCGAGAAGCTGATCGCTGCGGTATTCGATGACAACGATGCCGCGACCCGGGTTGTCGAGGAACTGGTCGAGCACGACTTCCCGATGGACAAGCTGTCGGTGTTGCACCGCGCCGGCGGCAACGGTGACGACTTTCTCGGCGTGGCCTACCGCGACGAGAAGGAACGCCTGAAGGTGTGGGGCGAACAAGGCGCCTTCTGGGGCGCGCTCGGCGGACTGCTGGCCGGCGCCAGCGGCTTGCTGTTGGTGCCCGGCATCGGCCCGCTGTTGGTCGCCGGGCCGCTCATCGATGCTTTGGTCGGAGCCGTCACCGGCGCCGGCCTGATGGCGGGCGCGGCCGCGGTCACTCATCTCACCACCGCGTTGCGGCGCGTCGGCATCCCCGAGGAACGCCTCGAGGAACTGCACCGTTATGTGATGGACGGCAAGACCCTGCTACTCCTCCATCTCGGTGACGAGGACCCCCAGGCATGGATCCAGAAACTGCGCTGGAAAGGCGCCGATCCGGTACTGGCGCTGAACTGAAGCCACGGGCCGCCACGCCAACAGGCCGATCGCGCTCATGCCACCACAAGCCCTTCCAGCATCGCTGATTCAAACTCGCGCCCATGGTTCGTTGGTTTTTCGAGGCCGTTCCTCGTGCCCATGGGCCAGACGCGGAGACGAGTCATAGCCCATTTTCCGCAACAACGTCCAAGAACGCGAGGAATGACCGCAACAGCCGAAAATTCATGGATGACGAGTAGTTACCAGCATCTTGATATTTTAGGGTATCCGAATGATAACCAGACTAGTAATTTCCAACTTTCGCAGTATCGGTGCTGAGATGGAAATTCGACCGGGCCGGATGAATTTCCTGGTTGGAATAAATGGTAGCGGGAAGAGCAATGTGCTACGAGCTTTAACCTTCGTTCGTGAATCTGTACGCATTGGTCTGCAAGGCGCCGTGACCAATGACAACGGAATCGACTCGATCCGACGACATAGCAACGGTCGTCCGAGAAATGTAAAAATTGAAATCGATGCCTCTGTAAAAGGCGGCTCGGTTAACTATGGATTCGAGATTGCAGGTGACCGAAGCGAGGAATATCGGGTAAAAAAAGAATGGGGTAAGGTAATTGCTTCAGGAGAGAACACCACATTCGCCATGGAGTCAGGCAATTGGAACGGTCCAGAAAATTTGCGGCCGAGCATTGACAGTGAGAGCTTGGCGATCACATCACTTGGCGGAGATGAAAGGATCAAGCCTCTCTGGGATTTTCTAGCCAACATGATGGTTTATTCCATATACCCGGATGCGTTGCGTGAACCACAAAAGTTCAGCAGTGAAACCCCAATGCAGTCCCGGGGCGATAACTGGGTCTCGATCCTGTACCAGCAAGAAAGGGCTGGATGGAAGCAACAGCTTGTAGCAGCGCTGGAGAAGCTTACCAGCGATATTGACGATATAAAAGTCGCCAAAGCTTCCGGTTTCCTGATTACCCAGTTTCACCACAAGCTGCGTGGAGAGAAAACAAGAAAATGGTTTGGTGCGGATCTTGAGTCGGATGGAACACTGCGCGTGGCCGGGCTGCTGACGGCATTGCTGCAAGATCCAGCGCCGACAGTGATCGGCATAGAAGAACCGGAACTGACAGTACACCCCGGGGCTTTACCGTTGATTTACGATTATTTGCAGGAAGCGAGCGAGCGAGCGCAAATCTTCGTAACCACTCATAGCCCGATTTTGCTGGACTACATCAACCTCGACAACAGCTCGGTTTTCGTCGTTCAACGAGATAGAGCGGTAACCTCGGTAGACCCCCTGTCCGAACAAAACAGGAAGGCGGTACAAAACAAGCTTCTCACGTTGGGAGAGCTCATGATTTCAGGTGAGATGCAGCTTCCGCTGTCTCTGGGCTAAGCAATGACCAAGTTGTATGCGCTTGTGGAAGGACATGGAGAGGTGGCATCCGTCCAAAATCTTTTGGTCCGCATATCCCAAAGCCAGGAATGCTTCCACCCCTGGGACAACCCGCGCCGTTGGCAAAATCTCCACCAATGGGAACCGAAGTCTGGTCGTGGCGGTGTTCTGAAAGGCATAAACTTCATCAGAAGTAAGCTGGATGTCGGGGGATTGCTGATTTTACGCGATGAAGATGACATGTGCCCCAGGGATCTGGCGCCAAAAATGGCGACAAAGTTACGGGATCTAAGACTCCCATTTCCTGTTGCCTATGTCCTTCTACACCCCGAATATGAGGTGCTTTTTCTCCCGTGCCTCAAGCAAATGACGGGGACATTCCCCGATGGAAGGCCCGGCCTGGTCGCTGACGTCACCTGGGACGGTGACAACTGGGAGATCAGACGAGGAATCAAGGAATGGCTGGGCAAACATTTTCCACCAGGACGTAGCTACAAGCCAACCGTGGATCAGGCCATCATGACCAGAAAAATCGACTTGGACGTACTTAGGAAATCGGATGTCCCCTGTTTTGGATCACTTGAAAGAGGTATTCGTGTGCTGTGCGAGCAAAAGGGGTCAAGAGGGGTCGTCTATCCTTCTGATGGCAAGTGACTGTGGCAATCTATCCCGGAAATCTCATGAATTCACGTAATGATCGCGCAGGAGATGGTTTTCACAAGGAATTTTCTGAAGACGTCCCGTAATCAGGGATTACGGGCAGCGGAAACGAGCCATAGTGGCGAGTTTCCGCAACCACGCCCACGGATGCGAGGGGCGGTCGCAGTGGCCGAAAATTCATGGGCGACGGTATAACCGCTTGAGCCGGGTGCTACCCGCCATTCAACGGGAAAACCTGGACCTCGTGGATGTGGTTACGCCCGGCGGCGATCATCATCAGGCGGTCGATACCCAGCGCGACACCGGCACAATCCGGCAGGCCCGCGGCAAGCGCGGACAGAAAGGCTTCGTCGATGGGCATCAGCGGCTTGCCTTGGCGCCGACGCTGGCGGTTGTCCCGCTCGAAGCGGCGGCGTTGTTCGGTGGCGTCGGTCAGTTCCTCGAAGCCGTTGGCCAGTTCCAGACCGTTCAGGTAGAGCTCGAATCGCAATGCCTCTCCGTCGGCGGACAGACGTGCAAGCGAGGCCTGGGATGCCGGCCAGCCATGGATGAATACCAGGGCATGCATCGGCAATGCCGGTTCGATGCAGTGACTCATCAACAGGTTCAACCAATCGTCTCGCGTCATCCCGGGGGCGGAGATATCCACTCCCTGGCGGACCGCCAGCGCGGCCAGTGAAGCGTCATCGGCGGTAAAGGGGTCGATATCGAGATATTGAAGAAAAGCCTCGCGGTAGCTCATGCGCTGTTCGGGAAGATCTTGATTCAGCAGGGAGCGCACCAGTTCGGCCACCTCGTTCATCAGGCGCTGACTGTCGAAGCCGAGGCGGTACCATTCCAGCAGGGTGAATTCGGGTTGATGCAAGCGACCGGCCTCGCCATCGCGAAATACGCGGCAGAGCTGGTAGATGTCGCCGCTGCCGGCGGCGAGCAGACGTTTCATTGCGAATTCCGGCGATGTATGCAGGTAACAGCGCTGCGGCGATGCGCTCCCAGGCAGGTGGGTATCGCAGCGCAGGCTGTCGATGGCGGGATCGGGGTTGGCCGCCGGAGACAGCGCCGGCGTCTGGACTTCCAGGACACCGCGCGTGGCGAAGAAGGCCCGAATATCGGCGAGCATTCGGGCCCGGCGTCGAAGAACGGCAAGATCGGCGGTTGGCCGCCAGTCACTCATCCTTTGCGCGCGAGACATATTCGCCCGAACGCGTATCGACCTTGATGACATCCCCGCTTTGCACGAACAGGGGCACGCGCACCACCGCGCCGGTCTCCAGCGTGGCTGGCTTGCCTCCGCCTCCCGAGGTGTCGCCTTTCAGGCCGGGATCGGTTTCGGTAATCGCGAGGACAACGAAATTGGGCGGTTCGACGATGATCGGCACGCCGTTCCACAGGGTGACTGTACAGACATCCTGTTCCTTGATCCATTTCACCGCGTCTCCGACGGCTTTCTCGTCGGCGGCGACCTGCTCGTAGCTCTCCGGATCCATGAAGTGCCAGTATTCCCCATCATTATATAGGTACTGGAGCTGGGTCTCCATGACATCGGCCGCCTCGACCGAATCACCCGATTTGAAGGTCTTCTCGAGCACGCGGCCGGTACGCAGGTTGCGGATCTTCACCCGATTGAACGCCTGCCCCTTGCCCGGCTTGACGAACTCGTTCTCAATGATGCTGCAGGGATCGCCATCCAACATGATCTTGAGTCCTCCGCGGAACTCGTTGGTACTATAGCTGGCCATATCTCGACTACCCATCTGGAAAAAACGCCAATGATAACCCGAAGCCGCCGCGAGGTGCAGTCCAACGAGTCCGTGACACGGATCTCCCAAACCATCGGTGATCGTTCCGCGCTGGCGAGCGCCCTGGACCTGCCGCTGGAACGACTTGCTTACAGCGACGCGGCCGATGCGCTTTTTCGCATGAAGGCGCCGGCTTCCTTCGTTGCGCGTATCGACCCGGCCGACCCAAGCGATCCGCTGCTGCGCCAGATCCTGCCGCGCCATCAGGAAACCGAGACGGTAGCCGGTTACGAGGACGACCCGGTGGGAGACCTGGCCGCCGGCCGGGTTCCGGGATTGATTCACAAGTACGCCGGCCGTGCCTTGTTGATCGTCACCGGCGCCTGCGCAATCCATTGTCGCTATTGCTTTCGGCGCAACTACCCCTACCGGAAGCAGCGCCTCGATGTCGAACAGGCTTGTGACTACCTGTCACGCAAGACCGGGATACGGGAGGTGATCCTCAGTGGCGGCGATCCGCTGACTTTGTCGAACCAGCGGCTTGTGAAACTGATCGAAGCGCTGGAAAGGATTCCTCATTTGACCACGCTGCGGATCCACAGCCGCATACCGGTGGTCGCGCCGGAACGACTCGACCCGGATTTGCTCGCCCTGCTGGGTCAGGGGCGCCTGAAACGGGTTGTGGTGATCCATGCCAACCACCCGAACGAACTCGGCGCATCCGCCAGGGCCGCCTGCCAAGCGCTCAGTGAGCAGGGCGCCATGCTGTTGAATCAGAGCGTGTTGCTGCGCGGCGTCAATGATTGCGCGGAAACGCTCGCTGCGTTGAGCCTTCGCCTGTTCGAGGCCGGAGTGCTGCCCTACTACCTTCATCTGCTCGATCACGCCCGTGGCGTCGCCCATTTCGATATCCCGCGCGAAGAGGCGCGGGCGCTCCACGATGCGCTATGCGCCCAACTCCCCGGCTATCTGGTGCCCCGTTTGGTCGAAGAGATCCCCGGCGAGCGAAGCAAACGGGTCATTGCCGGGGAACCCGCCGGTTCGTGAGGAATCGAAAAAAACAACGGGGCATCGAAGTCGATTGCCGTGGGAGCCAGCGGATGGGGCCGCGGCAACCTGCCAAATCAGGAAAGCGGATCACATAATTTGCGATCATCGTCCCGAAACTTGCGAAGCCGTCCGGGAATCAATCCCTTATTATCCCAATCAAACCGTAAAATAAGGTAAAATAACTGAAACAAAGCGAGCTCGGAAACGGTCGTTTCAGGGATCATGAGCCGCTATGACGACGCATCGTCGCGGCACGAAACGGTCTGGCACCCCCTACCTCCGCGCGGGCTGGAAAGCGTGGAGAACCGTCTTGTTCACTCGACAAGGACCACCCCGGTCAAGCAATGATTCAGATCCCATTGAAAAACGGCAAGGCGGACAAATCGACGCCCGCGTTGGCGTTGACATTGCCGGAACAGTCGCGCGCGCCGAAAGACACCGTATTGAACGATGTCAGGAAATGCGCCCGTTGGCTCGCGCGTCTTCCGCGCGCCAACATGGGGGAAGTATCGCGCCGCATCTTCAATGCCATCATCGATTTCAACCGGATCGAGATGGCGCCGAAAACGCGCTTGCGTGTCGCCGAACTGTTCCCGAGGGAGGTGACCTATATCGTCGAAAACCTCGAACAGTATTACATCGACAGTGGCTTGCCGCTGTCCCGCAAGAACCGCAAGATCGCGATCTTGTGCCGCGAGCTGTATCTGGAGCTGGCGCTGAGCTACAAGATCATCGTCAGCGAGCTGGTGGGGCGCCGGCGTCGCTTCGATCGAAACCTGCTGATCGTATCACTGCACCGCGCGATTCATTATCTCGGCCTGGTCCATCAGCAGTCCGCCCTGCACTATGAGGTTCCGCCCAAGGGATCTTGGGAAGAGCTGCATCGTCTCTATGCCTATGCCTGGCAGAATCAGATCGATCGCATCCCGGTCCGCATGCGGCAGGGCGAGGAAGAAGTGGAATCCACGATCGAGAATCTTTATGTGCAAACCTGCGTGCTATCGATCTGCGACCCTCACCGCCTCACCAATGCCCAACTGCAAACCGTCCAGCACCTGCTGCCGGCATGGTCGGAATCGATCCACCTGAACCACGACGTTCCACTGCCGCCCGACGCGCTCGATTCAGTCCACTACGCCGTGGATCTCTTCAGCGACACCGCGCCGGCCTCGTTGAAAGCCTTCGAAAACCTCGTTCCCCGGCACCACCTGGCGCTGGATTGCAACGATCTGGTCGCCCACTTGCGCCGGCGGTTCAATGAACTTCGCGCGGAGCGCCGCAAGAGCAATCGCTACCGCATGCAGTTGTACCGACAGATCATCGGCACCCTGCGTAACGCCGAACGGCGCTTCGTGCGCACACAACTGCATTTCGATCTGAACATGGTGAAAGGCTTGGAGACCGTCTTCCACCTGCTGACGAACAGCAACGAGGCGATCGAAAGCGAATACAGCAGTGTGCTGAGCACCAACCATGCCGGTTCGTCCAGTCTCATGGAGCCCGACAACTTCGATTTCGATATCAGCACGCCGTTCGGGGAGGCTCCCGACCACCGGGAAAACCGTGACAACGGAAAGGCCCCACCGGATCGGGAACCCGTCTCTCCATTCTTCGTGTGCCAAACCGCCAACGAGAGCGCCAGCGGCTATTGTCTGGTATGGCCGCGGGAAAAGGCCCCGAGGATTAAGGTCGGCGACCTGCTGGGTATCCAGTCGCCCACCAAGAAACGACATTACAGCATCGCCGCCGTGCGTTGGCTGGTCAACCATCCCGGCGCGAGCCTGCAGGTGGGGATCGAAGTCATCTCGCCGGTATGCGCGGCGGTACGGATTTCGACGCGCAGCATCAACCAGGGACCGGCCGAGAGCGCCCTTGGTCTGTTGTCGCCGGAGATCGCATCCGCATCCCAGGACAACAGCATTCTGTTGCCTGCCTCGTTTTCGGTCGGATCCCGCATCTTCGACGCGGAAACCAGCGACGAACGTTTTGCGATCAAGCTCACACAATTGATGGAATCGACCCCGGCCTACAACCGGTACGGTTACCAACGCATCGCCAACGCAGAGTTGCAGGCGGCTGAAGCGGAGACCTCATCGCGTTTTTCCGACAGCGAATCCAATGACGAAGACGATCCAGCCGCGCCCGACAGTTGGACACTTGCCTGACGGAACGAGCGGATCGGGTCCTGTTTCCTGATCCCGATCGGATCGAATCCAACAGGCTCCTGGCGCAATTTTACATTTCCTCTACAGTTTACAACTTGACGTGGGGCGCTCGCCGGGCACAGACTTCGAACCAACCCCCCAAACGACACGGTGAACGAGGGCCATGGCAGCCAACCCAGACGATTTTTCCGATGCCACGATGGAACACGATTCGGTCGAGATGCTCGTCATCGCCCCATCGCTCAACCACGTCAACGAACTCACGACCGTGCTTCGAAACGCCGGTATCGCGGTCCACCCCCACCAGGTGGAAGCGCTGGACGAGCTCACCGACACCATGCGCCGACGTCGTTGCGATCTGATCCTGTGTTTCGGGGATCAAAACCACAACGATATCCATGCCACGGTCGAGGCGCTGCGCGAATCAGACAGCGATGCCATCCTGATCTACCTGAATGAGGACGACGACCCCGCCAACCCGGCCGTGGAGCTTATCGGACAAGGTGTCGCGGATATCGTCAACCCCGCGAACAAACTGCATTTCCAACAAATCGTCAAACGTGAATTACGCAATCTGCGCCTACGTCGCCGCGTAAACGCGCTGCAAACCGAGCTCGATGCCAGTGAGCAACGCTGCGTCCATCTCATCGAGCACTCGCGCGACGCCATCGCCTATGTCCACGAGGGCATGCATATCCACGCCAACCCGGTCTACCTGCGCATGTTCGGTTATGCCGACGACGATTTGACCGGCACGCCCTTGCTCGATCTGATCGAACCGGATGAACTCGCAAAGGCCAAGAAATTTCTCCGGCGGCTCTCCAAAACCAAGGAGCCCCTGGTGCTCGATACCCGTTGTCGCAACGCCGACGGCGCGGTTTTCGCAACGCGCATGGAATTCTCTCCGGCTCACATGGCGGGCGAACCCTGCACCCAGATCACGATCCGCGACCAGGGCGATACGCGCGAGCTGGAAGAACGCCTGGCGCAACTGCAACGCACCGACCCCCAGACCGGCTTGTTGAACCGCGAGGCCTTCATCGAATGCTGCGAGGAACGCCTCGCCAACGAAGCCGACCGGCGGAACCGCTTCGTCCTGCTCACGCATGTCGACAACCTCCGCGAGGTCTACCACATCTCGGGCATCCGCGCGGCGGATTCGGTGATTCGCGATATCGCCGGGATCATCCAGTCGCTGTCGCCCGACGAAGCGGTGCTGGCCCATATCGGTGATTTCGCCTTCGGCATGCTGGTGACATCCGCATCGCTGGCGGAGGCCGAGACCCTCGCCGAAGAGATCCGCAAGGGCGTCGAGGAGCATATCTTCGAAAACACCCAGCGCTTCGTCTCGCCGACCTGTAGCATCGGCATCGTCGAATGCGGGCTCTATCCCCGAAACGCCGGCCACGAATACATCGGCCTCGCCTACCGGGCCTGCGAAGCCGCCGCCGGGATGGGCGGAAACCGGGTCGCGCTCTACAACGACTCCCTGATCGAAGAGGAGATGATCGAGCCACCCGACGCTCAGCCTGCCCCGATCGAATCCGACGAGGTGCTGACACGTATCCGGCATGCGCTCGACAACGACGGCTTCAACCTGGTCTACCAACCGATCGTCAGCCTGCAGGGCGACACACGCGAAAACTATGCCGTGATGCTGCGCCTCGCCGGAGAGCAGGGCCGCACCATCATGCCCGAGGAATTCCTCGGCCCGGCCACCGACGCCCGTCTGATGGCGCAGGTGGACCGCTGGGTCATCAAGAACGCCATCGAGGAGCTGGCGAGCCAGCGGCGCGAGGGGCGCAAGATCAATTTCTTCCTGAACATCTCCGCGCAAGGCATCCGCGACCAGGAATTCCTGCTATGGGTATGCGACTGCCTGCGCGACTGCCAGGCCAAGGGTGCGTGGATCGTGTTCCAACTGAAGGAGGAGGATGTGCGCGAGAACATCCAGGCCGCCAAGCAACTGATCGACGGCCTGCACAAGATCCGCTGCCAGGTTGCGCTGGACCGCTTCGGCCGCACGCCGCAATCCCGCGGTCTGCTGAAGCATGTCGATTTCGACTTCGTCAAACTCGCGCCCGAGTTCATGGACGAGCTCGCCGAGAACCAGGAACGCCAGGAAGAGCTCAGCGCCGCCAACGAGCTGGCGCAATCCTTCGATGTCAAGACGATCGCCACCGCGGTCGAGGACGCCAACAGCCTCGCGGTACTCTGGACGATCGGCGTCAACTACATCCAGGGCTACTTTCTGCAGGATCCCAGCGACACCATCACCTTCTCTTTCAACGGGGCTTGACGCGACGGGTCGGCGACGCCGCGCGCGGGTCCTCGGGCCAGGCATGGCGCGGGTAGCGACCGCGCAATTCCTTGCGCACCTCGGGATAGACCGTATCCCAGAAACCGGCCAGATCGCTCGTCACCTGCACGGGCCGTTGCGCCGGCGACAGCAGATGCAGCCGCACCGCCACGCGACCGTCGCAAACCCTGGGCGTGCGTTCCAGCCCGAACAGCTCCTGTATCCGCACCTTCAATACCGGCGGCGAGCCGTCCCCGGCATAGAGCAGGCGCGCCCGCGTGCCGCTCGGCACCCGCAGACGCGCCGGCGCGAGCCGTTCCAGGTCTTGCTGCCGCTCCCAGTCCAGCAGGCTTTTCAGCATCGCCGCGTGATCGAGCGCGCGTGCCGCCTTCAGCGTGCGCACCCCCGACAACCAGGGCGCGAGCCAATCGTCGAAACGCGCGCGCAGAGCGCCTTCATCCAGCCGGGGCCAGTCCGCCTCCGGCAGCCAATGGTGCAGGCTGGTGACCCGCGCCAGCCATTGCAGCGCTTCCTCCGCCGGTCGCAGCCAGGCCAGCCCTTTGCGCTCGAACAGTGCGCGCCAGGCCTCGACGAGCTCCCGCGACCCGTATTTCTCATCGGGCCGGCGTGACAACACCAGCGCATCGAGCCGGGTCTCGCGCACTGCCTCGAAACGCTCTTCCCGCTCGCGCCAGCGCAACACGCCATGCTCCTGGATGCGCTCCTCGAACAAACTCGGGAGCCCATCCGGATCCAGCGACACCGCGCGCCGGATGCGCCCGTCTCGGCTTCCGGCATCGAGATCGGCGATCACCAGCCAGTCCGCGGCATGCAGCGGATCGCTTTCATCGAGGCAGGCGATGCGACCGTTCGCGAGGCGGTAGCGGCCGCCCGCGTGACGCGCGGCGATACGGTCGGGAAAAGCCGGCGCAAGCAGCTCTCCCGGTGACAACGAGGCGCCCTCGGCGGCATCCGGGATGTCCACCAAGCGCTCGATCTGGCGCGCCATCCTCCGCACCCGCTTGCCGCATTCCCGTTGCAGAAGAGGCAGGCGCAACGCGAGGTCGACACCGGCATCCCGATCGCCTCGCAACAGGTCCGGCTCCGACAACAGCGCCGCGAGCGCCGCTCCGTTGGCGATATCGCCGCGCCGCGCGGCCTCCAGCACCAAGCGCCCCAGACGCGGGTGCAGGGGCAATCGCGCCATCGCGCGACCGGTCTCATTGAGCCCGCCGCCGGCGGCCAAGGCCCCGAGCCGATCGAGCAACTCGATCGCCTGCCGCCAGGCCCCTTTCGGCGGCGGATCGACCCACGCCAGTCGCGCGGGATCGGAAACGCCCCAGGCCAGCAGCTCCAGCGCCAGCGGCGCAAGATCGGCCCGCAGGATCTCGGCGGTCTGGTGCGCCGGACGCGCGCGCTGTTCGGCCTCGCTCCACAGACGCAGGCAGCGTCCCGGCCCAAGGCGCCCGGCGCGACCGGCGCGTTGCTCGGCCGAGGCGCGTGAAACCGGCCGGGTTTCCAGGCGGGACATGCCGCTGTTGGGATCGAAGCGCGGACGCTTGCACAAGCCGCTGTCGATCACGGCATCGATCCCCTCGATCGTCAGACTGGTTTCCGCGATATCGGTGGCCAACACGATGCGCCGTTGCCCGTCCGCGGCGGGTCGCAACGCACGATCCTGCTGTTGCGCCGACAAATCGCCGTACAAGGCCACCACCGGCGGCAGATCCGGCAGCTCGCGCAACGCCTCCCGCACACGCCGAATCTCCGCCACGCCGGGCAGAAACACCAGCAAACCGCCGCGTGTCTCGCCGATGAGACCTTGCACCGCACCGACCACGCGCCGCGCCAGCGGCTGTTGCGAGGGGCGCGCGGCATACTCGACCGTCACCGGGTATCGGCGACCGGCGCAGGCGATGACACGGGCGCCCGGCAACAGCCGCCGCAGCGCATCCGCGTCCAGCGTCGCCGACATCAGCAGCAGGCGCAGATCTTCGCGCAGACCGGCGGCCACATCGAGGCTCAGCGCCAACGCCAGATCGGCATGCAGGGAACGCTCATGAAACTCATCGAAAACCAGCAGGCCGACGCCGCGAAGTTCCGGATCCCGTTGCAGGCGCCGCGTCAGGATGCCTTCGGTGACGACCTCGATGATCGTGCGGGACGACACCCGCCGCTCGAACCGGGTCTGGAAGCCGACCCGTCCACCAACCGGCTCGCCGAGCAGCCCGGCCATGCGTCGCGCCGCCGCGCGCGCGGCGACGCGCCGGGGCTCGAGCACGATGATCCGCCGCCCTTCCAGCCAAGGCGCGTCGGCCAGCGCCAGCGGCGCCAGGGTGGTCTTGCCGGAGCCCGGCGGCGCATGCAACAAGGCATGTCCGCCGGCCAGCGCGGCGGACAGTTCATCGAGTACCTCGCGCACGGGCAGATCTGGCGCTTCCCACGACATCCGGAGCTTCTCTTCCGCTTGCAACCAGGTCATCATGCCGAAGCGGCAAGGCTGCTACAATAGCGCCATGTCATTACCCAACGCCGATATCCGCAGCGTCGCCGACCTGTTTCTCAGCACCATCGAACCGCTGATCGCACGCATCGAGGAAGAAGACGCGGAACAGGAAGACCAACAGCATGTCCAACTGCTGATGGATGCCTTCTACCAACTTGTCGATGTCTGCCAACGCTGCGAACACGACCCGGCTCCGGAAGACGGCCAGGCCGCCATCGATGTCACCGAGCTCGGCGAGTACGGCATGAACCTGCTGATGCGCTTCGCCTACCTCTCCAGCCGGCACGGGCTGGAGCAGACCTCACGCCGCATCGAGCGCCTGAGCTTCGCCTTCGCGCTCTGGATCGTGCGTCACGGCGGCGAGGTCAAGGTACTCGAACCGGTCGTCAACGGCATTGCCCTGCTTGCCAACGAACTCACCGAGCATGCCGACCTGCGCACGCTCTATCAGCAGGTCGGCGAGATCAAATCCCAGATCGTGATGGAGATCCAGCAGGACCTGGAACAAGCCGATCCGCAACGGCCATGGCGAGTGCTGCTGCTGAACCACGCGATCATCGCCACCCGCACCCATCAACCGCGCCTGATGCGCGAAGCCTTCGCCACCCTCGTCGAACGCCTGCCCACCGATGCCCCGGAATTCTTCCGCGAAGGCATGGTGCAGATGGATGCACTCGACTATCCGGACCATGTGCGTGTCGTGGTCGAGGAGTTCCACCGCCTCGTCAACGCGCGAAAACTACTGCATTGAGAGCCCCGCTACCGTGAAACTGCTGTTCGACTTCCTGCCGATCGTCCTGTTCTTCGCCGCCTACAAGGCCTTCGATATCTATGTCGCCACCGCCACCGCGATCGTCGCCGCCTTCCTCCAGGTACTGTACCAGTGGGCGCGACACGGCAAGCCGGAGAAGATGACCCTGTGGACCTTTCTCATGATCCTGGTGCTCGGAGGCATGACCCTGATCTTCCATGACCCGGATTTCATCAAATGGAAACCGACCGTGATCAACTGGCTGATCGCGCTGATCTGCCTCGGCAGCCTGTGGATCGGCGAAAAGAACGTCCTCGAGCGCATGATGGGGCATCTCGCCGCCCCGCCGCCCGCGCTGTGGGTGAAGCTGACCATCGCCGCGGCGCTGTTCTTCGTCTTCATCGGCGCCTTGAATCTTTATGTCGCGTTCCACTTTCCGGAAGAGACCTGGGTCAACTTCAAGCTGTTCGGCATGATGGGGCTGACCTTCGCCTTCTCGTTCGCGATCGCCTTCGCGGTGATGCGCCACGCGATCGACGAAAGCGATGGCGACACCGATCTTTCCGACTGATACGCAAAACCACCCAATGGATACCAGCCCAGCATGTACTACTTGATCGTCGCCGAGGACCACCCCGGATCGCTCGACGCGCGCCTTGCCGCGCGTCCGGAACATCTGAAACGCCTGACCGAGCTGCAACGGCAAGGCCGGCTGCTGACCGCCGGGCCGCTGCCCGCCATCGACCACCCGGACCCCGGTCCGAACGGTTTCACCGGCAGCGCGATCATCGCCGAGTTCCCCGATCTGGAAACGGCAAGGGCGTGGGCCGACGCGGATCCCTATGTCACCGCCGGTGTCTATGCCAAGGTTACCGTCAAACCCTACAAAAAGGTCTTTCCCCAATGAAGAAAACCCTTCTGTGCCTGTGTCTGAGTCTCGCGGCCCTGCCGCCCAGCGGCCTCGCCGCCGACAAGCCCAGCCTCATCATCAATGGCAAACCGATCAGCGACGAGATCTTCTTCGCCTACCGCGCCGAACAGATCCAACGCGACCCCAACCTCGCGCGCGGCCTGACCGAAACCCAGCAGGTCCAGCTGCTCAACCAATTGCTGAACATGACCCTGCTGTCCCAGGAGGCGGAGAAACAGGGGCTGGACAAACAGCCGCTGGTCGTCGCCGCGCTCGATGTGGCGCGCATGAACACCCTGGCCGAGGCGATGATCGGTGAATACCTGGACAAACACCCGGTTACCGAAAAAGAGATCCAGCAGGCCTACCAGGACAGTTATCTCGGCAACCCGGCCACCGAATACCGGGTCCGCCATATCCTGGCCAAGGACCAGGAGACAGCGCGCAAGGCGATCGCCGAGCTGAAAGCCGGCAAGCCTTTCCCCGAGGTGGCCAAGCGTTACTCGAACGATCCGTCCGCGGCCCAGGGCGGCGATCTCGGCTGGCTCGACAGCGAGGCTCTCGCCGGACCGGTCGGAGACGCGGTCAAACAGTTGAAAAAGGGAGAATACAGCCAACAACCGGTAAAGAGCGACTTCGGATGGCATGTCTTTCTGCTCGAGGACACACGCCAACTGCCGCCGCCCAAGCTGACCGAGGTACGCGACAGCATCGTCACCAAACTGAAGAAAAAACGCCTGGGCGAGTGGATCCGTACCTTGCGCAAGCAGGCGAAGATCGAAACGCCACGCCACCGAAGAAGCGAAAGCAAAGCGGCTGGCCCCGGGAAAGCGCCGGACGCAGCACAGTCAACGGAATCCGGCGAAAGCAGCGAATAAACGGACCGGCGCCCATGACCGGAAGTGGCACCGCCCCAGGTAGCGAAAAATCGACAACTTGAGCATATCCGCACATCTCTACTTCCATAGGTACGATCCAAGGGTGGTCGTACCGCGCAATTGCGCCGTTGCCCGATCCGCCGCGCTGGATCGGGCCTGCGCCCGCATGGGGGCCGGATTCGTTTTCCAATCAGGGTTGGGTGTCGGCCCGCCGGATCGCCTCCAGGCGCGCTTTGCGCACGGCCTGGCCGATGGCCTTGCCGCGCAATCCGGCGTTGGCGAAATCGGCGCCGCGCACGGCCGCGGCGGCGGCGTGCCGGGCTTGCAGGGCCTGGATATCTTTCAAACGCGCGGGATGCCAGGCGGCAAGCCCGGTTGCCACCTCATCGATCACGCCCGCGCGGCGAAAACCGCCGAGGCGTTCGAAAAAATCCAGTACCGTATCGGCGTCGTCAGGATGCAGTGATTCAAAAGCGGTGATCGCGGCCGCCAGTTGCCGCCAGGCCTCGCAGTTGGCTTTGTCGATGCGCCAACGCCCGCACAGG
>JALVEB010000002.1 GCA_027008705.1 Sedimenticola sp. | reverse complement strand
GGTCCGGTCGGCCCGACAGTGGATGCCTCTTTCCTGAATGCCGCCAACGACAGCCTCGGCGACATTCGTGGCGGCGTCGCCTGCCCCGCCGGCTTTGCGGTGTGCGCTCCGCCAGCCAATCCGGTCGGCACGATCTATACCTATGTCTACGAGATAGCCCCCGGCGTCGACGCCTTTGCCAATGATCCGCCCTTTCCGCAACCGCCGCTCGCCAGTCCGGCGTTTGACCGGGTTGTCCGCTTTCAACTCGACCTCGCGCCGGGTTCCAACGGCGTCGCCGGTTTCGATTTTTCCCAGGCGGGCAACGCCCTGGGCAATGGCGCGGACTTTCAGATCGAGCTGCTCGACAATACCCTGACCTGGACCGTCTCCGGCGGCGACAGTGACTGGAACAGCGGTGAGATCATCACTTTCTTCTGGCAGACCACCCAACCACCGACCGGCCCTGGCAACGTCTATGGGATAAGCAACGCCAGTGATGCCGGCCATGCCGTCGGCCCCAGCCCGGCGCCGCTTCCCGTCGCCTCACCGGGCTCTCTGCCGTTGCTGGGTCTGTTCCTGCCCCTGTTCGCGTGGATACGCCGGTTCGGAGCCATCGCCAAATTCGGAAAAACGCCGTAAATCTACTCGTCGCTCATGAATTTTCGGCCACTGCGACCGCCCCTCGCAGCCGTGGGCGTCGTTGCCGAGAAGGGGCTGTGACTCGCCTCCGCGTCTGGCCCACGGGCACGAGGAACGGTCTCGAAAATCCGAAAACCCATCGGCGACGAGTAGAGCCTTGGAGGCGTCGCCATTCTTTCCGCGCCGCTTCCACCCGCCTCCAGGCTATTGCCGATGGGGTCATTCGGTTGCCACAGTTCTTGGTTTTCGTGCTCCGATCCCCGGTACTTGATCCGCTCTGCACCTTGTCAGATCCATATCGTTTCACCGGGTGTAAGCGCTCAGACCATCGCTGAAATGCGCCCGCTCCGCGTTCAACAATGATCATTTCCCCTTGCAAACTCCCATTCATTGCCTTGATCTGACGCATTGCAGCGGTGATCCGAGCCGTTGCCCTTCATTGGAACGACCCGCTGAGTAGTTACTCGTTTCCTAAAGCCCGGGCCGGGATGGTCGTTATACCTGCCGTAAGCAATCGGCATTCTTGGCCGGTTGGCCTTTTCAGAGAATTCATTCAGTTGACCGGTCGCGACCGGGAAGGGAGAAAAAGCATGGCCAGTATTCTAGCCGTCGACGATTCCGCATCCATGCGACAAATGGTGTCGTTTACCTTGAAGGGCGCCGGTTATGACGTGATCGAGGCCGCCGACGGTGTCGAGGCGCTGAACATTGCGCGTGACAAGTCCGTCAATCTCGTCATCACCGATGTGAATATGCCGAACATGGACGGCATCACTCTGATTCGCGAGCTGCGCAATCTGCCTGCCTACAAGTTCACCCCTCTGCTGATGTTGACCACCGAATCCGGAGCCGAAAAGAAACAGCAGGGCAAGGCCGCCGGCGCCACCGGTTGGATCGTCAAGCCGTTCAATCCCGACCAATTGCTCGGCACGATCAAGAAAGTGCTGGGATGAGGCGCGCCGCGCGCCGGCCCGGGTCGTCAACCACAGACGGAGGGATTGCATGAGCATCGACATGGCTCAGTTTCACCAGGTGTTCTTCGAGGAGAGCTTCGAGGGTCTGGACATCATGGAGAGCGGCCTGCTGGACATGGATCCCGGCGCGGTCGATTCGGAACAGATCAACGCTATCTTCCGCGCCGCGCATTCGATCAAGGGTGGTGCCGGCACCTTCGGCTTCGGCGAGATCTCGAACTTCACCCATACCATGGAGACGCTGCTCGACGAGATGCGCGACGGGCGGCGCGAGATCACCACCGATGCGGTCGATGTTTTGTTGAAATCGGTCGATGTGCTGCGCGACATGCTGACCGTGGCGCAGGACGGCGGTGAGCTCGACCAGAGCAGCGTCGATGCCCAGAGCCGCGAACTCAAGCGTGTGCTCGACAACCGCGCGCCGGGTCAGTCCCAGGCTGCGGACGAGACGCCAGAAAGCGCGGACGGCGCGGATGATGACGGCAAGGCGCCGCTGATCGGCTGGCATGTAGTGTTCCGGCCGCATGCGCATATGATGCGCACCGGCAACGACCCGCTGCGGCTGTTGAGAGAATTCCACGCGCTCGGTGAAACCCGCGTGGTCTGCGACATCAGCGGGGTTCCGCCGTTTCACGAATACGAGCCCGAGGACGCCGTGCTGTCCTGGGACATCCATCTTGACGAGCCGGTCGAGAAGTACCAGGTGCAGGAGATCTTCGACTGGGTCGAGGACGATTGCGACCTTGCGATCATGGAGGTCTATGCCGATGGCGTCGAGTCCGCGCCCGCCGGCGAGCCCTCGCAGAAAGCCGCGCCGAAGCCCACGGGCAAGCCCGAGCTGAAGCTCGCCGAGCCGCCGCCCGAGCGGCGCAAGGGTGGGGACCGGCGTCAGAAGAAGGCCGCGACCAGCGCCGGATCGATCCGTGTCGATGTGCCGAAGATCGACAGCCTGATCAACATGGTCGGCGAGCTGGTCATCACCCAGTCGATGCTGAGCATGCTCGGCGAGGACTTCCAGCACGAGGATCTGCCGAAACTGCTCGAAGGTCTGGCCCAGCTCGAACGCCACACCCGCGAGCTGCAAGAGAGCGTGATGCAGATCCGCATGATGCCGATCAGCTTCACCTTCAGCCGCTTTCCACGCCTGGTGCGTGATCTCTCGACCAAGCTCGGCAAGAAGATCGAACTGAAGATGAACGGCGAGAGCACCGAGGTCGACAAGACCGTGATCGAGAAGATCGGTGATCCGCTCGTGCACCTGGTGCGCAACAGCCTGGACCACGGCATCGAGACCCCCGAGGTGCGCCGTGCCGCCGGCAAGCCCGAGACCGGTACCGTCGAACTCAACGCCTACCATAAGGGCGGCAACATCATCATCGAGATCAAGGACGACGGCAAGGGGCTGGACGGCGATCTGCTGTTCCGCAAGGCCGTGGAGAAGGGCCTGGTGCGCGAGGACGAAACGCTGACCGATCAACAGAAATTCGAGTTGATCTTCATGCCCGGCTTCTCCACCGCCGAGAAGATCAGCGACGTTTCCGGGCGCGGCGTCGGCATGGACGTGGTGCGCAAGAACATCAACGAACTCGGCGGCAGCATCGAGATCGATTCCGAGCTCGGCGTCGGCACCGACATCGTCATCCGCCTGCCGTTGACGCTGGCGATCCTCGACGGTCAGGTAGTGCGCGTGGGGGATGAAACCTACATCGTGCCGCTGGTCTCGATCCTCGAATCCATCCAGGTGCGCCCGGAGATGATCAACCTTGTCGGCGGCAAGGGCGAGGCCTTCAAGCTGCGCGACGAATACCTGCCGATCGTGCGCATGCACGAGGTCTTCGACGTGCCTTCCGAACACGTCGAGGAACTCACCGAGGGACTGCTCGTGATCGTCGAGGCCGAGGGCCACAAATGCGGCCTGTTCGTCGACGATCTGCTCGGCCAGCATCAGGTGGTGATCAAATCCCTGGAAGAGAACTACGGCAGTGTCGAGGGCGTTTCCGGCGCCACCATCCTCGGGGACGGTTCGGTTGCGCTGATCCTCGACATCACCGGCGTGATTCGGCTCGGCGGCAACCGTCCCGAGGATTTCAGACTGCAACGCACCGCCTAGGAAACCACCATGAGCACAGAAACGGCAACCGCCGAAACACTCGACATCGCGCCGCGCGCCGGCGAGCAGGAAGGCCGCCAGTATCTGACCTTCGATGTCGCGGGCGAGACCTACGGAGTCGACATCCTGCGTGTACAGGAGATCCGCGGCTGGGAGCCGGTCACGCGCATCCCGAACGCCCACGAATGCGTGCGCGGCGTGCTGAATCTGCGCGGCGCGATCGTTCCGGTCTACGACCTGCGCCTGATGCTGGAGCTGGACTGGGTGGCCTACGACCCGGAGACCGTGGTCATCATCATCAAGGTCCGCCAGGGCGACAGCGACAAGCATGTCGGCATCATCGTCGACGCGGTATCCGACGTGATCAACGAACTGGACATCGAGATCAGCAACTCGCCGAGCTTCGGCGAACACATCAAAACCGAGTTCATCGCCTCGCTGGCGACCGAAAAATCCGGCGGCATGGTGATGCTGCTCGATGCCGACCGTCTGCCGATCGCCGGCGCCGGGGACGACGATGAAGACACCGACGCCGATTGAAACGGCGCAAGCGACAGAACCAAGGGGCTAGAAACCGATGAAAGTGAACGAGCCGGTCACCGGCAAAGAAATCGAATACCCGGGCGAGGAGATCCTGGTCTCCCAGACCGACACCAAGGGGCGGATCCGATACGTGAACCGCGCCTTCCGCGATCTCTCCGGCTTTGCCACCAACGAACTGCTTGGCAGCGCGCACAACCTGGTGCGTCATCCAGACATGCCGCCGGCAGCCTTCGAGGACCTGTGGCGCACGATCAAGGCGGGCAAATCCTGGAGCGGCCTGGTCAAGAACCGCGCCAAGAACGGCGATCATTACTGGGTGCGGGCGAATGTTGCGCCGTTGTCGCGCGACGGCAAGACCACCGGGTATATGTCGGTGCGCACCAAGCCGGGGCGCGATGAGATCGAAGCCGCCGAATCCCTCTATCGGGATGTCAATGCAGGCAAGGCCAGGTTAGGGCGGGAAGGCGGGTTCGCGCGCCTCGCCGGGGTCTTTCGCGGACTCGGCGTGCGCGCCCTGGTGGGTCTGGTCGTGGTGGTCTTCAGCGCGATGCTCGCCGCGCTCGGCGTGATGATCTCGCTCGGCGCGTCCCATGCCGCTTTGCTTACCGTGGTCGGCGTGATGATCGCCGCCTCGTTGGTGTTCGGTTTCGGTCTGGCGAGCTATATCGGCCGGCCGTTGCGCTACGCCGCCGAAAAGCTCGGCGAGATCGCCGAGGGCAATTACTTCGACTGGACCCAGATCCGTTACGGCGGTGAACTCGGCGAACTGCTCGACAAGGTGCGCCAGACCCAGATCAAGCTCGGTTTCGAGGTCTTGGACGCGCGCGAGAAGGCGGCCGAGAGCGGGCGCGTAAAGACCGCGCTGGATGTCGCCCGCACCAGCGTCGTCGTGGCCGATGTCGACAACGACATCGTTTATGTGAACCAAGCCGCCGCGAAGCTTTTCGAAACCGCGAGCGAGGCCTTCCAGGAACAGCTCGGCGGTTTCGACGCCGGCGCGGTGGAGGGGCAGGACCTCGACCGCCTGTTGCGCGATCTGGGCTTCGACGGAGGCGAGCTGGCGGAGCTGGATCATACCGTTGAAAGCCGCCTCGGCGCCGGCGGGCGAACCTTCCAGGTCAGTGTCACGCCGGTGATCGGCAGCGACGGCAAGCGCATCGGCACCGCGGTCGAATGGAGCGATCTGACCGAGCGGCTCGAAGCCGAGGCGGTCGAGCGCGAGGCGCTGGAGAAGGAGCGCCGCCTCTCGCGCGAGAACGCGCGCATCCGCTCGGCGCTGGACAATGTCTCGACCAGCGTCATGCTGGCGGACAACGAGCGCAACATCATCTATCTGAACAAAACCGCGCAACAGCTCTTCAGCGACAATGAAGCGGCGTTCCGCGAGGACCTGCCCGGTTTCTCCGCCGAGCGGCTGCTGGGCGCCAACATCGACCAGTTCCACAAGCGCCCGGAGCACCAGCGCGAGATGCTGGCGCATCTTGCCGGTCAGCACGACGCCGAGCTGTCGATCGGCGGTCGCACGATGAAGTTTATCGCCTCGCCGATTCTCGATGGCGACGGCGAGCGACTCGGCACCGCGGTCGAATGGCTGGACCGCACCGAGGAGGTCGGGGTCGAGGACGAGGTCGAGGGCATCGTCGTCGCGGCGCGCGCCGGCGATCTCTCGCGGCGCGTCTCGCTGGACGGCAAGCAAGGCTTCTTCCGCACCCTCGGCGTCGGCATCAATTCCCTGCTCGAAGAGATGAACGACGTGTTCAACGACATCGGCGCGGCGATGGACCGGATGTCCAAGGGCGATCTGACCCAGCCGATCCAGGCCACCTACGAGGGCGCCTTCGGCAAGGTCAAGGACGACGTCAACCTGACCATGAAGAACATCGGCGATATCGTCGATGGACTGCGCCAGGCGGCCGATGCGATCAACGTCGCCTCCGACGAGATCCAGTCCGGCAACCACAGCCTGTCGACGCGCACCGAGCAGCAGGCCGCCAGTCTCGAGGAGACCGCCTCGAGCATGGAGGAACTCTCGAGCACGGTGCGCAACAACGCCGACAACGCCCAGCAGGCGAACCAAGTCGCGGCCAGCGCGCGCGGTGTCGCCGAGACCGGCGGACAGGTGGTGCGCGACGCGGTGCAGGCGATGCGCGAGATCAACGCCGCGAGCAACCGCATCGCCGAGATCATCGGCGTGATCGACGAGATCGCCTTCCAGACCAACCTGCTGGCGCTGAACGCCTCGGTCGAGGCGGCGCGCGCCGGCGAACAGGGGCGCGGCTTCGCCGTCGTCGCCACCGAGGTGCGCAACCTCGCCGGGCGCAGCGCGACCGCGGCCAAGGAGATCAAGGAGCTGATTCAGGACAGCGTCGAGAAGGTCGATGCCGGCTCGGAGCTGGTCAACAAATCGGGCGAGACGCTCGAGGAGATCGTCACCAGCGTCAAGCATGTCGGCGACATCATCGCCGAGATCGCCGCCGCCAGCCAGGAGCAGACCGCCGGGCTGGATCAGATCAACCACGCGGTCACCGCGCTCGATGACACCACCCAGCAGAACGCCGCGCTGGCCGAGGAGATCGCCGCGAACTCCGCCGCGTTGCGCGAACAGGCGTTGCAGATGGAGGCCGGTATCCGCCGCTTTCAGATCTTCGAGGGCGACGACCAGGCATGGCATGCGCTGCTGAATTCCGGCGCCCACGACCATGAGCATGATCACAGCGGCGACGCCACCTTCGACTTCTTCGCCGCGCGCACCGCCCACCTCGCCTGGCGCCAGCGCATCCGCGACTTTCTCGACGGCGCCGAGGGCCTGAGCGAGGACGAAGCGGTCTCGCATCGCGACTGCAAGCTCGGCAAGTGGCTCTACAGCCAGGGGTTGGAGCAATACGGCCACATCCCGGCGATGCGCACGATGGAGAAGGAACATGAAGTCCTGCACGCCACGATCCGCGAGATCGTGCGCCTGAAAAACGAGGGCAGGGACGACGAGGCCGAAGCGAGGTTCGCCGACATCGAGAAGCTCTCCGGCAAGATCGTATTCCTGCTCAAGCAGGTCGAGAAGGTCGCGGCCTGAAGACCCCAACGGAAACAGAGTAGCCAACATGAACCAGGCAGACATCAACGCGCGGCTTCAACAGTCGGACAACCAGTACCTGTGCTTCCTTCTCGCGGGCGATACCTACGCCATCGACATCCTCTCGGTGCGCGAGATCCGGGGCTGGGGGCCGGTGCGCGCGCTGCCGGGCATGCCCGCCTTCGTCAAGGGCGTGCTCGATCTGCGCGGCAGCATCATCCCGGTGATCGACCTGCGCCTGCGCTTCGGCCAGCGGCAGGTCGACTACACCGAGACCACGGTCATCATCGTCGTGCGCACCAACGCCGGGAAAGGCGCGCGCACCTTCGGCGTGGTTGTCGACAGCGTCTCCGACGTGCTCGATGCCCACGATCATCAGATCATGCCGGCGCCGCGCCTGGGCTGCGCGGTGGATACGCGCTACCTGCGCGGCATGGTCAGCCTCGACGACGGGATGGTGGTGTTGCTCGACATCGACAAGGTGTTCGATTCCAGCGAATTCGAGGCGCTCGCCGAGCTCGGCGACTGCGCGGACGATGGAGAACAGCCATGAACGACACCCAGCTGATCGGTGTGTTGAACCAGAAGGGCGGGGTCGGAAAGACCACCTCGACGACCAATCTCGGCCATGCCCTGGCGCGCGCCGGAAACCGCGTGCTGGTCGTCGACCTCGATCCGCAGAGCCACCTCTCGCCGAGCCTCGGGCTGTTCAAGGCGCCGCGTCGCGGCTCTCATGAATGGTTGCTCGGCGAGGCGCCGCTGTCCGAGCTGGTGGTGCATACGCGCGAGAACCTGAGCCTGCTCGCCTCCGGCGAGCGCCTGCGCGAATTCGAGGAGATGCCGGGCAGCGCGGCGCAACGCGCGCGGCTGTTGCAGGCCGCGCTGCAACGCGGGCACGAGGGCTACGACTACATCCTGTTCGATTGCCCGCCATCGTCCGGTCTGCTGGTCGCCAACGCGATCCTTGCGGTGGACGAGATCCTGGTGCCGGTGACCGGCGATTATCTGTCGCTGAACGGCCTCGCCCATCTGTTGCTGACCCTGAAGCGCTTCGAACCCTTCCGTGACCGGCCGATGGAACAGTGGTTCTTCCTGTCGCGCTTCGTCGCGCGCAGACGTTTGTCGAAGGAAGTCGCGGAGCGTCTGCTGAAACACTTTCCCGAGCGTGTACTGGCGACCCCCATCCGCGAGGCCGCGGCGCTCGCCGAATGCCCGGCCGCCGGGCGCACGATCTTCGAGTACCGCCGTTCGAGCAACGGCGCGGCGGACTATTCCAACCTCGCCCGGGACCTGGTCGAAAGGAGAATGATGGCATGAGCGATTCCGAACCCATTCTGGCGCACGATCCGCTGGCCGACGTGGCCGAGAAGCTCGAGCACGGCGAAGTCGCGACCTTGGCGCAAGACAATGCCGTGGGCGACGCCGATGTGGCGGCGCGGGAGGCGGCCGAAACCCCCGCCGCTCCGGACGAAGACGGCACGGCCTTCGTGCTGCCCGGGCAGCTTGGGATCCAGGATGTCGGCGAGCTGCACGGCCTGTTGCGCGACATGCTCGATGCCGGCGGCGAGATCCGTTTCGACGCCAGCGCCGTTGACAACGTAGATGGCGCCGGCATGCAATTGCTCGCGGTGTTCTTCAAGGAAGCCGTGACCCACGGCATCCAGGTCGAATGGCGCGGCGTTTCGAACACCCTCGCGGAGGCCGCCGGGGTACTCGGCCTGCGTGAGCTGCTGAACATCCAACCCAGCGAGGCGGAGGCACGATGAGCGCGACACCAACGGAGATGCCGGTACGGGACGACAAGCCGGATCTGGACTGGAGCCAGGTGAAGGAAACCGTGCGCATGTTGAATGTCGCGGTGGCCCAGGTCGAGATCGCGATGCACGACGGCAACGACTCGGTCAACACCCTGACCGAGAGCTTTGCCGCGATGATGAACAACGTCGGCGAGATCCAGCATCTGGTCGCCGGCGCGGAGATCGAGGACCAGGCGCTGAAGGATCGTATCCTGAGCTTGTGCGGCGGCGTGGCCACGCGCATGGGGCAAAGCGTCGTCGCCTTCCAGTTCTACGACAAGCTGAGCCAGCGGCTGGCGCACGTCAATGACATGCTGGCCTCGCTCGGCGATCTGGTCTCCGACGATGGCCGCCTGTTCAATCCCTATGCCTGGCGCGAGTTGCAGCGGCGCATCCGCGCGCGCTACAGCATGCGCGAGGAGCAGAAGATGTTCGATGCGGTGCTCGCCGGCAAAAGCATCGAAGAGGCGCTCGCCGAGGTGCGCGACACCATGGCCGACCTCGACGACGAGATCGAGTTGTTCTGATGGGCGCGGCGGCGGCAAGCGAGCGCGCGCGCGAGTTCCCGTTCACCCAGCGGGACTTCGACTATCTGCGCACCCTGACACGCTCGAAAACAGGCATCGTCGTCGATGACGACAAGTTCGACATGTTCTATTCCCGGCTGTCGCGGCGCGTGCGCCAACTGCGGTTGGGCAGTTTCGCCGAGTATTGCGATCGGATCCGCGCCGGCGACGCCGAGGAAGAGGGTCATCTGATCAATGCGATCACCACCAACCTGACCGCCTTCTTCCGCGAGAACCATCATTTCGAATACCTCGCCAATACCCTGGTGCCGGAGTTTCTCGCCAACGGCGGTCGCGAGTTCCGCATCTGGTCGGCGGGATGCTCGACCGGCGAGGAGCCCTATTCGCTGGCGATCACCTTGCTCGAGGCCGGCCTGCCGGCGCGCGCCAGGGTCACGATCAAAGCCACCGACCTCGATTCCAACGTACTCGCCACCGCGCGCGCCGGCGTCTACGATCTGACGCGCGTCGAAGGCATCTCGCCCGCGCGGCGCAAGCGCTGGTTCCTGAAGGGCACTGGTGTCAACAGCGGTAAGGTGCGCGTCAAGGACGAGCTGAAGAAACCGATCGAGTTCGGCCAGCTCAACCTGATGAGCGATTGGAGCGTGCCGCCGCAGGATGTGATCTTCTGTCGCAACGTAATCATCTACTTCGACAAAGAGACCAAGCAGCGCCTGGTCGACCGCTACGCCGAGGCCCTGGCGCCCGGCGGCTATCTGGTGATCGGCCATTCCGAATCGCTGTACAAGGTCAGCGAGCGTTTCGAATCGCTCGGCAACACCATCTATCGCAAGCTTCGTTAGGGTAGCCTCATGCCATTCAGGAAGAAACACCCGGAATTGCCGCCGCCGACCCCCGGTTTCGAGCACATCTCTCGCTACTGGGACACCGCCCACGAGTTGCCGGCGGCAAAGATCCTGCCTGGCGAATACTACGTCACGGTGCGCAACGAACTGATCACCACGGTGCTCGGCTCCTGCGTCTCGGCCTGTGTGCGCGACCGCGTGTTCGGCATCGGGGGCATGAACCACTTCATGCTGCCGGTCGGCGCCGAGGACAAGGTCGTCGCCGGCGCTGACGTGCTGAGCAACGCGACGCGTTTCGGCAACTACGCGATGGAACACATGATCAATGAGATTCTGAAGCTCGGCGGGCGCAAGGAAAACCTCGAGGTCAAGGTGTTCGGCGGAGGGCGCATGATCGAGAAGATGACCCGCATCGGCGACCGGAACATCGAGTTCGTGCACGAATACATCCGCGCCGAGGGGCTGAATCTGCTGGCCGAGGATATCGGCGATATCTACCCGCGCAAGGTGGTGTTCATCCCCGCCACCGGCGTCGCGCGGGTCAAGAAACTCAAGCATCTGCACAACGAAACCATCGTTCAGCGCGAGCAGGAATACAAGTCCCGCATCGAGCAGGCGCCGGTGCAGGGCAGTGTCGAACTCTTCTGAGGCGGGCCGCTTATGATCAAGGTACTGATAATCGACGATTCGGCGCTGGTGCGCCAGGTGTTGACCAAGATCCTGGGGCAGGCGCCGGACATTCAGGTGATCGGCGCGGCGCAAGACCCCTTCGACGCGCGTGAGAAGATCAAGCAGCTCAATCCTGATGTGCTGACCCTGGATGTCGAGATGCCGCGCATGGACGGCGTGACCTTCCTCGGCAACCTGATGCGGTTGCGGCCGATGCCGGTGGTCATGGTCTCGACCCTGACCGAGAAGGGCGCGGAGGTGACCTTTCGCGCGCTGGAACTCGGCGCGGTGGATTTCGTCACCAAGCCCAAGATCGATGTGCAGGCCTCGCTCGGCGCCTACGCCGACGAACTGATCGACAAGGTGCGCGCGGCGGCGGTAGCGCGGGTCGGCGCGATCGACCGCGCCACCATGAAACGGGTGGTCGGCGGCGATATCGCCCCCGGCGGCGCGGGGCGCGCGCCGGCGCTGCACCTGAAGACCACCGACACCGTGATCGGCATCGGCTCGTCGACCGGCGGCACCGAGGCGGTGCGCTCGCTGCTCTCGCGCCTGCCGCCGGATACCCCGGGCATCGTCATCTCGCAACACATCCCGGCGGCGTTCAGCGCGCCGTTCGCCGCGCGCGTGGACCGGGAGTCGGCGTTGTCGGTGGCCGAGGCCAAAGACGGTCAGCAGATCCTGCCGGGGCATGCTTACGTCGCCCCGGGCGACCGCCATCTGCGGGTCGAACGCAGCGGCGCGCGCTACCTGTGCCGGCTCGACGACGGCGAGCCGGTCAACCGCCACAAACCCTCGGTCGAGGTGATGTGTCGCTCACTGGCGCGCAACGTCGGACGCAACGCGATCGGCATCATGCTCACCGGTATGGGGGCCGACGGCGCCGAGGCGATGGGCGAGATGAAGGCCGCCGGTGCGCCGATCCTGGCTCAGGACGAACGTTCCAGCGTGGTCTGGGGCATGCCCGGAGCCGTGGTCAAGCGCGGCTATGCCGACGAGGTGCTGGCGCTCGACAAGATCGCCGACCGCCTGATCGCCCTGATCAAGGCGCGCGGTTGAACCGGGGCATTCAGCGCAGCCAGCCACGCGCGGTCCGGGTGATCGCCGCGACCGCGGGGTGGGTGATGCGCCGTTCCGTCGTGATGGCATAGAAGGGATCCCGGATCTCATCGGTCGCGCCGATTTCGATCACGCCATACTGCTTCTCCACCTCCCTCGCGATCGGCGTCGGCGCGACGAAGACCCCGCGCCCGGCGCGGCCGAAGGCTTTCATCAAGGCGCTGTCGTCGAATTCTCCAACGATGCGCGGTCGCACGCGTAGACGCTCGAACCAACGGATCAAGCGGCCTCTGGCGGCCGTCGCCTCGCTGGGCAACAGCATCGGCGCCCGCTCGAGATTCCCGGGGAATGGTCCGTCGAGTCGTTGCGCCAGGGTTTCCGTGGCGAAGAAACCCAGGCCGCATTCCCCCAGCGGGTGATTGAACCCCCGGACGTTCAGCCCCGCCGGAATCGGGCTGTCCGCCAGCACCAGGTCGAGCTGGTGGACAGCGAGCTCCGCCAGGAGCGACGTCAAGGCGCCTTCCCGGCAGTGGATGCGCAGCGGCTCATCGAGCTGCATCGCCGGGTCGAGCAGTCGGTAAGCGATCGATTTCGGCACCACATCGACGATGCCGACCTTGAACGGAAGAATGCGTTCTTCATGGAAGTTTCGAACCGTTTCGAGCAGTTCGCCGCCAAGCGAGAAAATCTCCTCGGCATAGCCCAACACCACCCGCCCGCTTTCGGTCAGCCGCAAGCCGCGGCCCGCGCGCTCGAAGAGCTTTCTGCCGAGCTGCTTCTCCAACTGCCCCAGTTGCATGCTGATGGTTTGTGGAGTCAGGTGCAACTGCTTGCCCGCCGCGGCGATGCTGCCGGTTTTCGCAACCATCCAGAAATAGTGGAGATGCTTGTAGTTGAGATGATCCATTACATCGAAAAAGTTGAATGTTAAGTAAATAATATTCGACTTTATCAATGGTTGTCGAGACGCTAGCCTGAAACCCGACTGAATCGAAAACCACTGCGGAGGCATTCATGCAAATCGATATTCAGGCTCGCGGTTTCCACTTGACCGAGGCGCTGCGCGCGCACGTCACCCGGCGGCTGGGTTTTGCCCTCCATGGTCGGGATCAGGCGGTGCGTCGGGTGCGGGTCCGGCTTTCCGATATCAATGGACCCCGTGGAGGGGAAGACAAATGCTGCCATGTCCAGATCACGCTCGATCGCTTGTCGGATGTAATCGTCAAGGATGTGCAAGGTGATCTCTACGCGGCGATCGACCGGGCCGCCGATCGCGTAGGCGGTGCACTGGCGCGGCGTCTGAAGCGGCAGCGTATCCGGCGGCGCCTGTTCGGTTCCGCTTTCGACAAGCATCATGCGGCCATGAGCGAAGGCGCGGCGCCGGAATCCGTCTGATGTTGCATCGATTTCGTCCCCTCATTCATCAGGAGAATGTTTCATGAATACCTCGATATCCATCATGCAAAGGCAGTTTGGCGCGATGAGCGCCGACTCAAGCAAGGTGTTGCGAAACACCTATGCCTTGTTGTCGATGACCCTGTTGTTCAGCGCGGCGATGGCCGGCCTTTCGATGGCTTTGAATCTGCCTCATCCTGGGATCGTGCTGAGTTTGGTCGGTTATTTCGGCTTGTTGTATGCCACCACCCGTTTTCGCGACAGCGCGCTCGGTTTACTCTGCGTTTTCGCGTTGACCGGCTTCATGGGCTATACGCTTGGTCCGCTGTTGAGTCAGTACCTGGCATTGCCGAATGGCGGCCGGTTGGTGATGACGGCGATGGGCGGGACTGCGGTGATCTTTCTCGGCTTGTCGGGCTGGGTGCTCGCCACGCGCAAGGATTTCAGCTTTATTGGAGGGTTCCTGATGGTCGGGATCCTGGTGGCTTTCGTCGCTGGCCTGGCGGCGGTATTCTTCCAGATCCCTGCTTTGTCGCTGGCGGTCTCCGCGGCTTTCGTACTGCTGATGTCGGGACTGATTCTATACGAGACCAGTCAGATCGTTCATGGGGGCGAAACGAACTACATCATGGCCACGGTGAGCCTGTTCGTATCGATATTCAACCTGTTCGTCAGCCTATTGCAGCTGCTGGGTATCTGGGGCGGAGACGAGTAGTCAGAGAGGATCAGTCGGTTTGCCGCCGGGGAATGGATTCGTGCCAGGAGCGTCCCTCGATCAGCAAGTCGATGATCGTGGCTTCTCCCTCCGGCGTCACGGCCAGTCGCAGCGCTGCGTTATGGTTGCGGACACGCTTTTCGAGCGCTACGCCGTTGGCCTCAGGCAGGTAGAAGCGCTCGATGCCGGCTTCGAAGCGGCCCCGGCGGCAGTGTCCGCGGAGGTAGAGCCGGCAACCGCGCGGCGGTGTCGCGCCGGTGAAGAAGGCGCGACGCGGTTTCAGGCAGACGCCGGCCGTGGGCAGGTTGGGTGTTTGCGCGCAGGTGGCGACGCCATAGCCCACGCGGTAGCGCAGGTAGTGCCCGGAAAGCAGGTCGCGCGGGTCATAGCCGTGGATCGGCAGATCGATACGCTCGCCGCGGGTGCGTTGCCAATGATGGCGCGCGGCGCTCGCGGCGAGCATCACGATCGGCAGCAGCAGGGCGAACAGCAGGCCGGTGCGTGTCTTCATCGGGGGCCTCCGCGCAGGCGCTCGAACAGCTTCAAACTATGTCGCCACAACACCACGAGCGCGATGATCAGCAAGCCGGAGAGGATCAGTCCGATACCGGTCGCGGCGAGTCCGGCGAAGGCTTGCAGATAAATCACGAAGAAGCGCAGGCCGATCAGCAAGGTGAATAGTTGAAAGAGATGGCTCCAGCCCTCCAGGCCGGCGGCCAGCAGGCCGCCAGCGAGCACCAGCAGGCTCAGCGCGGCGGCGCGCAGATGCTGGCTGTCCAGGGTATCGCTGGCATGGATCGGAAAGAACAGCCACTCCGGATGGCTGGCGGCGAGCACCAGCAGCACCGTCAGGCCGAGGCTCAGACGGCTGGCCGGGCGCAGGTCGCGGCGCGCGGCGATGCCCAGCAGCAAGAGGATCGCCAGCCCGCCCACCAGGTAGAGCCCGCCTGCCGGCGGGTTCGGAAACTCCCGTAGCGAATGCATGGCGTCGATCAGGGCGACATAGCCCAGCCCGGCGAACAACCACCAGAAGCCGAATACCTCGCGCGCCTTTCGCCATTCCCATCGGGCCGCCAGCTGGTGCACGATGCCGGCGAGCAATGCGCCGGCCAGCCAGGCGTACAGCAGCGGCCCCTCGTCGAATAAAGGCTCCAGGCGCGGCGCGCGCAGGCTCAGCTGTTCATCGACGGCGAGCGCGAAGGCGAGCAGTGCCAGGCTGCCCCACAGCCACCAGGCGGGTCGCGCGCGCGCATGCAGGGTGATCGGCAGGCACATCGCGCTCCATGCGGCCAGCGCCTGCCACGGACGCCCGCCAAGATGATAGATCTGCGCGATCAGCCCAATCGAGGCCAGACACAGGAGTTGGAACAGCACGATCAGGGTCTCGCGTCGGGCGCTTCCTGGTTGTGTGTTCCAGACCGCCACGGCGAGCGCGGCCAGCAGGGTGAAATCGGCGCCGAGCTTCAGCCCGTCGGGGATGTTGGCCCAGTTTGCCGCGATCAGCGAGATCACGCCGATGCCGGCCACCAGCGCGCCAAGCACCAGCAGCGCGCGCCAATGTCCGCGTTCACGGCCGGCTTCGTAGGCGAGCAGGCGTTGCCGGGTTGCTGTATCGAGCAGGCCTTGCTCGTGCCATTCCTTCAGGCGACGTTCGATTCGGTCCATGCGCTGATCCGGGGGAAGATGGGCTACAGTTTAGCAGTTACCCATCCAGCATTCGAACTGCTCGCTGAGTTCGTTGGATCAAGACAGCCCCGCCGATTTGCGCGATAATCCCGCTATCGAATCCTCTCCGGAGAGCATCATGCCCGCATACCGATCCAGAACCACCACTCACGGTCGCAACATGGCCGGCGCGCGCGCGCTGTGGCGCGCTACCGGCATGAAGGACGATGACTTCGAGAAGCCGATCATCGCGGTGGTCAATTCCTTCACCCAGTTCGTGCCCGGTCATGTGCATTTGAAGGACCTGGGTCAGATGGTCGCGCGTGAGATCGAGGCCGCCGGCGGCGTGGCCAAGGAGTTCAATACCATCGCGGTCGATGACGGCATCGCGATGGGCCATGGCGGCATGCTCTATTCGCTGCCGAGCCGCGACATCATCGCCGATTCGGTCGAATACATGGTCAATGCGCATTGCGCCGACGCGATGATCTGCATCTCCAACTGCGACAAGATCACCCCGGGGATGCTGATGGCGGCGTTGCGCCTGAACATCCCGGCGGTGTTCGTCTCCGGCGGACCGATGGAATCGGGCAAGACCTCGCTGCATGGCAAGGAGGTGCATCTGGATCTGGTCGATGCGATGGTCGCGGCCGCCGATGATGGCGAGAGCGACGAGGACGTGGCGCAGATCGAGCGCTCCGCCTGCCCGACCTGCGGCTCTTGCTCCGGCATGTTCACTGCCAACTCAATGAACTGCCTGAGCGAGGCGCTGGGCCTGTCGCTGCCGGGCAACGGCTCGCTGTTGGCCACCCATGCCGACCGCAAGGCGCTGTTTCTGCGCGCCGGGCGCTTGATCGTCGAGATCACGCGGCGCTGGTACGAGCAAGACGACGCCAGCGTATTGCCACGCTCGATCGCCACCTTCGAGGCCTTTGAGAACGCGATGATGCTGGATATCGCGATGGGTGGTTCAACCAACACCGTGCTCCACCTGCTTGCCGCCGCGCACGAGGCGCGGGTCGATTTCACGATGGCCGATATCGACCGCCTCAGCCGCAAGGTGCCCAACCTGTGCAAGGTGGCGCCGGCGACGCCGCTCTATCATATGGAAGACGTGCATCGCGCCGGTGGCGTGATCGGCATCCTCGCCGAGCTGCACCGCGCCGGCCTGCTGCATGGCGGGGTGCCGACCGTGCACGCGCCGACGCTGGCCGATGCGATCGCCGCCTGGGATGTCACCGATGAAGCCAACCAGGCCGCGCGTGAGCTCTACAGCGCCGGTCCGGGCGGGGTGCCGAGCCAGGTCGCTTTCAGCCAGGATGCCCGTTGGCCGAGCCTGGATCTGGACCGCGCCAACGGTTGCATCCGCGATCGCGAGCATGCCTACAGCGAGGATGGCGGCCTGGCGGTGCTCTATGGCAATCTCGCCGGGGAGGGCTGCATCGTCAAGACCGCCGGCGTCGATGAATCCATTCTGCGTTTCAGCGGCCCGGCGCGGGTGTTCGAGAGCCAGGACGAAGCGGTCGAAGCCATTCTCGGCGACCGCATCCAGGCCGGCGATGTCGTCGTCATCCGCTACGAAGGCCCGAAGGGCGGCCCCGGCATGCAGGAGATGCTCTATCCGACCAGCTATCTGAAATCCAAGGGGTTGGGCAAGGTGTGCGCCCTGATTACCGACGGGCGTTTCTCCGGCGGCACCTCCGGGCTGTCGATTGGTCATGTCTCGCCGGAGGCCGCCGAGGGCGGCAACATCGGCCTGGTTGAGGAAGGCGACCGCATCGAGATCGACATCCCGGAGCGCCGGATCCGGATCGATATCGGCGAGGCCGAGCTGGCGCGCCGGCGCGAGGCCATGGAAGCGCGTGGCGAACAGGCCTGGCGGCCGCGGGCGCGGCAGCGTGAGGTCTCCGAGGCCCTGCGCGCCTATGCCGCGTTGACCACCAGCGCCGCGCATGGCGCGGTGCGCGATCTGTCGCAGTTGAAGGCTTGTCGTTGACCCGGATGATTTCCCCGGTCGCCACCGCTTCTCCTTGAAAACCCGAGTAGTTCCTCATGCTGAAGATTTATAACGACCTGACCCGCCAAAAAGAGGCCTTCGAGCCGATCGAGCCCGGCAAGGTGCGCATGTACGTCTGCGGCATGACAGTCTATGACTACTGCCATCTCGGCCATGCGCGCGTGATGGTGGTGTTCGACATCGCCTATCGCTACCTCAAGGCGCTTGGCTACGAGGTCACCTATGTGCGTAATATCACCGATATCGATGACAAGATCATCCAGCGCGCCAACGAACTCGGCGAACCGATCGGCGCGCTGACCCAGCGTTTCATCGATGCGATGCACGAAGACGCCGACGCCCTCGGCGTGCTGCGCCCGGATGCCGAGCCGCGCGCCACCGCGCACATCGACGAGATCCTGGGCATGATCCAGCGCCTGCTCGACAACGACCATGCCTATGTGGCCGCCAACGGAGATGTCTACTATGCCGTGGGCAGCTTTCCCGGCTATGGGCGGCTCTCCGGCAAGAGCCTGGAGGACCTGCGGGCCGGCGCGCGCGTCGCCGTCGATGAAGACAAGCGCGATCCACTCGATTTCGCCCTGTGGAAGGCCGCCAAGCCCGGCGAGCCGAGCTGGGAGTCACCCTGGGGGCCGGGCCGGCCCGGCTGGCACATCGAATGCTCGGCGATGTCCACCGCCGAGCTGGGCAACCATTTCGATATCCACGGCGGCGGCGCGGATCTGACCTTTCCCCACCATGAGAACGAGATCGCCCAATCCGAGGGCGCCACCTGCGAGACCTTCGTCAACTACTGGATGCACAACGGTTTCGTGCGCATCAACGACGAGAAGATGTCGAAATCGCTGGGTAACTTCTTCACCGTGCGCGAGATCCTGGAGCGTTACGATGCCGAGACCGTGCGCTACTTCATCATGACCAGCCAGTACCGCAGCCCGTTGCATTACGACGACGCCCACCTGGACAACGCGCGCGCCGCGCTGGGACGTTTCTACACCGCGTTGCGCGGCCTGCCAGAGGCCGAGGCGGCCGGGGGAGAAGAGATCGTGGCGCGTTTTCATGCCGCGATGCAGGATGATTTCAATACCCCCGAGGCATTGGCCGCCCTGTTCGAGCTGACGCGCGAGATCAACAAGGCGCGCGATGCCGGTGATCCTGGGCGCGCCGCCGCGCTTGGCGCG
>JALVEB010000001.1 GCA_027008705.1 Sedimenticola sp. | reverse complement strand
CAGTGCGGGGACGCCGTCAGGGAGAGCGATTGATTCACAGTTACCTGGACCGTTGGGCCTGCGAGGAAGGCTACCGCTTCACCAAGCAGGGATTTGATCTGGAGGGCGTGCAGGCACGGCGTTTCACCACGTTGCAGAACCTGGTGGCGCTGGCGAGTCTGGCTTGGGCCTTACTGGCATCCTATCAGGAAGAAGGCGGCAAACTGCTGGAGAAAGCCCGGCGCCAGAAATCCCGGAAATCTCCGATCTTCCCGTTCTACAGCCTGTTGGCCGGCTGGCAACACCTGTTCAGCGCAGCCCGGGTCATCTTCCACCCCTGGTTGCGCCGCAGGCGGCATTCGGGAGCCACCGCGCCACCACCACCCGACCTGTTCGCTGATGCGCCCGGATTACTGGGGGCAATGAGATGAAAAAATGGGGAGACGCCAGTCACAACGCCCCATTGCCGCGCGCCACGACGAGCGGGATAATAACAGCAATTTCCCGTCAGCATCGTTGCCCATGTCATCGCTCCTCAAGGTCTTCGGACCGATCCGCCTTACCCTCTATCTGGCGACGCTGTCGCTGCTTCCATTTGCCTTCCTCGCGGACAACGGCGCCGAAGCGGGTTGGCGCGCCACGGTCTCGGCCGTTACCCCTCCTCTGGCCGTATTGATGTTCTTCGTACTGCTGCTCGATGCGCTGATGAACAAACTGTTTGCCGTGGATGCGCATCAAGGCGAAACGACGGGACCATTCGGCCGCCGACTTTGGACCAGCCTCGGCGGCGCGGCGCTGATCCTGCTGGCCTGGGGGCCGTTCTTTCTCGCACTGCTGAACTGACCCACAGCGTCCGGGCGGCCGGCGATGGATCAGTCTCGTTCCATCAGCGGCGGCAAGCGGCTGATCCCGGCGAGCAGCCCGGTCGCGGCTTCCGCGATCGCGCGGCCCGGATGCTTTTCGCATCGGTAGCGAAGCTGGCGTAACACCCCCTCGAGCGGCACGCCACGCAACACATCCTCGCCACTCGCCAACGACAGACCGGAGGCAAACCCGGCCAGCCAACTGCGATAGCGAATCCGCCGCGCCACCGCCGATACTTCGCCGCGCCCGGCCACGCGTTCGGTTTCCAGAAAATCCTGGCAGCGCATCGCGCCGATACCCAGAACCACTGGGTCCGCACACACCAGATAAGGCCATCCCATCAAAAGCAGCACGAGCCACCATCGGGCGCGGCGATCAAACATAACCGCCCAACTCCTCGAGAAACTCCTGCACATCATGCTCCGCGGTATCCCGATCGACATGGAATCGCGCGCGCAAAACGGAGACGAGATCCTCCAGCCCCAACACACCAGAGGCTATCGCATTGACCAACACGACGCCGCTGGCGTTCAAGGTCAGCACCTGGTGACCCTCCAGATCGAGTATCACGCCACTACCGTCGCCCATCTCCGTCAGACACAACTCTCCTTCGCTCAGCCGCCGCGAAAACCCCAGCAGCGTTGTCGGAACATCTTTCACGGCAGCTTCCTCTCAATGGATCGAACACATATACTCGTCGCCCATGAATCTTCGAGCCCCTTCCTCGCGCCAGCGGGCCAGGCGCGGAAACGAGTCATGGCTCATTCCATGGCGAGTGTCCGCAACGACGCCCACGGGTACGAGGAGCGGTCGTATTGGCCGAAAATTCGTGGACGACAAGTATGGTAGCAGCTCATTCAAGCGAGCATGCGGCATGATGCCATGACGGCGGTGAATGAGCGAAGAAAGCGCCGGCAAAGCGCGGACAGCTACGGCCCCAGCGGCAAGGATTCGGCCACGACATGAGGTTCGCGCGCCAGCCATTCCCGGTCCTCCGGCAACAGCACGCGTTCACCGATACAGAACCAGGCATGGCCATCGGCGCCCGGACGTCGGGAAAGACCGATCCGCAACACCGCCCCGCTACGCCCACGCAGCAAGGCGGCCGCGATCAGGGCTCGTGGAATACAGCTGCTCCATAACCCCGGGACACGGCGCGCAACACGGAAAACCCGGCGCAAGGCGCCCGCCACCGCCTCGGGTTCGGGAGAGGAAGAGAAGGAAGCCCATCCCGCCATCCGTTCCAACAGGAGCGGAATGCTCTCCCGACGACGCCACTGCAACCGCAACAACCACCAGCAGATCAACATCACCAGCCGGGCAGACGGCTGGGCCGGGGATCCAGCGACCTTCTCCGGCGCATTCATTCGATGCTTCCCAGCGCCTGAGTACCGAGCAAGCGCCCGCGCCTCCCGATCGCCTGCCGACACAATCGGCTCAATAGTACGCCTTGTCGCCGTAGTAGGAGTAATCGGCGTAATACTGGCTGCCATAGTAGGCCATCTTCTTGGCATGCGCCTGGGTCAGCACGACACCCAATGGCTGGATGTGCGCGCCGCGCAAGCGCCGCAACGCATCACGCGCGGCCTTCTCCGTCGTATCCTGGGCGCGAATCGCCAACAACACCCCATCGGCACGATGTCCGAGCACCACGCCATCGCTTACCGGCAATACCGGCGGCGCATCGAGCAGTACATGGGCATATTCACCGCGCAGGCGCAACAGCAACTGGGCGAAGGCATCGGAAGACAGCAATTCCAGCGGGTTCGGCGTTTTCTCTCCGGCCGGCAATACATGAAAATCCAGTTCCTCATACGGCTTGTGGATCGCCACATCAGCTAATGAGGGATCGCGCAGCAAATCAGTCAGGCCGGTTTCTGTTTCCAGGCCGTGAAGTTGGCGCGCGCGTGGGCGACGCAAGTCACATTCGATCAACAAGGTCTTGTCCAGCTGGGCGAAGGCCAGCGCAAGGTTGTTCGCCAGCGTCGTCTTCCCCTCTCCCGGCAACGCCGAGGTCACCATCACGATGCGCGGAGGAGAATCGATATTGGAAAACAGGATGCCGGTACGAATATGGTTGATCGCCTCGGCAAAGGGCGAACCCGGGTTGGCCCGGTACCATACACCCACATCCGGGTCGCGACGGCGCGGCTTGACCGTAGGCACCACGCCGAGTCCAGGAAGATCCAGACTCTCTTCCGCCTGCTCCAGCAAGGTAAAGCGGCTGTCGAGGCGGTCCCGAAGAAAAGCGACGATGGTACCGAACAACAAACCGACGACGAGAAAACCCAGGGTCATCAAGGTGCGTTTCGGGCGATACCGCTTGTGCGGCACGATCGCGCGGTCGACGATCTTGATATTCGACCCATCGTAGTCGCCGGTCACATCCATCTCCTTGAACTTGTTCAAGAAGCTTTCATACACCAGGCGATCGTTCTCGACCTCGCGTTCGTACTGGGTCAAATCAAAACTCTTTCCCTTGATCTCACGGATGGCCCGCTTGCGCGCGGCCATCATGCCACGGATGCGGCGCTCATTGGAGCGCGCGATCTCATACTCCTGCTTCAAACCTCCGACCACCTTGTCGATCGCCCGATTGAGAACCCGGGTCGCCTCCTTCAGTTCGGATTTCGCGGCAATCATCTTGGGGTGCTTCTTGCCGTAACGCTCGGACAACTCGGAAACCTTGCGATAGAGTTCCGACTGCTTGCTTTTCAGCCGGGTAATCAGGGGGCTGTGCAGCACGCTCGCCAGGGTACCCACATCGCCGCCGCTGCGGCGGATCTTCTCGACTTGCCGATAGCGCACCTCGGCTTCGCTGCGCTTGGTCTGCGCGCGAACCAGCTCGCTCGACAGACTACCGAGTTCGGTGGAGATCAGCTTCTGCTGATTTTCGGAATCGATCAGCCCTTGTTCCCGCTGGTACCGCTGGAGACGTTCCTCGGAACGGTGCAGCTTTTCCTTCAACCCGGCCAGCTGCTCGTTCAACCATTGCGTCTGCTGCTTGATCGTCTCCAGGCGGGAAGCCAGTCCGAATTCGATATAGGCATCGGCGACGGCATTGGCGACATCGGCGGCCAGCTTGGGATCCCGGTCGAGGTAGGCGACAGAGATGATCTGGCTGTTCTTCTCAGTGCGGATCTCCAGCGCCTTGCGCAAACGATCCGCCAGCAGCAGCCGCGGATCCCGCGCTTCAAGGTCTTGCGCCTCAGCATCGTTGAGCTTGTCGCGCCAGGCATCGGGCAGCCACAGCTTCCACTCGAAGTCGCTCCATTTTCTCACCAAATCCAACGCGCTTGCATGTTTCCTGGCTTTTTCACGCCGCTCACGCTCGACCAGATTGAGCTTGTCCACCACCGAAAGCGCAATCCGGCGACTCCCCAGGATATCCTTCTGGGTCTCATAGAACAGCCACAGCATCGCCGTGCTGACCGGTTGCGCTCCGTCAGCGACACTGGTTTGAGAGGGATCCGCGAGCAGATCGACCTCGGCGCGATACTGCGGTGTCATCAACAAGGAAACCACGACACCGATCAGCGCAAACAACAAGCCGATACCGACGATACTCCATTTATACTGGCGCAGAACCCGGATATAGCGCCTCAAATCCAGGGTTTCCACCACGCCACCCAGCAGTCGCGGCGGCTCGACGGGCACGGGAGACTTGGAATCCGGGAAGGTATTCAACGGGAACTCGCCTGTGGAAGTGAACAAGAATGGAGGGAGAGAGACGATCGGGCCACGGGAAGTCTAGCGCATCCATCTCCCGCGATCGGCAACAACCCGCCGGATACGGACTCACGCCCGCCCGGAGCCCCACGCCAGGGATGAAGTCTGGCGAACCCACCTCCGCACGACCGCGCCAATCGGCTCAAAAGAAACTCTCACCGACATGAATCACATCGCCGGGACGCACGAGATCGTTCATATCCACCCGCACCGGGTGATCCTCATCCCCCTCGTGCGTAATCGTGATCTTATCTTCCGAGGCTCGTTCGTCGAGGCCTCCCGCCAACACGATGGCACGCTGCACCGTCAAGCCGTCCTGGTAGTTGTACCCGCCCGGCTGTTTCACGGCGCCGCTCACATAGACGAAGCGGTACTCGACAACTGAAACCCCAACCCGTGGATTCTTCAGATAGCCATCCGCCAGCAATTCACGGATCTTCGCGGCGACCTGCCTGGTTGTCATTCCGGCCACATGGATCGGGCCGATCAATGGCAGTGAGATGGTTCCGTTGACCGAAACCCGGGCTTCTTCGACGCTTAGATCCGGCTCATCGAAAACCGAAACGGAAAGAACGTCCTCCGGCGCGATACGATAGTCCTTGTCACCGCCGCTCGAATGGCTTGCAGCCATCGATGCGCCCATCAAGACCAGCGATAACAGCAAGCAGAAAATCGAACATCGAGGCAAACGTTGTGCCATGCTCCGCTCCCTCAAGGATAGATTTGGCGATTCAGCTGGCGTGCGATACAGACGCTTCGATCAGGATGCCTGAAGACTCAACGCATCAGATACTTGACCCCGATCGTCACCCGGTTGTCCCGGTAGTCGTTCGATTCCAGATTGGAATTCCGATGATCGAAATCATAGCGGATGCCAACCGAAAGGCGCCGGCTCAATGACTGGCTGAAGCCGATATTGAAGCCGTAGATATCATCCTCCCGACGCACATTATAGTCATCGTTCTGGTAGCTGACACCGATCTCCAGGGTTTTGAAGCGCGGCAGCTCGTGTACCCAGCTCAACTTCGCCAGAGTCGAGACATAGTTGGTAGCCGCCGTCTGGGTTGCGTCATTGATATCGCGCGACAATACGAGATTCACCGTGCTGTAGGTCTTCGGTTTCCATGTCAGATCGGCGGAAACAGCCAAGCCGTTTCCATCTTCATAACGACCGGAATCGTAGTTCCGGTCGAAATAGCCGATCTTGAACACGCCGGTGGTCTTCGAGCTCATGTCCCACGAGAAACCCAACAAATAATGCGCCGTATCATTGTCCAGCTCGGCGAAGGTATTGTCGAATGAACGCAGATAATCGCGCACCTCATAGCTCGGCTCGAAGAACAGTTGGGTTTTCGCACCCAGGTTATAGACGAACAGACCGGTCAGACGCCACTGATTGTAATCGCGGTAATCCTGCTCGTTGTTCAGATAACGCTGCCGATCGGCTTCCCAGCGCAGGCCGACCTGCGCCTTCGCGATCTTCCGACCATACAAACCTTCCGCGCGAAACGACCAACGGTTCCAGGTATTGGGACGCTGCGACAGATTGATGATGCCGGAAGCGCCTCGCGCGTCGTGCCCGCGCTTGAAGCCCAGCCCAAATGCGCTGCGAAGCTTTTGCGTATGGCTGAGAAAGGCGTCGCCATAGAGGGTGGTG